>CAYTJF010000046.1:2317-27587 GCA_964437945.1 uncultured Granulosicoccaceae bacterium
TCCGACACTGAATTGCTGTAAATGTTTGATGCATCAACGTTCGTGCTCGAAGAATCGTGTTTTGACATAGGGGCTGGAGCCGATACGACAGCAGGCGTTGATCTTTGATCCTGGGACAAGACATGCTCTCGATTTGCCGCTGCTGAAGCTCCGAATACGTTGGCTACAGCGTTTTTTGGGTCAACTGCGTTCTCGTTGGTCTGATCATCGTTTCGCGACTTTTCGGCCGACATTTCGGCAATGCTGGCGACGGTATTTGAATCGTTGGAGCTGTCGCCGGATAATGCCGCCAGTTCAGCCATCGTTTCATCATCGAGTTCAACTACTTTGTCTGATAGTACGTCGGTGCCGGAACTGGTTGTCTGACTATTAGATTCGGCCAGCTTGTATGAATCCGGCTCATCGGTCGACGGCGACACATTTACAGTGTCGACACGGGCGTTACTGGAATCTATTTGTGTAGCGCTACTGCTACCCGGGTTCGTACTCCCTGCGTTTGTATCACGGGAATCCATTGGCTCGCTGCCGAAAGATGCGGCTTGATCAATTTCAATAACATCAATCGGCGCTGCATTGTTGACATTAACTTCGCGATGCTGGCCACCGGTTGAGAACGTGCGCTGCTTCCCGTCTTTGTTGAGCATCTCTTCAACGCGCAAATTGGTGTACAAAAAGCGGGCTTCATCGTGATCGTCGCTCGCTAACGCGCAGGCACGCGCCCATACATCCGGTTTTCGTGCACCCGAGTTAAGCTCGTCGGTAGCAATTTTGTAAAGATCTTCGTCTATCATGCTGGCTGGTCTAAGTAGGAATAGGTGGATTTTAGGTCCACTGGTTGGCCTGGTTCAAGTCTAGTGTTGATTATACGTGTCAATAAGGGATAACATTCTGTTTCGGATGAGAAAAGACATCAACAATTTGGCGCGTAATCTTCAAGGGTGAAGATAACCATGCAATAGGATTATTACGATTCGCCAGAATTATGGCGATTTCGGTTGCTTGAACGCTACTTTTGGTTAGGCAAATAGGGATTATTGACTGCAATGAATATAAGAATGAAAATTTTGAAGGTAGCACTGCTGGCCGGTTTAGTGTCGGGATTGTTCGGATGTGCTGCAATTTCATCAACAAACAACGGTTCTAAGGATGTGCAAACTAGTGTAGCACCTGCAGATACTTCCATTGCAGAATCGTCACCTATATCCAAAGACACTGATTTAACCAGCGACTTCAGCCGGTCGAAACTCATTGCAGCCGATTTTGTTGCAACAATTGCGCAAATCCCGGCTACTGCCCCGAGCGTTATTACGCTGTTCGCTGACGAGCCCACGACACGTTTTGGTGAGTTGCTCTTGGGTTCATTGCAACAGGCAGGATTTGATTTACGCATCGGCTCTCAATCCGCTGATTCGATGCTGGTGTATAACGCAATTCGTGATGAGCAACCCTCGGCAAGTGGCAACCCTGTATACACATTTATCATTGCCGCCGGTGAAGTAAAACTCAAACGCTCCTACGAAGTTGACCAGTACGGTGTCCAACCAACAGGCGGTATGTTTGTACGTGGGGCCAGCGTCAAAAATGTGCGTAGCAACGATGACATGTTCAACAGTCGGCAAACTGAGCCAACCCCAGAACAGCCTTTACCCGTCCCGGAAAATCAGCCTGATACACCGACAAATCGACCGGTTCCCGGCGAACGTAAGACCAAACCCGAATACAATCCCGCTCCAACGATCGCTGAACTGGAACAAGACAAGCCATCAGAGCTTTATGTCGAAAAAAATGACGAAGAGTGGACATACGAAAAATCAGGGCTTACGGCTGAACAGCTCAGAATGGAGCATGCTCGTGAGTTGGAGGAGTCTATTGCTGCGCTGGCACCAGCCAGAGATCTGGCGAACCGGGGTGAATTCACTAACTCGGATGCCTATGCAGAGGTACCGAACATGTTCGAAACAGGACAATCACGTTATCAAGACATTTTTAACAATTACGACGTGGTGGATACTTCAGTGTTGGTGTTTCCAAATGACTCCCTGATCATGGGCAAGGACAATAAGACCGTCATTCGGCAATTTGCGAATTCGTTTGATTCAGAGACTGATGTGATGTCAGTTATTGGTTGTTCGCATGGAGCAAGTAAGTTGGAGAATGGTAATGCCTATCTGGCCAATGGTCGTGCATTCCGAGTTAAAGAAGAATTTTTATCAATTGGTTTGTCGCCAAAGCATGTTCTTGAAGAAGGCTGTTGGGCCGAAGTGGCCTTTCCAGACATGCCAGCGCGCGGTGTGTTGGTACAACACAAGAGGCTGACTAATAGCCAGTGAGTTTTTAGATGTTTTGGTTTGCAGGTAATTTGGGTTGCAGATATTAGTGAGTCTGTAAATTTACCGGTAAATACTCGCCAGACTCAGCCATAACAAAATCAAGAGCAATAGCTGGGTGGCGCAACGCCACCTGACTATCATCAATCAACAAATTCTGCTCGGACACATACGCTTCATATACGGTTTGTTCATTCTCGGCATAGATGTGGTAGAACGGCTGGTCTTTGTGCGGTCGTATTTCAATTGGAATGGCTTCGTACCATTGATCAGTATTGTTGAAAGTAGCGTCGACGTCGAAAATCACACCACGAAAAGGATAGACGCGGTGCCGTACTACTTGTCCAATTTCAAACTTTGCCACTCTGTTCATGGAGTCAGTGTATCGAAGTGTAGGGAGTGTGTGTTGAAACGACTGTTAAAACAACGGTTTGTACTATATCGCTAAGGCGAATGTACAGTTTTCAATCGCAACTCATTGCTGTAGCAATTGATGGCTGTTTATAAACCAAAGCAAATAGTCCGTTAAGCTGAATTGGCGTTTCAATAATACGTTATCACAATATATTCGGTGGATCGCCTGGCTCCGTGTGGTTGCGGTAGGGCTGAAGTTGAGTAGAGTCTCTGGTAATCTGGCACAACTTTCAACCCAATACATTTTGGAGCTATTCGAATGAAAACGGTTTCTTTGCGTTTATCGTTTCTTGCCATGGTAACAGCGTTTGCAGCGTCATCAGCTAGTGCGGACACCAGCATGACCATTCTGCATACCAACGATTTCCATTCACGCGTCGAACCGATCAGTAAATTCGATAGCGGCTGCTCAGCTGAGGACAACGCAGCGGGCGAATGTTTTGGTGGCTATGCACGCATGGTGACAGCGGTCGCAGAAGCTCGCAAACGCAACCCGGATGCCTTGCTTGTTGATGGTGGCGATCAATTCCAGGGCTCACTTTTCTACACCTATTATAAGGGCGCTGTAGCTGCCGAGATTATGAACTCGCTGCAGTACGACGGCATGACAGTAGGCAACCACGAATTTGATGATGGTCCCGAAGTGCTGCGTGGCTTTATGGACAAGGTTGAGTTCCCTGTACTGATGTCGAACGCGGATGTCAGCAAGGAGCCAGCGCTGGCAAATAAACTAATGAAATCTATTGTCATAGAGAAGGCCGGGCAGAAAATTGGTTTAATTGGTCTCACTCCAGAAAACACGCCCGAGCTGGCAAGTCCTGGTAAGGCGATTATCTTCTCCGATCCAGTCGAAGCGGTTCGTGGTGAAGTGGCCGAGCTGACAGATGCTGGCGTTAATATCATCGTCGTGCTATCACACTCGGGGTATCGTACCGACTTGCGTGTTGCCGAAGAAGTTGAAGGGGTCGACATAATTGTTGGTGGTCACTCAAATACATTGTTATCAAACACCAACGAAGATGCTAAGGGGCCTTACCCGACAATGGTGGGTGATACTGCCGTTGTGCAGGCCTATGCCTATGGTAAGTATCTGGGTGAATTAAGCGTTGAATTTGATGACGTCGGAAAAATCACCAAAGCCTCCGGTGAACCGGTTCTCATCGACAGTTCCATAGCTGAGAACGCTGATGTATTGGCACGTGTTGCCGATCTTGCCAAGCCGCTTGAAGAGATTCGGAACAAAGTAGTTGCATCTGCTGCCGAAGTGATCGACGGTAACCGCGATATTTGTCGCGCTGAAGAATGTTCAATGGGTAATCTGGTGGCCGACGCCATGTTGGACAGGGTTGCCGATCAAGGCGTAACGATCGCTATAGCCAACTCAGGGGGATTGCGTGCATCAATTGACGCTGGAGAGGTCACAATGGGAGAAGTATTAACTGTACTGCCATTTCAGAACACTTTATCCACATTTCAGATCTCGGGTGTAGGACTTATGGCCGCATTGGAGAATGGTGTCAGTCAGGTTGAAGAAGGTGCCGGACGCTTTCCTCAGGTCGCCGGTATGAAGTTTACCTGGGACGCTAATAAATCTCCTGACGAAGGACGTATTGTTGAAGCTATGGTGATGCAGGATGGCGATTGGGTCGAACTTGATTTGGGAACTGAATACAATGTTGTGACCAACAATTATGTGCGCGGTGGCGGAGATGGATTTAAGATGTTCTCCACTGATGGCAAGAACGCTTACGATTACGGACCCAGCCTGGAAGATGTGTTGGCCGAGTACCTGGCAAGTAACGCACCTTACCAGCCCTATACCGATGGTCGCATCAAGTCTATTCCTGCTAAGTAAGTTCCGGGACTAACGTATGGGTTGCAGGTGCTTGAGCTTGCAGCCCTGGTTCCTGCACGTTAGATCTGACATCCCGGAGTTGATATCCCAGAATTCACATCCCAGAATTCATATCCGAGATAAGGCAAATTGCAACGATTGATTGTCGTTCGCTCAACACGGTAGAAATGTTGTGGTGCCGTGCAATTTCCTTGTCACTTTAATGGTTTTGCTCAAGCCCACACCAAGCCCACACCAAGCCGATTGATCGTACTGTGTTTGCTGTTTGGCTGTATCAGCATCCGGGCGGATACTTTACCTCGCGTTGCATCAATTAATTTATGTGCCGACCAACTGGTGCTGTTGCTGGCCGAGCCTGAACAAATTCTTTCACTGTCGAATTTATCGCACGATAGCGCTGGGTCTTATCTTTATGAACAAGCTCGTCAGTACCCGGTAAGTAAAGGTGAGAGTGAATCGATATTAGCTCTGCTACCCAACCTCATACTGGCGGGGCAGTACACGACCAGACACACCTTGAAACTGCTGGTTGAGTTGGGATTTCGCGTTGAAACTATCCCGATTGCTATCGACTTTGAGCAACTCTATCAATACATTACTTATGTGGCTGATTGGCTCGGGCATCCAGAAAAAGGTATAGCTTTGGTAGCCCGGCTGCGACAACGCCTGGTCCAGCAAAAAAAGCGTCTGGCGAAACAGAGCGCAATCAACCCTACCGCTGCCTATTACGACGCGAATGGATACACAGTAGGGCGCAAAACCTTACGGGGTCTTGCGCTTGAGCTTTCGGGCTGGAATAACGTGCCAGCAGACTGGGGTATTGAGCATTATGGGGTATTCCCATTGGAATCCATGGTTGTGCTTGCTCCCGATGCAATTGTCTACTCACCCTTACAGTGAGGGGACGTATTCACGCGCTCAGCAGTTGGTGCAACCCCCGGTACTGCGAGGAAACGGGCTGGATCCGGTGATTATCAGCATTCCTGGTCTTCAAACCATCTGTACTGGTCGTTGGACTGTGGACATGATTGATTTACTGACGACAAAGCGGAAGGAGAAACTGTCCGATGCAGAATAGCCCGATTGGGTAGTTCGGTAACATTAAGCAACTTGTCAAGCGCTGGTTTGTGTGCGATAAGTAAAAGCCTGCCTATTCCTTCTCATTGAGGTCAATATGAAAATACGCTCATTTATTGCCGTTGTTCCTTTGTGCTTGCTCTCGTTTAGTGCTTTCGCTGGTGGCAACTGCATATACGGCAAAGACAAAGTCCTGGCGGCTTCGGCCATTGAAGACGCCGTGATTGCTGAAAAGATTGCTGAAAAAGTCGATCCAACATTGCTTGCATTATTGAGAAAACAACAAGCTGAGAAAGAACTGACGCAAAAGATCATTACATTTAATTAGTTAGTACTGCCTGGTTGCATCATCTGCTCCTCAAGGATCGGATTAATGTCGTTCAGGAATTGTTGAATGTAACTTAGTCATTCAGTCTTTATGAAAAAGGCGGTCCTGCGGGGCCGCCTTTTTTTTCGCGCCATCGTCGAATACGCGAAAGCCTACAACCTCAAGACCAAAGATATCTAACAATGGAAAACCTCGCTGACAAAGCGCGGATTCTTGGTTTGCGAAAATTGGATTTTCAGATAGTTCATGTAGCATTTGGCAAATTTCGTTAATACCGGATACGTTGGCGATGACTAAATCAAAATTTGTACTGGAAGACTCAGTTAATTTCGAACGAACGGAGCTTGCTCGATCCATTCGTCAACAATTATCGCTGCCTCGCGCCTTTGCGCTGGCTGCCATCGCGATCGCCACTCCCGTTTTTTCGCAGAGCTTCCCAGCCTCAATTGAGTTGTCGAAACTTGATGGCAGCAACGGCTTCATTTTCAAGCGTAATGATCGCGGCGATCTCTTGGGCCAATCGGTAAGCGCGGCTGGAGATGTCAATGGTGACGGGGTGGGTGATCTGATCATTAGTGCCCCAAATGCTGATCCGAACGGCAATAATTCCGTCGGAGAAATCTACGTAGTATTCGGTGGCAGTGGTGTTGGTGACGTGATCGAGCCGCCGGATCTGGATAGCAACAATGGCTTTGTAATTAATGGCGGAGACGGTGCGGATACGCTAATCGGCGCCGGCGGCAATGATAGCTGTATTAACGTTGACACAGAAGAGGATTCTGTAGCCACCTGCGGCTAATGAGAAAAAGGCTAAAAACCCACACACTCAACTCAGCCACAGAATGCTGAAACTTAGTAAGTGAAACAAATTATGGGCTTGAATGACCGATTTTCGTCGGTAGAGCAAGTGGGTAGGTATATTGAATTTTCAATATGAGTCGTAGCCCACAAAGTGAATTGAGATTCCTGACGAGTTCCACATAGGTGATCAGCTTTGGGTTGTCTTGCCGTGTTTATCGCCGCTAGCACCATTAGGCAAGTTAGCATAACTATCTGCGGTGTTGTAGCATGGATGAGTTTCACAAACAGTCGGCATTAAGTTGTCAAACTCCCGGATTACGTCTGATATGCGCCGCTATAATTGGTTGGTCATTATCAGCTGGTTTTGTACATGCTGCCCACTTAAACTTCGAACAACCGTTCTCGCGAAATACATTTGTTGGTTTAAGCAGCGATTCAAGTAACGGCTCGAGCAGCGAATCAAATAACAGATCACAAAGCAATTCAAATAAAGATTCGGACAGCGATTCAAGTGCGATGGATCTGTTTGTTGCCTCTGGCCTGAAAGAGTTAGTTGGACATATCCCGGTCAGTACAGCTAGTTCGTTTGAAGAGGCATTGTCTGCAGATCAGTTGCCAGATTTGTTTATGACCGTCGATCAGGACGCCGTTGCAGAGGCTGTTAGCAATGCCTTTAAAACTGAGACTTTTAATAAGTACCTGGTTCAGGAGCTGAATACCGGCATGAGCAAACAAGCTCGAGAATACATGCTGGCATGGTATGCCTCTCCGTTAGGCGCACGAGTTAAACAAGCCGAAATAGACAACTCGCTGCTTACCGAGCAAGCTCGTTTTGATAACTATCAAGTTTTTCTGAATCACTATCCAGTTGAAGCCGACCGCAAAGCACTTATTAAGAAACTGGATAAGACAATGAAGTCGACTGAATCGGCAATGGACATGATGGGCAGTATTCAGGTGGCTTTTAATTTAAGCTTGACGCGTTTTATGCCTGAAGAACACCGCCTGAGCCGAAAAGAATTGCTGGACATGGTAGAGCAAAGTAAGGATGCATTGCTTTCACACTACGAAGAGAAAACCAGGGCGGTTTTGTTGTTTACGTATCAGGCCTTGAATGATGATGATGTAGCACTACTTATTGAAGCTCTGGCCACAGATGCAGGGCAAGATTTTGTTGTTGCTATTAATACCGGAATAAAGAAAGGAATGTTTGCTGCGAGTCTTGATCTTGGTGATGGGCTAGGTGCTTTAATGGATTCTTTGCCTCAAAACTCAGGGATTTAAAGCTAACTGGATTGTATCCGATACAGTGACACCACTGAGTAGCGTGTTTGTTGTTTAAGAGGTCTCTCTCGGCGGCAAACCAGTGTGTTGCGACAATATGGTCCCTTTCTTCACTTTCTTTTTCTTGTTTATGGGCGTGCTGTTTTTGCGTCTGGCGCTGTTGTAGCTACCATCTGTCTTTGGTTGATAGCTGGGAATCAATTGATATTTGCCATTACCGATAAGATCGGCTCGTCCCATTTTCTTTAATGCTTCGCGCAACATTGGCCAATTGTTTGGGTCGTGATAACGCAAAAAGGCCTTGTGTAGCGAGCGTTGCGAGGCTGTTTTAGCCACTGTGACTGTCTCGCTGTCTTGTTTTACCCGTTTCAAAGGGTTCTTGCCTGTGTAATACATGGTTGTTGCGCTGGCCATTGGCGAGGGGTAGAAGTTCTGCACTTGATCTGCACGAAATCCATTGCCCTTTAACCATAGTGCCAGGTTCATCATGTCCGTGTCGGTGGTGCCAGGATGTGCAGCGATAAAGTAAGGTATGAGGTACTGTTCCTTGCCGGCCTTCTTGCTGAACTTTTCAAACAAGGCCTTAAACTCATCGTATGCACCAATACCTGGTTTCATCATTTTGTCCAGCGGTGCGCGCTCGGTATGTTCAGGAGCGATCTTCAAGTACCCACCAACATGGTGTGTAACCAGCTCTTCCACATACTCTGGAGATTCAACAGCCAGGTCATAACGCAGACCGGATGCGATAAGTACTTTTTTGATGCCAGGCAGTTCTCTTGCGCGTTTATAGAGCCGGATTAGCGATGAATGGTCAGTATTCAAGTTGCTACAAATAGACGGGTAAACGCACGAGGGTAGTCGACAATTTGATTCAATCTCTTTGGACTTGCATGCAATGCGATACATATTTGCTGTTGGCCCACCAAGATCGGAGATCACGCCGGTGAAGCCTGGCACGGTATCACGCATGGATTCAATTTCCTTGATAATTGAATCTTCAGAGCGGTTCTGAATCACTCGTCCCTCATGCTCGGTAATAGAGCAGAAGGTGCATCCACCAAAACAGCCGCGCATGATATTAACCGAGAATCGAATCATTTCGTAAGCGGGGATTTTCGCGTCGCCGTAAGCTGGGTGCGGAACACGCGAAAATGGCTGATCAAATACGTAGTCCATTTCTTCCGTCGTCAGTGGTATTGGTGGAGGATTAATCCATATTTTCTGACCACCTTGATTCTGAACCAGTGCGCGAGCATTGCCCGGATTGGTTTCAAGGTGTAGAACCCGGTTGGCGTGGGCGTACAGCACTTTGTTATTTTTAACCACATCGTATGACGGTAGTCGTAGTACGGTTTTATCACGCACGCCTTTGCGAATAGATTGACGTTCTTCGCGTGACATGAACTTCAATGTAATCGGCGTATCGAGAGCTTGCTTCGCTTTGTCGGTCTTCGATGTATCTGCAGGCGCCGATGAGTCGCATGCGGTACTCTGATCTTCGGGAAGTACCTCATAAGGATTACTGTACTTCTCAATACGCCCTGGTTTGTCTACATTTGACGAATCAATAACGGTCCAGTCAGTTGGAATATCACTGATCATGTAAGCGGTGCCGCGAATATCGCGCAGCGACTCTATTT
The DNA here is from genome assembly GCA_964437945.1 of uncultured Granulosicoccaceae bacterium. GTDB lineage: Bacteria > Pseudomonadota > Gammaproteobacteria > Granulosicoccales > Granulosicoccaceae > Granulosicoccus. The sequence continues at coordinate 12,047 of CAYTJF010000046.1, forward strand.
TGTTTCCAGAGCTGAGCCCATGTGCTATGTCGACTATTGCTCGTTCGCCATTGCCGTACACCAACATGTCAGCTTTGGCATCGGCAAGAATCGAGCGGCGCACTTTATCTTGCCAGTAGTCATAGTGGGCGATGCGACGCAGAGATGATTCGATACCACCAATGACAATCGGTACTGTGGAAAATGCCTCACGACACCGTTGTGCATACACAATTGAGCTGCGATCTGGTCTCTTTCCACCAAGATTATTTGGTGAATAGGCATCATCGGAACGAATTTTTCGATCAGCCGTGTAGCGGTTAATCATTGAATCCATGTTACCTGCGGTGACTCCGAAGAACAGGTTTGGTTCGCCCAGCGCAGTGAATGCATCTGTGTTATGCCAATCTGGTTGTGCGATGATACCAACGCGAAAACCGTGAGATTCGAGCAGGCGGCCAACAATGGCCATGCCAAAACTTGGGCTGTCAACGTATGCATCGCCGGTTACAATAATAACGTCGCAACTGTCCCAGCCCAGTTCGTCCATTTCGGCCCGATTCATGGGTAGAAAAGAGGCACGGCCATAGCATTCCGCCCAGTAGGGCGGATAGTCGAAAAGGGCACGTGTTTTGGGGTGCTTCATGTCTGTTACACCAAACTGGTATCAGGCTGCGTCCGTATAATACCTGCAACCGCTTAATTTAGCTCAAAAAGTACGTGGAAGTTCTGGAAACCTGAATGCATTTACTGTTAAAAGTTCTTTTACCTGTACTGGCTCTCATTGGCAGCGTGTTTATTGCCAGGACAATTCTGGATAACCGACCAGAACCTCGCAAACGGCCGCAATATCCATCGGTTCAGGCAGTTGACGCGATAACCTTGACGAAAAGTAATTATCCGGTCGTGATTGGTAGTCGGGGGACGGTAAAACCAACCCATCTGTCCACGCTTGTGGCTGAGGTTACCGGAACCGTAGTCGACATTTCAGAGAACTTTGTATTGGGTGGCCGTTTCTCGGAAGGCGATGTATTGATACAAATTGATCAACGTGACTATGCCATTGCACTAACTCAAGCGAAGGCTAACCTTGCACAAGCTGCGGCTGCTTTGCAGGAAGAAACGGCGCGCGGACAATTGGCAAAGGCCGAGTGGGAGAGTCTGCGAAGTGGTCAGGAGGCCTCTGAATTTACCTTGCGAGTGCCTCAGTTGGCTGCAGCACGAGCGAACCGCGATGCCGCTCAAGCGCAAGTAGATCGCGCTAATCTCGATTTGGAACGAACCCAATTGATCGCACCATTCAATGGCAGAGTGTCCGAATCAGCTGTTGATCAAGGACAATTTGTTTCGCGCGGTTCGCGACTGGGACAAATATACTCAGAGCAAAGCGTTGATGTTCGGTTGCCCTTAACAAGCAATCAATTGACCTTTCTCGATATTCCAAGCCCTGGCAGCGTCTTGCAAAGTCAATTACCGAACATAGAGCTTGCAGCTAACATTGCTGGAGTCGAACAATCGTGGACTGGAAAAGTTATTCGCGCAGAGGGTGTGGATGCCAGTACGCAACAGTTGAATATTATTGCTCGAGTAGATCGTCCTTTTGCTCGTGGCAAACCTCCATTGCGGATTGATCAATTCGTGGAAGCGAAAATTGCTGGCCGCGTGCTTGAAGATGTATTTGTATTACCGCGTGCAGCCCTTCGCGAAGATCGTGAAGTTTTGCTGGTTAACGAGGATAACCAATTGGAGCGTCGAGAAGTCATTGTTGTCTGGGCTGATGAACAAACGGCGACTATAAGCGATGGTCTTGAAGAGGGCGATGTACTGGTGATCACGCCACTCAGTACTGTCACCAACGGGACACCGGTACGAGCCACAATTGATGGCAAGGCACCGCCACCACCAGAGGGACGGCCACAAGGCAACGCTTTCGGCGCTGGCGGAAAAGATAAGTGGAATGGTGGGCAAGGTGGGGCAGGCTCAGGCAATGGCAAACGTGAAGGTAAACCTGTTGAAGGTACACCCGGAGAGGTTAAGCCTGGTGCGGGCAAACCCAGTGAAGACGCGCCAGCGAAGGATAATCCGGGTAATGGTAAGCCGCCTAAGGGCACGCGCGGTGATGGCAACCGTACTGATGCAGAAGGCCTTGGCAAACCAGTGCAAGCCGGACCAAACACGAGTGTTGATGGTGCTGCTGATGCCAATCCGGATATTAAGATAATTAACAAGCCGAAGCCGGCGGCTGAGAAAATTGAACGCTCTGATGAAACCGTGTCCAACTAATCATAGGCCGTAGCAACAAGTGAGCGAGGTAATACATGCATAGTCTGATTAGCTGGTTTGCTCGCAATTCAGTAGCAGCTAACCTGCTTATGGTCTTCATTATCATATGGGGACTGAGCAGCTTGTCCAGTCGAATTCCACTTGAAGTATTCCCCAGTTTCGAGCTTGATCGCGTCACCATTCGAGTACCATTTCGTGGCGGTACACCTGCGGAGGTAGAAGAGGCTGTCACTATAAAAGTGGAAGAAGCCATTCAGGATATTCAAGGTATCAAGCGCATTACTTCGACCGCCAACGAGGGGCTGGGTACGGTCAACGTGGAAATGCTCAAAGGCTACGACTCTGAGAAGTTACTTGACGAAGTGAAACAGCAGGTTGATCAGATAAGTGATTTTCCTGCTGATACTGAATCACCTTCGATCTATGTGCCGTCACGTTCCCGAGAAGTCATTAGCGTTATTGTATCTGGTGATCTGCCGGAGAAGGAACTACGCCTTTTGGCATCGAGGGTTCGTGATGATCTCGAAGCATTGCCAGAAGTATCGTCAGTGGCAGTCTCTGGAGCACGCGAATTCGAACTTGCGATCGAAGTGTCCGAAGCTGCACTAATTCGCTATGACGTAACATTAAGCCAGGTGGCTCAGGCAATCAATGACAGTTCTCTGGATTTGGCTGCCGGGTCCATCCAAACCACGGGTGGTGAGGTGTTGTTGCGTACCAAGGGTCAGGCATATGGTGCGGAAGATTTTCGTAGCGTGGTTGTGGTTACTCGGCCCGATGGCACCCGCTTAACAGTTGGTGATCTGGCAACGGTAAAAGATGGATTCGGCGAAGACGAATTGCAGCAGAAATTCAATTCACAGCGATCAATCGAAATTGATGTGTTCAGAACCGGATTGCAAAGTGCGATCACGGTATCTAACCAGGTTAAAGAATACATAGAACTCAATCAGGTAAACATGCCCTATGGTGTGTCGCTTGGTTACTGGCGAGATTCCGCTCGATCGGTTCGGGCACGATTGTCGACACTCTCTAAAAGTGCTTTACAAGGCGGTCTTTTGGTGTTGCTGTTGCTTACGCTGTTTCTGCGATTCTGGGTTGCGGTCTGGGTATTTGTTGGCATTCCCGTATCCATTCTCGGGGGTATTGCGCTGATGCCGTTTCTGGGCGTCAGCATCAATTTGCTCAGCTTGTTTGCGTTTATTTTGGTTTTAGGCATTGTTGTGGATGACGCGATCGTTACTGGTGAGAATATCTATACCCACATGCGCAAAAACCCCAACCGGATAGAGGCTGCAATTGCAGGTACGCAAGAGGTTGCGGTGCCGGTTACCTTTGGAGTTCTAACAACGGTTGCGGCTTTTATTCCACTACTGCTTATTGAAGGTGTGAGAGGCAAGATCTTTGCGCAAATTCCGTTAATTGTTATTCCGGTCTTGTTGTTCTCTATTATTGAGTCCAAATTTGTGTTGCCGTCACATATGAGCCATTTAAATTTTTTCAAAGAGAAAAAGCCGAATATTTTCGCCCGAATGCAACATAAAATTGCTGATGGTTTTGAATGGTTTATTGAGCGGATTTACCAGCCGGTTCTGGCAGCGGCGCTGCGACAACGTTACCTTGTTTTATCGCTTTTTATCGGCAGCGCAATAATAGTGTTCAGCATAGTCAGCGCTGGTCACGTACGGTTTATTTTCTTTCCACGTGTTCAAAGTGAAACGGCGCGAGTATCTCTGGAAATGGTTGACGGTACACCGTTTGAGGTTACGCAAAAGCACATAGATCGAATCACTGATACGGTTCGAGAGTTGCAGGACAAGCATGTCGATCCCGCCACTAACGAAAGCATAATAGAAGGCATTATGTCTACAGCCGGCAGTGGTGGGCGCGGTGCTCGCGGTTCACATGTTGGCCGGGTATTGTTTGAACTAACCCCGCCAGAGGAGCGCACGCTCGATATCAGTACCAATGAGGTGGTCGGCGAACTACGCCGGAAGATAGGCAATATACCTGGCGCGAAAAACGTCTCTTACCGGGCCGAGATCGGTCGAGGTGGCAGTCCGATTGATCTGGAGATATCCGGGTTTGATTTTGAAGAACTGCAAGAAGTAGCGGCGCTATTTAAAAATGAGTTAGTGCAGTACCCGGGAATTTCTGACATCAGTGACTCGTTCGAGGGCGGCAAGCAAGAAATACAGTTGAATATCAAGCCCGAAGCTCAGCAGCTTGGTGTGACTCTATCGATGCTGGCAAGTCAGGTGCGGCCAGCGTTTTTAGGTACAGAAGTACAGAATATTCAGCGTAATCGTGACGACGTTAAAGTTATCGTACGTTACCCGGCCTCTGAACGGCAATCCATAGAGAGTTTGCAGCGATTGATTATCAGAACGCCCAGTGGGGATGAATTGCCACTGGGTAGTGTGGCGAACGTAAAGATGGGGCGCGGTTTTTCGGCAATTAAACGTGTTGATCGGCGCCGAACCTTGAATGTTGAAGCTGATATCGATAAAGAAACGGCCGATGTTGAGGCGGTGAAAGCAGATCTTGAAGCTTACTTTGCAACTATCAAAGATCGTTATCCGGATATACGTGTATCACTGGAAGGGGAGGCACGTGAACAACGCGAATCGTTTGGTAGTTTGAGGACAGGGCTACTATTTGTATTGCTTGTTATCTACACACTGCTGGCAATTCCGTTTAGAAGCTATCTGCAACCACTCATGGTGATGTGTGTAATACCGTTTGGTATCGTTGGAGGCATTCTTGGGCATATGATTATGGGCATGAACTTAAGTATCATGAGTTACATGGGTATGCTCGCCTTGTGTGGTGTTGTGGTGAATGATTCTTTAGTATTGGTTGATTATGTTAATAAGCGCCGCCTCGACGGAGTGTCGATGTTCCAAGCCGTACGAGTTGCCGGAGTTGCACGATTCAGAGCAGTCATTCTGACGTCGCTCACTACATTCTTTGGACTCACGCCGTTAATTTTTGAAAGCAGCACGCAAGCGCAGTTTCTAATTCCTATGGCTGTGTCGCTTGGCTTTGGAATCTTGTTTGCAACCGTAGTCACGCTCATTATGATACCGGTTAACTACCTGGTTTTTGAAGATTTAAGGCGCTTGTTCGGACATAAAGATTCTCGATTTGTTCAGACTTTGACAAGAACACCAGATGCAGCAGCGAGTCCAATCAGCCCAGATAACAAACCGACTGCTTGAAGCTTACGAATAACTAGTGATCCATCCACATGATACTATCGGGTTCAGAGGGGGCCGCCTGCGGTGCGCAGAGCCACTCCAGTGCAAGACGCAGCTCGCAGACAGTCACGCTGAACTCGACACTATCATGTGGATGGACCACTAGATGCGTTTGCAGAGCTTCGAGTCGGACGACACAAACTAATGTCAGAAAAATCTAAAGTTTGTACGCAGCGTACAGATCCGCGTACAGATGCTGAACAAGTTCTGCTTGAAGAAGCAATACGTGATCTTTTCGAGCACAAAATTGTGTTCAATGAATTTCTGGGTTTCAAAATAGGCGATGTTTCGCCCGGTAGAGTAAACATAAATTTCAATATGCGGCCCGAGCTGATTGGGCATTTCATGCATGGTCAACTGCATGGAGGTGTTATTTCTTCAGTGCTTGACGCTGCTGGTGGCCTGGCCGTTATCTGGGCCATCGCTGACTTACACGCCAATGAGACTGTAGATCAGATTATGCAGCGATTCAAAGCGCTGGCAACCATCGATATTCGTGTAGATTACCTTCGTCCCGGAGTTGGTGAGCGGTTTACCGCTGACGCACGTATCGTTCGACTTGGTCGACGAATAGCTTCGACACACTCGGTACTGCGTGGTGATAGCGGGAAAGAAGTCGCTTCTGCCAACGGGGCTTATATTGTCAGCAGTTAGTGAGTTTTCATTTTCAAGACGGCTTGTTTAATCGTCAGTGGTTGCTGTGGATGGACCGAAGCTTGTATTAGTAGCGGCTCGTTCACATCCGCCACGATCTGCTATGAACGTGTAGGGAAAGTTATCACAGGCGACCGGGCCGTAAGAGCCTGTTGAACAGCGTGCAGCTGACAATGCGGCGATTCGCTGTGGCACGGTACTAAGGTTGTGTTTGTGTGAGTACACATAGTTGATAATGCCAACGGCAGTACGTGGTATTGCGTCAATGCCGCCATACGAATCGAATACAGAGCCGGATGATTCACCTGAACGCATTCGAGTTGCGATTTGTCGCGAAAAGTTGTTGGCAATACGACAGTCAGAAGCAGAGCCAGAATCAGTCTTATTTTTACTGCTGACACTCGAAACGGTTGCGGCTTTTTCCTCGACTGCACAAGGAGTTTGGTTATAGCTCACGTTGTTATTGGCATCCGTGCATTTATAAACTGTGGCAAGTGCTGTTGTGGGCAAGGCCAGAATGAAAATGCAGCTCAAAACAATAGCGCTGATGATGGTGATTACCCGAATCTCTATTCTTCTGTTGCCTGTCATTTTGCCCAATCCACGTGCAGGCCAACTTTAGCCGTATTGAGAGTTATCGGCTCCCATGCAGTACGTGTGTAATTAACTGACAGATAAAAACAGCTTGCCTGTGTAGAACTGTGACAGGTTTATCCTTTTCCTTTTGGTTTGAATTCCGGGAAACACCAATGCTGCCAGGACATTTTTCGTTTACGTTCTTTTGGTTTACCTTCCAGATTAGTACGCAGGGTAACGTAGTGCAAAGTCAGAATACCCAGCTGTTCAGTATGAGACTTAGCCGCACTGTTCCATTTTTTACATTGATAGTGTCCAAATCCACTTCGTGGTGCATTGCTTTTGAAGCTTCGTAGACGATCAAAATACTTTCTGGTCCGGTAGCTTTCGTACAGCGGATACATATAGTCTGGTGCAACCCAGTCAGGATCTGTTTCGGTCAGCCCATAAAGATTTACAGAAGTACCATTGCGCAGTTTTCCTTCCACCTGGGGAAAAATTGAAAGGGTCAGTGGTTTTGGAGCGAACATGCTCCACTTTTGGTCGATGCGCAAGATGCGCATAGGAATATTAATCGGTTTCACTCTCCAGTCACTCATTCCCGGTAGCGTGCTGATGTTAAACACCAGTATTCCCACAAAGCATAGCCCTGCTGCTAATTGCCCAAACAAATTGGTTTTCAGTGATAGTGGGCGGAACGGAAGTGTTTTTGCAGTTACTGCACCCATGCTACTGCGGTTGTTTGCAACGGCATGATAGACGCTGTTTCCCAACCACATAAAAAGTGGAAATTTCATTAACCACCCAATAGGTTTAAACGGCCAACTTTGGGAAAACAAGAATGCCATGGCATACCAGTGAGTATAGGTATTACCCTCAGCATCGGTAATGACCCATGAGTTTTCACGTTCCATAGTCGGGTAAATATTGTCATAACGCTGTGCTGGCAATATTTTTACAGTATCCGGCAATAAAAACTCTCGGAGTATCAAGCACATTTTTAAACAGAAGCCGCAGTCTTCGTCGTAGTACATCGTAACTTGAGCGCTTTGGGACTTTTGCTTTCGCCTGGCAAGATATATCCAGACAATTGATGGAATTAATATAGTCAACGACATAAAGTCGATTAATGGAAACAGACCAATGTGAAGTAGTAGTAAAAAGGCGACATGCAGAGAAGCCAGCATGAGCAAGCCGATGATTCGAGCGATAGGCCATTTGATTGGCAGAATTACTAATACAGGTGCTACAAACTCTACAAAAAGAACATACGCTGCCCCCAATGGCAGTAGGCTGGAAAATTGTTTGAACCAATTAGCAATGGGAGTGGCAAAGTGTTGTATCTCTAGCGTGTAGTGAGCGGCTTCAAATGGAGGCCGCCATGGGGCACCGGTTTTTAACAATGCGGTAAAAAAATACAGGAATAATACTTGAAAGATAACCGCAACAGTTGCCACAGAAAAGTATCGTTGTGCCTTTTCTGGAGAAAAGCGCAGTTGGTTCGGATAAAGCCTGTGTTCAGGCTGCAGTGCAGCATCAATCGACCATCTTGCACCTAATGGTAAGAACATTCCCCAGAAAGCCATCACCACCAGCAGGATGTCGCCACCTTGCAAAACCATCTCGTTGCGGTTTAGCAATGAAACTAGCAGTAACCATGAAAGAACATTCATCAGTCGAGTTCGGTAACCAATGAGTAATCCAATCGCAAATACAGCAGCCAATGTAAACAGTGCTATTTGCCACCAAAGTGCACCGGAGGCGGCGTGCAGGGACAAGTACCATTGATTATTAACTTCGAGCCATTTGGCGCGAGGTAGCACGCCAGCATCCGTGTAGAACATTCGCATTGTTGGGGCGCGAAGTATCAGGTCTGCCAGTAACAGCAAGGCCAATAATATGCGCATCAAAGCCAATGAACGCAAATCGATACTGAAAACAGTGCGTATGCTGCTTAGCCAGTCGCCTGAATCAAGCGAATCGTATTGAGAAGACTCAAACGGCTGTGTCATCGGGTTCTACAATGCAAAAAAGTTGTTAGCCCTATAGTTTAACAAAAGCTCGCATGTGCTGTTAGGCACGCACCCAATCCGTTTACGCCTTGATTAGGCCAGCAGTTAGATTCATCCGGTTTTAATTCCAAATGCGCTGCCAGGATGTTGTTCTGTGATGAGTTATTTATGGGTGAGTTTTTTTTAAAGCCAGTGTAGGTTCTGGAGGCCTTGGATAGTTAAGGATTTTAATCAGCATGTCCCAGGTACCGAAAATCTATCCAGTGGGGTGATTCCTGATCTGAAAGCGATATAAGTGCTCGGTTAGCAATGTAGTCAGCGTCCAGTACAACACCAATCTGGCCGCTGTGGTCACCACTAACAATCATTATCTCGAGTCCAGCAGAAAACTTGGGTCGGCGATTTCTCGTGGCCTTTTCGTATCGTGCGTTGGATGCATTAAGCATTGCTTTAAGCGAATGCAGACGAGCTTGCTCCTGCTTAGTGAGCTTGTCTTGCTTTTGGATGTTTTCAGAATCGTTTGTATTGAGCTTTGAGGATTCATTAGCAGGATGATCTGCCTGCGACTGAAGTGGCATCAAGTCGTCAGACGAGTCATTGTGCGACTTTGCAGAAGGAATTGATGTTTGGTTTTCTGTCGACGGTTTTATCGGGCTATTAGAGTTGCCAGTGCTGTCTGCATTCTTGACGCCCTTCTCATTACTTTTATTAGTTGTATAGTTTGAGTCGCTGGTATCACCCGCATTGCTTGTATTGCCAGCACTTTTGTTTGTACTACCTATACCTCTGGTGTTGGTTGTTTCGTTCGCTGGTGCATGTACGCTGGCATTATTGGCTGGTCGCTCAACAGCGGAACCCAATTGTATTGGGTTTGCATGTTGTTCCTCCACGTGTGGGAGATGAATGATTGACGCTTGTTCCTCGTCAATAGTGCGGCGTTCGTTTTCACGCTGCTCCCCACGAGAGAAGAGCCTGGTGCCATCGCCATCAATAGATTGACGGCGTTTTCGTTCCCGTTTCTCTAGCCGTCTTTTTTTGTCAGGCGGGTGTGCGATGGTAAAAAACCTCTTGGTGACTCAACAGTCGCGTTGGCAAACAACACGATTCTACCTGCAGGCACCGGACCAATGTGGAATATCGCTGCCTTGTTTGCTGTATTACTGTTAAAGGATTCCGTATTTGTACATATACTTCAGTTGTAAAAATTACAGTTGGTAAAAAATTTTCGAACCGGCACCGGTTCCATAGCTATCATCTTTCCAATTGATCGGTACAGTTACCGAGTGTTAGACGGTTTTTTCCGTCTGTCGTGATGCGAAGCGACTCACTTGCACATCGCACTGGCGCGGCGCTAATCGGATTCCAATCCGACTCCAATCGAATTCTATTCTATTCAATCTTACGGACATTCCGGCTCAATATTACGGTTTTTACAGCATAATATTATGTTTTCACGGTGCATTACATAAAGCCCGAATCGACCATTCATAGCCTATCTGATTTTCAATCTGGATTAATTCCAGCGTAATTTATTTAATAAGTTATGCTTATAAATTATTGATTTACATTGATATAAGTTAAATTTCCGATCAGAGAATTGCACGTAGATTATGCAATAAATTGAAGCAGTACACGCGATAAAAGTGTGATTCAGTTGGAAGTTTGCGTGTATGACACAGTCTTTGTGCCTGAGGGGTTCAAGTTTTCAGATAGTCGGTTTTAGACGGGTATAGCCATATCCGTTACACCTGGCAGTGGACGAGAAACACTGACGTTGCTGAGAAGAAATTCGTAGAAATTTCATATCGGTTGTACACCGAACTGGCGACACTCATCCGCATTACAGATAGTCCCGTGAAGAGGAATAGTAATGCCACCGATTTTTGACAAATTGGTGCTGGTTGGGCTTATGCTCACCGTTGCACCAGATAGAGCTGTGCATGCTGCAAACCAGACAAACATAAAAGCTGATGTGCATAGCGCCGAATCTTTCGCGCACGGTGAAGAGTTGGCGTTTTCTGAGGGTGTTGCGCATTTGATAGAAGGTGATGTTCTTGTAGGGCCAGCTTTTATGCAAAGAGGCATTGGCGTCAGCTCAGGTTTTGCCTTGTGGACAGACGGAGTTGTGCCTTACTATATAGATCCGGCTTTGCATTCGTTTGTAGTAAAAAATATTAATACAGCGGTAGATACCTGGAACAACATGGCTGGCATATCACTGGTTGAGATTGATCCTGCTGATCAAAATAGTCCAGCTGACTATTTACACTTTATACCTGCTAACGGCTGCGCATCCTGGATTGGACGGCAAGGTGGGGTACAACCGGTGTGGACCGGACCAAGTTGTAGTAGCGGTAGCATGATGCATGAAATTGGTCATGCGCTCGGGCTGGAACATGAACATACGCGTCCTGACAGAGATCAATACATCAGCATTAATTGGCAGAATATTAAAATTGAAAAGATTCGCAATTTCGATATAAGCAGTACCGGCAAACTAAATTACGGACCTTATGACTACGCATCAATAATGCACTATGGCGAATATTTCTTTTCAGCTAATGGCGATCAGACTATTCGTGCGATTCAAACCAACGACGCTGATATTGGACAGCGAATGGCGCCAAGCGTTGGTGACATTGAAGCGATATCAACTCTTTATGCGACAGATGTATCACTGGTCAGTAATGTTGTCAATGAGGCGGGAAAAAGCGAGGTTAGTTTATTAGTAACCAATGAATACCAACAGGGTGCTAACCATATTGATATCGAACTGAATATGGGCACGGCTCAATTGCTTTCATACAACAACACGAATTGGCAGTGCGAGGCATATAATGGGATGCTGAAGTGCAGTAAAGATCGCTTAAGCGCTGGCTCACAAAGCTCATTGATGTTAATACTGGATGAGCACAAGAGCGAAGGCGATCTGGCCCCAAAATTGGTTACAAAAACACCAGATAAAAACCCGACCAATAATAATGGTCACTTTTCTCCTGCTGCCGCTTACGCTGTGTTTTCTGACATTTCAGCGCAGTACTCTTCTAACAATAACCAGTTACAGGCAAGCGCTGGTAGCACGGGGTTGTGGGTGTGCGGATTGCTAACCCTTTTGATGAGTCATCGTCGCTGTGTAGCCTAGTGTGGTGTAACAGACAAACGTATCGATAACCTGTGTTAACACCACTATACTGTAAGCATCAAATGCGACTTAGGCTAAACACATGCGTGGAGCAGGTGGTACGAACGGTGGAGAATGGTCCTTTCTGATTGGACTAGCAATGATGATCGCGGGTTTCTATTTATTGCTCAGTTCAATCATCGTTGATGCCTCTTTTGGCTTCGGCATGCGACTCTACGGCATAGGCGGCCTTGGCATTACCAGTGGCATGCTTATGATTCCGTTTATAATTGGGGTCGTTTTTTTATTCTACGACAGTAAAAAGTACATTGGCTGGATACTGTCTATTGGGACTATTGTCGCCCTTATAGCGGGTGTACTGGCCCGGTCGCAATTTCGCTTTGCCCAAATGAGCGCGTTTGATTTGATGCTTATTTTAGTTCTATCGTTTGGTGGTCTGGGTCTGTTTTTACGTTCGCTTAAAAGTAACCCGCTCAATTGAATAGTTGTAACTCTGAACAGTTGCACTTCGCTAATTATTTGACGTTAAATGTTCAATTATCAAAGCTGCCTAACAGTCAGTAGGCTAGCGTGCGTCTGCTGAATCACAATTAGTATTTTTTTTGTGTCACGTTAATGGGTATGTTACCTCATAGCATAAGTCTGATGATCTAAATATAATCGATCTATATTTGTTGTGTGTGCTTCAATGTAGATGGTTAGTAAGGTCGTCGGATGCTAAAGACAATTGTTATGCCTTTTCATTACCATGCTTAGTCAAGTACAGCATGATATGAATTACTGATCGCGCAAATAACACTGCTAACCATCTTCCCGATGTCTCTTCAACCCCAATTTTTGTTCAACCCCGATTTTTGTTCGACCCCGATTTTTGTTTAACCCCGATTTTTGTTTAACTTAGCGCTCTATGAATGTCGAAGTTCGCTTGTCAACTTATTACGGACTGTTTTATCTGTCCATTGGCAGCGTGATGCCGTTTGCGGCGCTTTGGTTAAATACTCTCGGCATATCACCTACGTTTAGCGGTGTCATTTTTGCTGCACCATCGATTGCCATCGTGTTATTCACTGTATTTATTGGTGGATGGGCTGATCGTCTGTCTGATTGGCGTACCGCAATTATTGTATGTAACTGGGTTGTGCTGATACTGTTTAGTTGGTTTCTGTATCAAACAGGCAGTTGGGATATCTTGATTGTGTGGACACTGGCCGGTCTTTTTACTTTTGCCAGTAGCCCAATTATGGACGCGGCAGCCCTGAGCCTGACCAAAAAACGTGACAGCGATTACGCCCGCATTCGAGCGTTCGGCTCTATTGGATTCATTGTTGGAGTATTGCTCGCTGGTGTGTTTTTTGACCGGTTGGGTTATCAATGGTTTGTAGCGATATTGCTAATAGGAGTTGTTGCAAGGGTAGGGTCAGCACATGCTTTGCCGCACTTTCGAGGGCACACCCAGACTATAAAAGACAAAACAGTCAACACATCAGAAAATCCCATCGCTAAAAATGCATTTAGTCCACATTCGCACTTGAGTCCATCTGCTACTTCAGGTGTTGGTATTCTCATGCAGCCTGGCATTCTGTTGGTTATCACTGGGGCTGCATTGTTAAATGCCTCGCACAGTGTTAATAATATTTTCGCGGTTCTGCATTGGACGCAATCGGGCATCAGCACCAATATGGCGTCTGTATTATGGTCGATTGGTGTGATTGCTGAGGTAGCTTTAATGTGGAGTTTTCGAAGCGTTGCAAGAAACTTTTCTGCCCGAAAATGCCTGATGTTTGCCGCCGTCATTTGTGTCTTACGGTGGTTTCTGACTGGCACCGATCCCAGTCTTGCACAGTTGTGTTTTTTACAATGCCTACATTCCATCACCTTCGGCCTGTCTTTCTTGGCCTCTGTCAATTTCATCGCCCAGCGTGTGCATGAAGACTATGCTGCCCAGGCTCAGAGTGTTTCAGCCACACTTGTCACTCTGTTTATGGGAATTGCAACTTGGGTCTCGGGGTGGCTTTATGCAGTATTTGCAGGGCAAAGCTATTGGGCGATGGCAGTAATGGCTCTTATCGGCGGGACGTGTGTACTGTTAAGCTTTGCCAGTAATCTGGATGACCCGGTCACCGCAGCCTGAGGCAGTTGTGCATGGTGGTATTTTGTGCGAGAAAAACGTAAATCTGACGCTGTCAGGCTGTAAGATATCGTATTTTTTTAACCCTTAAAGTCCTGCTTGGAGCACAATAGTCGTTCTGCGCCAGACTGGCGTTTAGCGCCTGTTTTTGTTTAATCGTACATTATTGAATTCGACACATAAATATGAATCTTATTTCAACATGACTCGTTTTTCCGGATTTGGTTTGATCAAGAATGCCTTGCATCACCAGGAAAACTGGCAGCGCATGTGGCGAAATCCGAAGCCCCAATCGCATTACGATTTTATCGTTGTAGGTGGTGGCGGGCATGGTTTGGCTACTGCCTACTACCTTGCCAAGCTACACAACAAAGCCAGCGTTGCAGTGATCGAGAAAGGCTGGCTTGGTGGCGGAAATACCGGTCGTAACACTACTATAGTTCGGTCTAACTATCTTTGGGATGAAGCTGCTCAATTGTATGAACATGCAATGAAATTATGGGAAGGCTTATCGCAAGATCTTAACTACAACGTTATGTTTTCACAGCGTGGTGTAATGAACCTAGGCCATAATCTGCAAGATATGCGTGATATTGAGAGACGCGTGAATGCCAATCGATTAAACGGCATCGATGGCGAAGTGCTTGATGCGAAACAGTGTCAGCAAATTGTACCGATAATGGATTGTTCGGGTAGCACCCGTTACCCGGTGTTAGGAGCTTCATGGCAACCACGAGCAGGTGTTGCCCGGCACGATGCAGTCGCATGGGGCTATGCACGTGGTGCCGACCAATTGGGTGTGGATATCATTCAGCAGTGTGAAGTGATTGATATTCTGCTGGAAGATGGTGCAGCTGTTGGTGTCAACACACGCCAGCACGGGGTAATAAAGGCTGGTCGTATTGGTTGTGTAGCAGCAGGTAACTCAGGCGTTCTAGCTGGGATGGCAGGTTTTGAATTACCAATCGAATCTCATCCCCTGCAAGCCTTTGTATCGGAGCCGATTAAACCCATTCTCGATACAGTGGTCATGTCGAACGCAGTGCACGGTTACATGTCTCAGTCTGACAAAGGTGATCTGGTCATAGGTGCTGGAATTGATGGTTATGTTGGTTATGGGCAGCGCGGCTCCTATCCGGTGATAGAACATACAGTACACGCTATTATGGAGTTGTTTCCAATTGTCAGCCGTGTGCATATGAATCGGCAATGGGGTGGAATCGTCGATACCACACCCGATGCCTGCCCAATACTGTCGGCTACGCCTGTCGAGAATCTGTTTTTTAATTGCGGTTGGGGCACGGGAGGATTTAAAGCGACCCCTGGTAGTGGTCATGTGTTTGCAGACTTACTCGCCAATGGACGTCCGAACAAACTGGCAGAAGCGTTTTCCATGTTTCGCTTTCACAACGGCGCGCTCATTGATGAGCATGGCGCTGCTGGTGTTGCGCACTAACTTTAAGATTACTTTCATGTTTTTAATTTACTGTCCTTACTGTGAAGAACA
>CAYTJF010000047.1:0-27504 GCA_964437945.1 uncultured Granulosicoccaceae bacterium
GAAACGCACCGGAGGCTGGGCGTTTCATCGAGACCGCCGCCACGATTCCGGTTTTAGACGATGAGGTGTCTAAAAATTGATCAACGCTCTGTTGCTCGCCATCGGCCCAATGCACCGTTGCATCAAGCGCCAGTAGTGCAGTGGTCAAATCACCATAAGGTCTTGGTGCAAACAAATTTCCACCAACAGTTGCCATATTACGAATCGCCGGACCACCTATGGTTCGAGCTACTTCGATAAGGAAGCGTAAATCCGGATGTCGGATAATTTCTGACATAGTGACCCCGGCACCGATCGTTACCTGGTCACTCTGGATAAGAATTTGTTTAAGCAATGGGTCATCGCTAACAATCACGCGATTAAAACTTGGATCTCCATAGTTGACTTGCCTCATCAACAGCGTACCGCCACCAAAATAGCGGGCTGACTCTGTCATCTCGGCGCTAGCCTGATTTACAGTATCAACTGTATAGACTTCTATACCCATCAGGATGCACTCGCCAGATACGATCGAATGGCAGTAAAGCCGGCCTGATATATATCACCGCTGACCATTTGCTTCAGCTCATCTTCTCGATTGTCTATAGTGTTAAATCGTCCTTCCCACTCCCAATACGTTCCATCAATATCGGTTACCGGAAACAAACGCACATGAGACACATAATTAAACAGTGGTACAGGTGTGTCTAACAAGCAGTAGCTATAACTCTGCTCGGCGTCAGAGAGAGCAAGCAATTGTTCCCTGAGTTCAGAACCGTCTTGCAGTAGAAACTTTCTTATGCAACCAATGCTGTCAGCATCACGTGATCTTTCTATCTGGCTACTTGCAATCGCCGGGTGCCAGTGATCATGCCCGTTAAAATCGCGCAATACATTCCACACAGAATCGGTGGGATGGTCGATGATGGTGCTGCACTTGACCTTGACCATCGTCATTGTCCGAAATACCGTTTTAGTGCATCAAAGCCACCTTGAAATACATTAGTGCCAATATTTTTAGTTAACTCCGCCTCGACGTCATCAGCACATTGAAAGTCGGCCGTCCACTCTACAAAGCAACGATCGCCATCGGTTACAGGCGTCAGTCGCAAGGTCGCAACATAGTCTGTTAAAGGCATTGGTGATTCGAGAATGGTGTAGGTGCAAAATTTGTCAAAGTCACTCAGGCCCAACAATTGTTCTCTTATGTTGTCACCACTTTGCAAATTGAAGTTACGAATGCAGCCTACTTTGTCCGATGGTAATGACTCTTCAATACGGCTATCGCGTATACGAGGGTGCCAGACTGGCAGCGCATTAAAATCCCTGACTCGGTCCCAGACCTTGTCAGTGCTTGCATCAATTACCGAAGAAACGTAGACACTGGCCATTAGCTTTTAACCTCCTTATCTTCGTTACCTTTACCTTTATCCTCAGCACTTTTGGCCTTTGAATCTTTTAGTCGCTGCTGCTCCCATTGCATGCGATTGAGTGATGCGGCATCGTTAAGTAAACCACCGGACTTTGAAATATTCGAGCCATCTACTCCAATATCACCCAAGAGACTGTCTACCATTGGCGCCTGAACTCGGTAACGAAGTGCTGAATTTATTATTTCGTCTGTAGGTGAGCCACCGCTTGAGCCGCCATTGTCGTCCTGCCCATCCCAACCCAGACTTTTGGAGCCATTACCACCAAGTTGCATGATTTTTATATCATTAATTTTTTCAAGTGGCTTGACTGACGCAGATACTATGCCCTCGACATGTTCAAGCATTTTGCGCTTGAACAGCGATTGCCTGGCTTCGTCGGTAAGCACGTTCTCGGCTTCATTAATAAGCTTCTGTGCTTCTGCTTCAACGGCTGATCTCACTTTCTCTGCCTTGGCGGCAATGCTCTTCTCTTGAGCTTCCTTTTCGGCCAGCATAAGATCAACCGACTTGGCGCGTTTGGCCTCTTCTGTGGCAGAGGTTGTTTTAACCTGTTCAGCCGCTTGAATTGCTTTGGCCTTTGCAAGATCTGCCTGAGCCGCTGCTGCGCTTTCATCCAGCGACTTTTTATAAAGCGTAATGACTTTTTCCATTGACGCTTCTTCAACTTCCTTGTCCCGATCAATTTCGAGTTTGCGCCTTTTTGCCTGATGACTTATGCGAACATCGTCAAGTCCGTCATCCGATTCAATACGCTTACGTTCAACTTCTTCCTGACTGATAATTTGCGCCTCGTTAAGCGCCTGAACACGTTCTATTTCCAGCTGCTCCAAAGCTCGCTTACGCTGCACTCTTTTCGCTTCGAGTTCCTGTTCCGCTAAAATTCTTTCAGCATCAACGGCTTTCTCTTTCGCAACACGCGCTGCATCGATGGATTCGTCGGCAGCGAGTTGCGCCATATCCAGCGCTTCGTTTCTGGCAATTTCCAGATTGCGTACCGTTTTATCGCGATCAATTTTTTCAAGACTGGTATCAAGCTCGGTGGCAATGCGATCCTGATCGAGTACACGGCGCGATGCAATTTCTGCAGCCTCTACCGTTTCCTGCTTTTCTATTTCACGAGATCTTACTTCAGCATCACGCGCGATTTCGGCTGTACGTGTTGAGGATTCTTCCAATATCCGAACCTTGTTCACGTGTTTTTGTGCCTCAGAGCTGGCAACATCAACCGCACGGTTGCGGGCTATTTCACGTTCCCGTAAATCTTGCTCATAGGCGACCCGGTCTGCTGCGTTTTTCTTGTCTTTGGCAATTCTGGTTGCCTCCACCGCCTCTGCCTTCAGCAATTCTGCTTTTTCAATTGCTTCCGCTTTGGCAACTTCACGCTCTTTTGTCGCCTCTTCAGATTCAATTCTCTGCACTAACACACTGGCTTCATGCGCAATACGTTTAGCTTCTACTGCTTCGCGTGCTGCTATATCGGCTTCATCAATATACTGATTGCGTTTAATTTCCAGCGCTCTAGACTCTTGCTCTGATGCAATGCGATTCGCATGGGTAGCCGTTTCCTGAGCTATTCTGCGAGCTTCAGTGGCTTCTTTTGCAGCACTCTCTGCAGACTTCAGTGCAGCTGCACGTTTTACATCACGTTCCTGTGTGGCTTCATCCGCTTCAAGTTTTTCAAGCGCAAGGATCTTCTCTTGCTCTATTCGGGCTTTCTCGGTCGCTTCTTTCGACGCTATTTCGGCCGCATCAATCGCTTCATTGCGAGCAATCTCCAGCTCGCGCACACGCAAATCTTTCTTTATCTTCGAAGAGCTTGTTTGTTCAGTCGCTTCTATCTGGGCCAGATCAATAGAGCGTTGTTGATTTATTTCCAATGCTCTTGTGTCTAGCACTGATGCAATGCGATCGGCTGCAAGCTCTTGCTCTCGGGCAATTTTGGCCGCTTCGGTCGCTTTTTGACTGGCAATTTCCGCTTCTTCTAGTGCGGTGTTTCTCTCAATTTCAAGTCGACGGGTTTCTCTATCCGATTCGATGCGTTCAGACTTAACGAATTTCTCTTGAGCAATTCGAAGTGTTTCGGACGCTTCACGAGATTCTATTTCTGCTTTGTCAATCGATAAGTTACGTGCTATTTCTTGCTCTTTCGTATGGCGCTGCAACTCTATACGAGCTTCAGTTAATCTTTGCTCCTGGTCTATTCTGGCTCGCTCCACCGACTCTCGCGCAACAATGTCGGCCGCATCCAATATACGTTGTCGTTCAATCTCCTTTGACTGCGTTTCCTGTTCTTTTGAAATACGAGCTTCGGCAATCACCAGTTCTTGCTCAATGCGGGCTTTTTCAACTGTCTCTTTGGCAGCGATGCTTGCCGCTTCGGTTTCTTTTTCAGACAGAATGCGAGCAGCTGAGAGTTTTTTCTCCTGCGAAATACGTGCAGCTTCTACTTCTTCCTTGGTACGAATCTCAGCCTCATCAACCGCTTTTCTACGCGCTATTTCCTGTTGGGAAATAGTACTTTCAGACTCTATGCGCGCTTCTGCAATCTGATGCTCATTGGCAATACGAGCGGTTTCTATCTCTTCATTCGATTGTAGCGATGCCCTTTGTGCTTCCGCTGTACGTTCTGCTCTTTCGCGTTCAAGCTCAGTGCGTTGTCGGGCCCGACGAAACTCTATATCACGCTCCTGTTCGAGGCGTGCTTCTTCGCTTGCACGTTCAATCTCAAGTGCTTGCTTTTCGGCTTCCAGGTTACGTTCACGAATTTTGAGGGCGGTATCCTGTTCAATATCATTACGTAACTTTCTACGTGCCTCAATGACTTCAATAACGTTTGTCAGACCTTCTGCATCAAAACGATTAGACGGATTAAAGAATTCAATTTCGGTTTGATCAATATCGGTAACAGCAACGCTTTCAAGTTCCAGTCCGTTCTTATCGAGCCCCTCCTGGGCCACTTCCAGTACTCGAGCAACATATGAATTACGGCTTACGTGTAATTCCTCCATTGACATCTCTGAAGCCACTGTTCGCAGTGCTGAAATAAACTTACCCGAAAGCAACTGATGAATACGCTCTGGCTCAAGCATTCGGCGCCCCATGGTTGAGGCTGCTAACGATACTGCATCATGGGTTTGCCGAACACGTACGTAGAACTCAGCATCCACATCGACCCGCATGCGATCTTTGGTGATGAGCGCATCTTCTTTGGCTCTGGTAACAGAAAGATCTAATGAGTTCATGTTCACCGGCGTGATGTCGTGGATGATTGGCCACACAAATGCACCACCATCAATGACTACTTTTTCGCCAAGAAAACCGGTTCGTACGAACGCGATTTCCTTGGTTGAACGACGATATAACCAGTTCATCACCCAATAGATGATAAATACAACAATGACTGCAACAATTAACCATAAGATTAATTGACCTATGATAGGTCCACTCACTGGGCATCTCCTCCAGACTTTCGGCCGATGGCCTTAAATTGCTCTGTTTGTTGAGTTAATGCGATTTCAGTTGGTAATCGCTCCATCGACGAAGCACCATAAAACCCATGGCAATACTGGGTATGACTCAACACATACTGGGCATCACCAGGTGATGACACTGGTCCGCCATGGACCAGAACGATGATGTCTTTATTGATGTCGAGAGCTGCCTTCGCCCAAGCATCGGTTATCTCAGGTGCTTGATCAAGTGCCATACCGGTTTCAGCCCCAATGCTGCCACCGGTTGTTAAACCAAGATGTACCACAACGATGTCTGCCCCGGCTTTAGCCATTGCAACGGCATCTTCTTCACTGAACACATAAGGTGTGGTTAGCATGTCTTTTTTATGTGCCTGAGCAATCATGTCAACTTCTAGTTGATAAGACATACCAGTCTCCTCAAGGTTGGCTCTGAACACACCATCTATTAACCCGACGGTTGGAAAATTTTGTACGCCTGAGAAACCGACCGATTTCAGCTCGTCAAGAAATTTATCCATTAATCGAAAAGGGTCTGTTGCACAAACCCCGGCAAGCACCGGTGTTTTCTCAACCACGGGTAATACTTCGCCGGCCATTTCCAGCACAATGGAATTCGCATCACCATACGGCATCAGGCCTGCAAGACTGCCGCGCCCTGCCATTCGAAATCTGCCGGAGTTATAAATCACGATCAAATCTATACCGCCAGCTTCCTCACACTTTGCGCTAAGACCGGTTCCGGCACCACCACCAATAATAGGTTCACCTTTGCTTACCATTTCCCGGTAATGGGCCAATAATTTTTTTCGATCAAACATACGTTATGCTCTTTTTGGTATCTCAACAGCGGTTGAATTCAGTGAACGGAATGTCTTTACCACCAGACTGGCAAAATCTGGATCGTTAATATTTTGTGGAACACGAATAATTTGACGTTGGCTTGTCTGATTAACCGTATCTTCTATGGTTTTAAATAAAGCCTCATCAGCATCTGGGTCCCAAAACGTCTGACCTGGTGAATCGAGCATCGATACACCGCCCTCGTTGAGATAAAAACGAACCGGGATATTCATCTGATTCAGCTTTTCACCAATAAATCGCCCTATCTGCTCGCACTCGTTAACGGTGGTTCTCATCAAGGTTATTTGGGGATTATGTTCATAGAAATTTCTGCCAGCGTATCGATCAGGCACGGTTTCAGGCGCGTTGAAATTCACCATGTCCAGCGCCCCACATGCACCTATGTAGGGTTTGCCGGTAGTAGCAAATACATCCATGCGGGTTCGATCTGCAGCAAACACTCCACCTGCAACCATGTCTGCAATTTCTGTTGTAGTCAGATCGAGCACAGCAGCCAACTGCCCGCTACTCATCAAATTCTCCAGAGAACGACCACCAGTGCCTGTGGCATGAAAAATCAGACAGTCGTAATATTTTGACAAACTTGCGGACACTTGCTGCACACACGGGGTTGTGACTCCGAACATGGTCATACCCAACGCTGGCTTGTCGTCAAACTTTGGTTCTGGAACCGCGCGAGCTTGCACCATTCCTGCTACTGCTTCGGCCGCATTTTTTAGCACGACGCGGGTAATGGAATTTATACCCTGTACATCGGCCACCGAATGCATCATTAACATGTCCGATGCGCCAACATATTGTTCTGTGTTTCCTGAAGCTACCGTTGAGACAATCAACTTCGGCACACCAACAGGCAAGCAACGAAATCCAGGAGCGACCAATGCCGTACCTCCTGATCCGCCGGCTGCCAATACACCAGCGATATCATTGCGACTTTGCACCCAACGCTCAAAAGCCAGTGTCATTCCGGCAACTGCCGATCCTCTGTCGCCGGTAAACACAGCACTGGCACCGCGAGGGTGTAATGCAGCTACGGCATTTGGAGGTACTTCAGCACCCGATGGTTTTCCAGTGGTTGAGAGGTCGACTATTTGTGTACGTACACCGGCTGCTCTGACAATGTCACGCATGTAGCGCAGTTCGTCGCCCTTGGTGTCCAGAGTGCCGCAGATACAGACAATGCCATTACGCCCGTCGTCGATACCCGCAAGGGAAGTCTCCGCACTTACTGGAAGCGTATTGGTTTGTGTTCTCGCACTACGGGCAATGATCTTTGCCGGCACTATCGGTGTCCATCTATCCGGCACAGTTGGGTTAGATAGATAGATTTTGTTTAGTGTTTGGCTGGAACTTTTCGCAATAGTTGTACTAACGGTTTGTGACTGCGCTTCATCGTGTGCATGACGCCCAACGCCCAGCAATGATTGCTGCAATTCTTTATCTGCAGCAAGCACACTTGCATCCATGATTCGATTAATACGCCCGTTAATCATAATCGCAACTTTATCGGCCACGGAACAGGCAACACCAATATTCTGTTCAATCATCAGAATATCTATTTCGCCATCGCGTCCAAGTTGCGATAGCATCTCCGCTACCTGTGTAACAATAACCGGCGCCAATCCTTCCGTAGGCTCATCCATCAACAACAGTTTCGGATTGAGTAACAATGCCCGTCCGATTGCCAACATCTGCTGCTCACCACCAGAGAGTTGTCCGCCGCCGTTGTTTTTTCGTTCGGCCAACCGAGGAAATACAGAGTAGATTCGCTCTACCGTCCATGGTCCGCTGGCTTTGGCAACCAGTCGCAAGTGCTCGTCAACGCTTAATGATTTCCATAAGCGTCTGCCTTGCGGTACGTAGCCGATACCAAGTCGGGCGATGTCTGACGGGGATTTGCCAATCAGTGACGAGCCGTAAAGCGATATGCTGCCAGCGGATGTAGGCTCCAGTCCCATGATTGCTTTACACAGCGTCGTTTTACCCATGCCGTTTCGACCAACAACCGACAGGACACCGGAACCCAACTCAAGATCGACACCTTGAAGAGCATGCGACTGTCCGTAGTACACGTTCAGCCCTTTGATATTGAGCGCAGAGCTACTCATCGCCGTACCCTAAATATAGCGCCTGTACTTCTACATCATTTTCTATTTCTTCAGGTGTACCTTCTTTAAAAATGCGACCGTTATGCATCATCGTGACAGACTCTGCTACTCGCAGCGCTACATCCATATCATGTTCGATGACAATAAAGCCGATGTGTGATGGTAAACCAATCAGAATTTCTATTAGATCTGCCCGTTCAGTTGGTGACAAACCTGCTGCCGGCTCATCAAACAGGATAAATCGTGGCGCACCAGATAGCGCCATGGCTATTTCCAATTGACGTTGCTGACCGTAAGACAATTCAGCTACCAGCGTATCCTGAACATCAACAAGATTCACAATGCCCACCAGTTCCTTCGCGCTTTTAATCAGTGCGTCTGTTGAGCTTGGTCTTATAAACGAATAACGTCCGGTCGATACTCCTCGACACGCAAGGTACACATTGTCAAAAACACTCAGAGCCGGAAACAGTTGGGATATCTGATAGGTGCGACGCAAACCTCTGCGAATACGTTCATAAGCCGGAAAAGCTGAAATATCCTCACCAAAGAATTTAATGGTGCCGTTGGTAGCAGGAAAGTCGCCGGTAATACAATTGAACAAAGTGGTTTTACCAGCACCGTTTGACCCAAGTACGGCGCGTCGTTCACCGGGTTTTACAGAAATAGTAATATCTTCAAGTGCGGCAAGTGCACCAAAGAATTTGGATATATCGTTAAGCTCCAAGGCATATTCGGTACCTGTAGAAGACAGCGTACGGTTTTGTGTTACTACCGCGCTCACAAGTTATTGCCTCTTGACGAACTGGCAAAAGGGTCACGCTGCTGCCAGGTACGAAATCGTTTCCAAAGACCCAGAATGCCATCTGGTGAGAAGAACACAATGATCAAAAAACCAAGGCCAATCAATAATCGAAAACGTTCACCGCTAAGGCCTACTGCAATTAACACATCAGTAGAAAACGTTTTTAACAATACATAAATAAAAGCGCCAATAAACGCGCCAATGGGATGACTCAAACCACCAATAACGGCGACGACGAGGATATCTATTGCAGGTCCAATACCGACTGTTCCCGGGGATATTTGCGCCGATTGCCATGTGAGTAATATGCCACCAATACCTGCAGGTACGGCGGCTAATGAATAGGCAGCTACCCGATGACCGACCACGCTAAAGCCCAACGCCGACATACGACGTGGATTATCGCGAACACCCTGAAGCGCAAGCCCAAATGGTGCGCGCGCAATATACAACACAAATAAATATGCAATAGCCGCCCAGAACAACGTCAGGTAATAAAACGCTTTTGGACCACGCCAGTCCACACCAAATAGCATTGGGGGGTGAATAGAGTTAAACCCTGAAAAGCCGTTAAAGATATGATAGTTCTGACGAGCAAAGTAGAAAAACGCAGCAGAAATGGCAAGCGTAATCATGATCGTGTAAATACCATCGGTGCGTACGGCCAGCCAGCCAATGGCAGTAGCAAACAATACGGCGATGATCAAGGCAATGGGTATCGCCACATACCAGGGCCAACCCTGACTTATTTCGGTAATGGCGCTGTCTCCGAAGATCGCAACCATATAGCCTGCTACGCCAGCAATTGACATTTGCGCAAGACTGACCATGCCGCCATAGCCTGCCAGTAACATTAAACTCAATGCGATCATTCCAAGGATGAATGTCCAGCCAAATATTTGGAACAATACAAAATCACTGGCAAACAACGGCATGATGATCAGCAGAATGCCAACTATCCAATAACTTGCCGGGATCCGCTCCAGCCAGCTTTTGTTGGTATCTGCCACATTAATAAAGCGCGAGTTGGTTTTTATCGTGCTCATAAGATCAGGATGAACCCATCAAACCTTGTGGGCGAAAAGACAATACCAACACCATGATCAAAAAAGTCAGCACAACGGCATAAGTCGGAAAGTAAACCGACCCAAATTGTTCAGCCAAACCGACAATCAGAGCACCAAAGGCTGCGCCACTTATCGATCCCATGCCGCCCACAATGACAACAACCAGCGAAGCAAGCAGAAATCGAATATCTTCACCAGGTGCAACAGACTGGAAGGTGCCACCCACTACACCAGCAATACCGGCTAAGCCTGCACCAAATATAAAGACACCCAGAAACACCCATTGAATTCTTACACCGGTTGCTGAAAGCATGTCGCGATCGTCTACGCCAGCTCTGATCAGCATACCGATTCGGGTACGATTCAAAACCAGCCACATGAGCACGCCAACAGCCACTGATGCTGCGAAAATGGCGAGTCTCACCATTGGGTATTTCAAAAAGATAAGATCGCCCGATGAGCGTTTGACACCGGTGACAAAAAATGTCTGGACCGGACCTGATAACCACTCAGGGGGGCTGATGTTGAAAAAATCGCCACCAAAAGACCACAACATCAGGTCAGCAAATACTATTGATAGTCCTATCGTTACCAGTGTCTGCCTTAAGTCTTGTCCTTCCATGCGTCGAAAAACAAATATTTGCATCAACGCCCCGATAAAACCAACTGCAATAAAAGCAATCGGAAACGCCAATAACCAGTAGCCACTCCAGGACGCAACAAAGTAGCCCACGTAACCACCAAACAAATATAAAGAACCATGTGCGAGATTAACGTTGCGCATTAATCCAAAAATCAGGGTAAAACCGCTTGCCACAAGAAAATACAATCCACCGAGAGTAATGCCGTTGAACAGTGCATTGAGAAAGATCTTTTTCTTACCGATCAGATCGATCAACCAGGCAGGCCACAGAGCAAACACCATCCACAGCAGAACGATGGCTATAAATCCCAGGATTGTTGCCCACCAGGGGTGGTCGGAAGTGAATTTACGCAAGCGTGTCCCTCCTCCCATCCATGGATAGGAAAACACGGCGATTCAAGCGGCAGTAACCACTAATCAATTTGCTGATGAACGGATTCAGATTGCTCCCCCAATTACACCCTAAATTACACCCTAATGCTGGAAAAGCAGCATAGAGAACCATGTCTGTTGCGAAAACAGGTTATAGGGAAACAATAAACGTATTATTGGGAGCAGACTGTACCCGACAGTATGCTAAATTCTCACTGAATCGGAAAATAACCAGTTGGGTTATCTGCTACGCGGCGATATTCTGATGGTGCTATACCAACGTTAGAAGAGAAAAAGCGCGTAAATGCGGCTTGCGAGGAATAACCTAAATCATAGGCAATACTGGTCACCGTTTTCTCGGTGTTGACCAACTCATCAATCGCTCGCTCAGAGCGCAGCGTGTTCAGATAAACGTTGGGTGTCACGCCAAGCTGCTTTTTAAATAGTTTAAAAAAATGCGGTCTCGATAAGCCCACGGAGCGAGCCACCGCTTCCATTTCAACTTCAGCTGAAATGCATTGCTGCATCATCCTTAATGAACGGCGTATACGGTAATCACTGAATTTTGAGCACTTGTTTTGTAGAAGACCAGGGGAATCAACGGATTGCCATGTTTGTTCGTAGCAGAGCTTGGACAGTGAGAACAACAGCGAGTCGATGTCTTCCATATTGTGCCCATTTAATAACAGAGACACAAAACGTCGTACTACGGCGTTTATTGGTGGTGTTCTGGTAACAACCGAGTTGCCAAATCGAAGCGTGAATTCAGCAGACTGACTGTTTTCAAGAAACCAGATAGGTTTTATGTAAAGCACAAGTACGACGCTCGGTTCCGAGTCTACAACATCGAAGCTATGGGGCTCTAACGGACTAACAGCGGCAGCATGTTGAAGATCAACCGATTGGCGTTTGTAGTTGACCTCTACTTCGCTAAGGCTGCCTTCAATATGAAAAATCAGATGGCCCTCACGATGCGCGTGTGTTATCAGCGACTTATCCAGCTGATATAACGCTGCTCTCCCAAACGCTCCATGACAAACGGATATAGCCGTGCTCATTGTCCCTCTCAGTCAGTGTTGACCTACTTAAACAATTCGATTATTACCCAATTTAGTTACATTCACTCGGTAATAACCTAACTCGGTTGTTGCCCCTCAACGACTATATAGCGGGCTACCATTACTGCTTCCTTGCTAGACAGAATGCCTTTTGATGAGGGCAAATAGCAATACGAATATTCAAATAAAAAGACTTAAAGTTACGAAACTGCGCCATTGAAATTACACTTATCGTCGTTGATCTACCGTATTTCAGGCACAGGCAAGATCAGGGTGCTGGAGATTTATACTGTACAACATGTCAACGAGCTGTTTCGCTGAAGGGACAATAGCCTTGGTGCTAGCGAGCTCTTCGGACGCCGCTATAACGGAGTTTGATTCAAAACCAAGTTTGGATAATGTGCCTGGCAATGGCAACTTCTCCATTATTGAAGATAGCCATTGCTGTAAGCTGATACCGTCTGGAACACCAAGCCCCATACAAATTTCCCTGCGTCGCTGATGTGTCCACGTATGCTCCAGTAACTCGACCTCAATCAATATTAACAAGCGCATTAGCGCACCGGTGTTAACTGGTTGTGGTGAGTCTCTGAGTAGAATTTTACATAAGTCATGAGAAATACCTGTTTCCTTCTGCATTGCCAGCGTTCCATTCAGACTCGCGGCCATGAGCTCTCTACGCATTTCAAGGCTATCCTCCGCGACCAGCTTATCCACATTACGCAAGATTCTTTTTATACCCTCCATCGCAATACCATCCGCAGGAGGATTATAGCCGTCGGAAAAATGCGCACTCAAACACCGTGCAAGCGTGTCGGCAATCGCCCCACTGGTTCGCTCAATCGATTCACCAATTATTAATGTCGGATCGATGATGACCGTCGCAGGCTGAATTCCGACACCGTAGTGTTTAGTCCATGCAATGTCGTTACGGCTCATTGACATAGCTGGCACACCATCGACACCGGGAATGGCAAATAATTTCGGATTCGCAGGAACTTCAACTGTACGCTCTTGTGCATTGACACTGATTTCTCTGCAACAGGCATCGGCAGCTGACAAAGCGAGTGAGGATCCGAACGCGATAACCACGTCTGCACTTGCTTTACGCAGGTGTTGTCGTAGTTCCGAATTAGTTTCAGTGGGATTTAGCCTGGCAGGTATTTCGTAAGTAGTGTAATTGCACCAAAATGGCAAACCCGCAACGACGCGTTCAGAAAATTCACTGCTCACTGCAGATTGCTCAGCGACAAGCAGCGGTCGAGATAGTTGGTTTAATTCTAATTCGGAGCTAAGTGCGACCTCTAGCACACCGTCAGCAAAATGGACTCTCGATAAGTAAGTAATTAGCGTCATATCGAGTGGTTACTACGCTCCAGGTTTGGATTAGACCAACCCGGACGCTATTGCAGCATCCGGGCTGAACACTGTGGGTTTAGTAACTCCCCTTACATTCTGGTGACTCTCTGCTTGGTAAACCAATTTCGGCAAAGGCTTCTGCAGATATACCGAGAGTTTGATTTACACCTTCCTTCATTGAAACAAGCTTGGTAGCCAGCGTGCCATCATCGAGCTCAACAACTTCAGATACAAAGTTGGTTCCAATAGCCTGACGATTATCATCCAGTGTGATTTTACCGTTTGGTGCATCAAGCTCAAGGCCTGACAAACAAGATCTCAAACCTGCGTGGCCATCGCTTAGATCGCCACCGACTTCATCCATGCACTGAGCAACGGCGTGCGTTGCATTGTAATAGCCTGTTGCTAACAGCGACGGGCTTGGGAAACGCTCTTCTGGAGGGAAGGTGTCCTGATATGACTTAACGTACGCCTGCCATTTTGGATCTTCCCAGGTATCGGCCTGAGGCCCGGCTGCAGGTGTACCGATCAATGCATCCTTAGCACTGCCTTTTGAGTTGAGAACGGTACCGTCAACCATGATTGTGCCACCGATAAGCTGTGCATCACCCCCGGCTTGTTGGTACTGGTTGAGAAAGTTGACAGCATCACCACCGCCTAAACCAAGATAGATTGCATCAACATCATCAGGTAGTGCGGCAATAATAGAACCGAAATCTTTGGTGCCAAGAGGTACCCATAGTCGCTCGGTGACTTCGCCACCAGCTGCGCAGAATTCGGTTACCAGTCCAAACACCTGTGTGTACACAAACGAGTAATCCTCACCGATGGTGGCAATTGAGCGATAGCCCTTTTCATTGTATATGTAGTCTCCTAAGCCAGCCGACCACTGGGCGCCATCCATGTTGAATCTGAAAAAGTTTTCAGATGGTTCTACATAAGTGGTTTCCTGCGCGCCTGAAATTCCATTCAGAAAAGTCACGTCAGGCTGAGTTTTTGAATAATCCCGAATGGCAATGCCTTCAGAACCTGAAAGTGGACCAATAACAATGTCAACACCGTCTTGTTCAACTATTTTTCGTGCGGCTCGTACCGCGCTATCAGGGCTTGCATCGGTTGGCCCTATAACAAGCTCAACTTCGCGACCACCGATCTTATTCTCAATTTCAGCGAGCGCTGTCTTCAAGCCTCTGACACCGTCTTCACCAAGTGCCGTGTAAGTGCCTTCGAGCGTTGCCAATACACCTATTTTTAACGGGTCAGCCGCAATCGACGGGACACTAAGACCCATACCAACCGCAAGCACTGTTCCTGCGGCAACTAAATTTTTCTTCATAAACCTTCTCCAGTTAACTAAATGGGTTACGAGCCCAGCCACTAGAGTGCCAAGAGACAATGTCCTACGACCATCCCTTGAAGTTACCAATCATATCCGTAGGTCTTTTTAATCGTCGTTACTCCTCTATTAATCAGCAAATATATTAATCAGCAAATACAACTTCGCTAGCGCGTTCTCCAATATCCCTATGATGCAAGCTTGGTCATCGCCATCTGAGTCAGTCCAAGTTCAGTAAGATCATCAACAGTTGCACGTTCTTTGAAGTCCATTTCATAATCCTCAGCAGCAAAGTCAGGCGCACTTTTTCCACTTCGAAAACTGACAGCTTGTTGTAAAGCATAAGCTCTATTTTTTGCACAAGCAGGACTGGCTCCTATATAAATGACACTGGCGAAATCGTTGCCAAGATGCTCGTTGCCTATGGCATGAACAACATCTGGATGCCACCACACAGTATCACCCGGTGCCACCGTTTGAATCGGAACAATACCGGGCATAAGATCAGGGTGCCAGTTAGCATCAACTCCCAAAGCCCTGCCGGGCTTAGCAAGACACATCTCGTCATCAGGAACATCATCTTGCAAGGCACGCAACAGCACGTAGGCGATTGCATTTGAAATGGGTAACAATTCGAGTGTACCGTCACCAGGACCTTGTTCGGTTAAGGCGGTCCATCCCTGGAATGTTCTGAACATGGAACACACACCGGGTAATGCAAGTTCACGTGTTTGAGTGCGAAAAGCTGCACGCCATGGGTTGTATTGTTCAAGCCTGCCATTAAAAATGTCGGCATATATTTTTTGAAACGCGGGATCGACCCAACGCTCATAAGAACCAGCATCCATGTGAGGAGACAAACCCAGTGTTGTATCTCCTGGAGCACGGCGACGTGTTCGGTCCGCGTAGCTGTAGTCAAGATCAGGATCAAACTCAGGGCCGGCTGGTGCCGATATATCCCATAGCCGGTTGAGGAATCGTTTGGTATTAGCCATAGATTCAGCTTGTCGTGCAAGGACTTGCGGTCGAGACCAGTACACACCAAATATTTGCGGGCGGGCATCTTTTAGATCGCCAAAGTAGTTATCCAAACCGGCTTTTTGTGTGGCCTTGGTGTAGTAGTCGTTGGTATCGAGGTAGTGTCCAAGCTCCTGATTCCATTCTTCCGCCTGTTGGCGAGGGATAACGTTGCGAACAATAACACAACCGTGTGTATGAATTGCTTCTATGTCTTTGCGGCTTACTGTGTCATCGCTAATGTGCTTGTACGAGACTTCCGGTATAACCAACTCAGAGCTGGCGTGTTGCGAAGCAATGGCATCAACCTGTTTGCACATATCATCTTTAATAGTTGAAAAATGCGCGGACACGTTATTGCCGTTACATAGAAACCGCTTTGCTTGAGTTACATAAGGACGGGTATCAAATTCGGACTCTGCCATTGTTACTCCACTTTTGATTATGTATTTATTTTGCTATTGCTTATTGAAATGCTTAGACAATGTAACCCGAATTTCGAGAATCTAATACACAGTAAAACAATTGATATGATTTTACGCGTTACTATCTACATATGAATCAACACGTTAGCGTAATGTGTCGAACCATCACTTTCCATACTGGAAACTATCAAAATCAATGGCTTTCCTGATGCGTGTAAATAGCGTTTCATAGTACCAACCAGACTTGACAGTGCACCAGTGATGACCAGAAACAGACCAGCTTTGATAATGTCTTGTTGCGGGAAACACTCGGGTGTTTTCCAACCGGGGTCGTTGTAGTTGCCACACGAGGCGATGCGAACGCACCAGTGGGATTAACCATTAATTCATTTACGTCGGTGTCCCTGGACCCGCCGCTCATACTATGGCGCATTGCGTTAACAGCACCAAGTTTGAGCGCGTTTCGCGAGCACTCTGCGTTTACAATAAACGTCTTGTCAGAAGACCAGCAGTCATTGTGTATGCCGTTTGCCAAACCGCCAGACAACAAATTTGACGGAGTCGATTGGCACCTTGGCTACAAGGCACATCTATCATCAGTGATGCACTAGCCGTTCTACAGTGCAGAACCTATCGTCGCTACGAAGGTGGAGATCATGAGATCTATGTTGGCGAAGTGAATAAAATTGAATTTACGGATAAAAAACCGCTGGTTTTTCATCGTGGTGAATTTGTTGAATTGGCTGGAGATGAAGTCTAGGGGTGCTTGTGTGGGCCGCATTCACAGCAGCAGTGTAGTATTCAATACATCATGAATTCTGATAGTATCGGGTGTCTGTTGTACGAGTTTATGATATGCGACTACGCCAATTGCGTTTTCTGGTGGCAGTAGTAGAAGAAGGATCTTTCACTGCTGCGGCAACGCGGATGCACGCTACACAATCGGGTATAAGTGCACAAATCAAATTGCTTGAAGAGAGTTTGAATGCGCAGCTTTTTGAACGTTCGGTGGCTGGTGTGGTGCCCACGAAAGCGGGCAAGTTAGCTTATCAACGCGCAACGCTGATTTTACGTGAAACGTCTGCGATGAAATCTGACGTAGCTGAGTTGCAAGGCAGTATCAGTGGAAAAGTATCTGCCGGACTTATGCCAACCACAACCCGTTCGGTTGTTGCGCCAGTATTGGAAAAGTTTGCTATTCGCTATCCGAATATCGAAGTAAAAGTAGAAGAGGCCTATAGCGCGCACCTTTGTGCAGGTGTCAAGTCAGGGCGTCTTGATTTTGCTGTGGTTCCGCCCTCCAATACGGTTGTTGGTCTTCGTTCAACTCAGCTGGACACTGATGTTGAAGTCTTTGTCTCTGCACCCAACAAACAAAGACCAAACCTTTCACCGGTTGACTTAACCCAAATGCAGGCGCTAAAGCTGGTTTTGCCAGGACCGGAAAATGCGCGCCGTGCAAAAATAGAAGATTGCATTCAAAGCTTTAACATACCTGTTGCAAAAATCATGGAGCTTGATGCAATGATGGCAACGCTCGATCTGGTTGCACGAAGCGATTGGACGGCCATCCTGCCTGGTTGCCTGGTGATCGATGATATAGCGTCGTCTGATCGTCATTTGCACCCTATTGTACAACCGGTTATGACGCTTGACTATGTGCTGGTTGAACAAGCATCAAGTACGCTTTCGCCTACCGCCCAATTGCTGCGTGATGCACTGGAAACTGAATTATCAGCGGTATGTGTCCGAAGTCGGTCGGAATTGGGATTACCAGTATAGTCAGACCTGCAAAACAACAGATCTATTGCGATTAGCTCTTTTAGTCATTTCGACATACCCTCAAGTGCGTTAAACTTGGCACATCGAGTAAAACATAAGACAACCAATAATGATAGATCTATACAGTTGGACCACACCTAACGGTCGTAAAGTTTCGATTCTCCTGGAAGAACTGGGTATCGAGTACAACGTAAAATCCATAGACATCACCAAAGACGAACAATTCGCGCCCGACTTCCTGGCGATTGCCCCCAACAACCGCATTCCGGCAATTGTAGATCACGAAACTAACATCTCTATGATGGAATCAGGTGCCATCATGCAATACCTTGCCGAGAAAACTGGCAAGTTTCTCTCTACAGATCAAAAAACAAGATGGGCCACGCTAGAGTGGCTTAACTGGCAAATGGGTGGTCTCGGACCTATGGCTGGGCAAACTCATCATTTTGTCAAATACAATCCGGGCAAGTCGCAATATGCGGAAGACCGGTACCAAAATGAAACTAGACGACTCTATGGCGTGTTGGACAAAAGGCTAGACAACAACGATTTCATTGCAGGCGAATATTCCATTGCTGATATGGCATGCTGGCCATGGATTTCCCGCTTTGAGTGGCAGGGAATCGATATTACGGAATTTAAAAATATTACGCGGTGGTACAAGGCCATAGCCGAACGTCCCGCAGTGCAAAAAGGCTATCAGGTACCAAAATACGTAACAGATGTACCTATGCCCTGAGCCCTGCTGTTCTTGCATACCACTGTGGAGTTACACCCCGCTTATTTTCTCGGATACCAAGCTTGAGCTAAGCCATGTAATTCAACGTACAGCCCCAGGGTGACTTCTTTAATACACCCCTACGGGTAACCACTAAGGTACAAGGAGCGTGGATCCGGTAGTGTTGCCAGCCTCAAACACTTTATGCACATCGACTATATCCGCCAGTGGTCGCTTTAGCCCTATTGAAACTTGAACAGCGCCCTTGTTAACCATGTCGAAAACCGCGTTTGCAGAATGCACCAGATCTTCGCGTGTTGCTACATAGTTTGCCAGCGTCGGTCTACAAAAATACAGAGAACCGTTGTGCTGTAACGTAGATGGTGATATTGCCGGTGCCTCGCCAGTGGTCGCGCCAAACGAGATAAAAAAGCCTCGTGGTGCCAGAGATGCAATAGATGCATCAAATGAAGCTTTGCCAACTGAATCAAACACCACCGACACGCCTTCACCATCAGTAAGTTCGCGAACCCGTTCGGCTATGTTCTCTGAGTTTCTATCAATCGCCGCATCGTAACCGTGTTCAAGAATTGTTTTACAGTTCTGTTCACCAGAGGTAACACCAATCATTCGCGCACCGATATGTTTTCCCCATTGTCCCGCTATATGCCCAACACCTCCTGAAGCCGCATGGAACAGCACATTTTCGCCAGCCTTGACCGGATAGGTGCGGCACATCAGGTACTCCACAGTCATGCCTTTCACTAATACTGCAGCAGCAATATCATCGCTGATACCGTCAGGAATTTTAATCATACGAGCAGCTGGTGCAATACGATGCTGAGCGTAAGCCCCCAGAACTGCACCATAAACAACACGATCACCAACGCTTAAGTCGTTGACGCCTGAGCCGACTTCAATAACCTTTCCGGCTGCCTCCAAGCCCAGCCCGGAAGGCAGATCAAGCGGATAATGGCCAGAGCGTTGATACACATCCATGTAATTTAAACCAATCACACTTTGTTCAAGCAGCACTTCACCCGGACCGGGTGCATCCAACTCGAGTGCTTCAATGTTCATGACATCGGCGGCGCCCTGACTATGTAATCTGATTGCGTTAGTTTTCATTTTATTTACTGCCTATTAAAATAGAAGCTCGGGTAGATAATTAGCGATTTGCGGATATATCACAATCGATATAATACCAATTAGCATGATTATCCAGTATGGTACTGAGCTTTTGAAAATCTCGCTGACACTAACTGATGAGTCTTGAATGGCTGCCTTTACCGTGTATACCAATAAACCAAATGGCGGTGTCAGCAAGCCAGCCTCAATAGCAAGAATACCAATCACAGCAAACGATATACGATCGAACCCCAGCGCTGTGGCTAAAGGCTCAAAGATAGGCACGGTTAAAAGCATTATAGAGATTGAATCTATAACCATACCCAGCAGAAACCACACAAATACAATTAACCCCAGTATGACCAGTGGCGATAAACCTGTATTGAGAAAGAATTCCTGAATGGCAGTGGTAACGCCAGTCATTGCCAGCGTTCTGGAATAAAGTGCTGCAGCAAAAAGTAAAATTAAAATCGGTGCTGCAGTTTTACCTACTGAAAATATGGCTTCGAGCAGCTGCTGTTTTCGCATACCCTTCGCTACCGCAAACAACAAAGCCAATGCAGCCCCGGCACCTGCCCCTTCTGTGGGCGTGAATATACCGAACCAGATGCCACCCAGAACGCCGGCTATAATAAAGACCATGCCAAAGACACTGAACAGCACTTGTATTCCACTTGACTTATAATTTGAAGATGAAGCTAATGATGAAGTGTTACTGTCAGTTTGAATAGTTTGAGACTTTTTGCTTAACTCACCTGTGAGTTCGGGACGCAAAATGGCCGAGCCAACTATATACAGTAAATACAAGCTAGCCAGTAAGATGCCAGGTAATATTCCTGCCAGAAACAATTGTCCTATAGACTGCTCAGTTAAAATACCCCACACGATCATTAAAACACTAGGCGGTATTAACATACCAAGACAACTCGAGCCAGCAATAGCACCTAAGGCAAATCCTTTATGATAACCATGTGCCTTCATCTCAGGATAGGCAATGCGTGAAAATGCAGCGGCCGAGGCAATAGATACGCCGGTAACAAATGAAAATATGGTATTACCAATGACTGTGGCGACTGCCAAACGTCCAGGCAATGCTCTGACACCACGGTTAATCGCCTGATATATGTCTGTGATAGCACCGGAACGTCCTATAAACTCCCCCATTAACATGAATAACGGTATAACAGCGAAGGTAAAATCTCGCATAGCTTCAGCTGCTGTGCTAGCGAGCGTTGCTTCGACAATACGCCATTTACCAGTGACAAGGTAAATGCCTACTACACTGGTCATACCCAGTGCTATTGCAACATGAACACCCAGTAGAACCAGCACAAACAGTAAAACAACAATAATGGTGGCGGTGTTTACATCAAACATGTGGATTCAATATCAAGCATTAAACTATTCGCGATAAGATAATTAATGAGCCTATGTTCAACAGTCGTCAGTTACAAATCAAGCTCAGCTACTTCTAACTGGAACGCCTCGATCGCTGCCAGCGCCAGGTAGTTGATAACAGCCAATGCACTGCCAATTAAAATGGTAAACCTGGTTGGCCATACCGGCACACGCAAGGCCCCTTCACCATCGAACTCGCCATTTGCAAATGATCGAAGTGCTGGGTCGATAGCGCCTTTAAATAAAATGGCAAAAAATAGTGCGCCGAGTAAAAAACTGAACACAGTCAGGTAACGACGCGTATTAGCGCCGAATATATTGACAAGAAAATCAGCACCAAGCATGGAGCGACTGCGAACCGCGAAGCCTATTTGCAGAAATATTATTATTACTACCGAATTAGCAATGATCTCTTTCGTTCCTTGTAAAGGAAAATCCAAAGCACGAAAAATAATGTCGGCTAACGTAATAAAGCACAACACGAATGCCCAGAACGCAGCGAGCACCATGAGCACCTTTGTTATTCGGTCAGTCAGACGAAACAGGAACATTGTGCAATGTTAGCCATTTGGTTTTAGTAACAAACAGGAATTTTTAATATGCATATCTGCAGCGTGAACCATCCTTAGTCCACGTATACAAATCCACTTATATCGTGGTCCGATACTAACGTTATCTGCAACGAAAAATACTTATTCGATATTGTATCGGACAGGCCATTGGTAGCCGTTTTTCTCTGCAGCCTCGAGTGTAAGCTTAAGCACTTCAGAGCCTGGCAGGCCCTCGGCATCGAGTTCCTTAGCCATTTTTTGAGGCCAATCGGCCAG
Organism: uncultured Granulosicoccaceae bacterium; assembly: GCA_964437945.1. GTDB lineage: Bacteria > Pseudomonadota > Gammaproteobacteria > Granulosicoccales > Granulosicoccaceae > Granulosicoccus. Next base: position 21,790 of record CAYTJF010000047.1, read on the forward strand.
AGAGTTTGCCCAGTCAGCACGCACTGCCGGGTCGATCTCATTAACTGAAATGAGTTCCCTTAAGGTATCCACATCCTTGGCATAGCGCTCTTTGTTCACTGAGCCGGTCTGTTCTTCAAAATCCTGACCTACTTCCACAATAATTTGCTGTACATCTTCAGGCAGCTCGTTGAACGTGTCCAGATTCATGGTTAAACCATGCCAGGTAATTGAGCCAAAACCAATTAGTGTATAAAAAGGACCTGGTTCATGTAGCTTTAAATTCACCCAGGCGCTTGGAAACATTATCCAGCCCTCGTATACATTGGTTTTCATTTCGGTATAGGCGGTTGCCAATGAGCTTTGTACTGGCGTTACGCCGCCGTATTCCAACCAATTCAGATTTAGACCGGCACCAGCAATTTTTTGTCCCTTAAGGTCAGAAAGGTTTTCCCACTCAAAGCTGGTTCCCAGGTTGTATCCACCATCGGCAATACGAGCCAGCAGCTTCTGATTGAATTTTTCTTCGAATACGTCTTGTAGATAAGGAACTTGTTTGTAAACATCTTGTGCCGTTTTTAAACTGACCGTAGGGTCCATTGTGCCAAATGGCAACATGACCTGAAACGCATGCAAAGGCAAATTTGAGGCTTCGAAGCACATACACATGCCACCAATGTCGATAATGCCATCCTGAACACCTTCGAGCACTTCGGTAACCTTTACAATGCTTCCAGAATATCCCTCTACGAAGTTGATTGTATGTTCAGTATTTTCAGCAACGCGTTTCTGCACTTCTGCCTGGAAATAGCTTTGCATAAGGCCCGCGTATACAACACCAGGCGGGTGGCCAGAGCCGATGCGCAAATTAATTTCTTCTGCGCGTACAGTGCTGGTGAGTGCACCTGCAAACAGCCCTGCCATTATCGCCACAACTTGTATTTTTCTAAACATTATTCCTCTCCGTAGTGAAATTCCAGGTAGTGCCCGCTTTATACGGGTCTTATTTCTTTGGCTACAATGAATATTATTAACAAATCTGTTGGAACCATATTAAAAACTATTTGGTACTCAGTTACCTTCCTCCAATCGGATGCTATCCGGGACAGCCAACGGCGTATTCGGGCTGTCTTTGAATTCAACCGTTGTAAACATTAGATCGGTATCACCTATATTTTGTACCGCATGAGTGAAACTCTCACCTTTACCAAATTCAAAGTGTTTTGTTTCTCCTGGAGTATGGACAACGTCTTGTATGCGTCCGTCGTCATACCATCCCCTGGCCTTACCGTGTGAATGACAGGACCAGAAATAATGCAATACGTGTTTGTGAAAGTTACATCGCTGGCCGGGCGGTAAATGTAAATGCCAAACCCGAACGCGATCTGTCTCTGACACTAATACACTGCCAACAATGCCATTGTTATCCGCCTCATTGAACTCGTCTTGCAAGTCTTGTGGCCAGTGTGCTCGCGGATTCTCACCAGCAGAAGGTTGTTCAATTAATTGTGGTTGTCCCATAGGTCACCTGATAACTTTCATAATCAAAAAACGGGCATAATCAAGAAACGGCGCGATGTTTATGTAAAACTCCGGCCGCAGGTTCCAGTGCGTCTAGTGAAGCACGCAACTGTGTTGACTGTGCATCACTGAGTACCGTATTTGGTGGAAGCAGTGTGCGCCAACTGTCATCGTCACGGCGCCAGGCTTCAATTTGTTTAAGCGCAGCACTCAAAGGGTAATCAGCTATTGCCAATCGTACATCGCTCAAGGTTTTTTGCAGCGTAGTAGCCGTATCATTTCCATAAGCGGCGTAAGTGGCGGCTGTTAGTGACGCAGAAGCATTGGATGTGGCTGATATAGAGCCTACACACCCTTTGGCCAAACCTTCAATCAACACGGCCTCACTGCCGGGGAATACATCAAAATTGTCGGCTGCTGCGACAAATTCAAGCGTGCCATTGAAATCGCCAGAGCTGTCTTTAAGACCGGCTATAACCGGCCCGAACTCGGCTTTCAATCGTTTTATTAGTGACACGGTGATGGGGGTCATAGACAATTTCGGAAAGTGATACAAGTACACTCTGAGAGTGTCAGAACCAACGCCGTTGATCAATTGATCAAAATAATTAAACACGCCATCTTCGGAAGCATTTTTATAATAAAACGGTGGTAAAACCAGTGCGTTAGTAAAACCAGCATCTACAACCGCACGAGTAGCTGCTATGGCATCGCCAACAGAACAGGAGCCGGTGCCGAAGATAACCTTATTGGACGAAAAGCCTGCATCCCGGAACAGTGCTGGCACACTAAGACGAAAAGTCAATGGTAGAGAGTTGCCCTCGCCTGTTGTGCCCAATGGCGCTACGCCAGTAAGTCCTTGTGCCATCAGCCAGTGGCAATGTTCAAGAAGACGTTTACCGTCTGGCTCGCCGGAGCCATCTACCGGTGTGATCGACGCTGCATAGACACCTTTGTCTGCCTTGCTCATTTTTAAACAGCCTTAAGTTGTTGTTCTGCCCCACGGGCTTTCACCACTACTTTGATCGCATCATCAACACGTTCGCGAGCGTAACGAAGTGCTTCGGGTAAATCATCCAATGCAAACGTGTGAGTGTGAATGAGTGATGCGTCGAAGCGTTTTTCTGCCATGAATGCCATTGCCCGATGCGTGGCGCTACGCCCTTCACCGCGTATGCCATAGAGATACATATTATTTTTAACCACGTGCGGCAAATCTATTGTGGCAGGGTCATGTGGGAAAGCAGCGAGACAAATCTTTCCGCCTCGGTTGGTCATGTGTATTGCGTCGTTAATAGCAAGCTCTGAGCCTGCACACTCAACTACGTAGTCAACACCTTGCTGACCGGCAATGGCCTTAACCGCACTAACCACATCCGTATTTTTTACATTTATTACGTGATCGGCGCCTAACGATTTTCCAATGGCCAGCCTAGAATCTCGTGTGCCAGTCAGAATCACTGGGTCGGCACCAAGTGATTTTGCAACAGCGACTGCCAGAAGACCAATTGGACCGGGACCGGTAACAACAACACTTTCACCAGCCACCAGGCCACCCAACTCAGTCAACCCATACATGGATGTACCAGCTGTTACCACCAGAGTAGCTTCTTCATCTGACATGGTGTCAGGTACCTTTATAACCGTGTTTATATGGTTTACTGCGTATTCAGTAAAGCCACCATCTGTTGTAAATCCATTAGCACGATGACCTTTTTTAACGTCACCATAATTTAGACCATAGTTTAGACACGATGTGTACATTCCCTGACGACAGCGCTTACACTGTCCACAGCCAGCATGAATTTCAACTGTCACGCGATCACCAACCGCAAATTCATCAACACCTTCACCCAAGGCGGCTACCGTTCCCATATACTCATGGCCCGGTGTAAAGTTTTTGTTGAAAGGCGGGCCTCCCTCTATCAGGGCGGGCGTACCGTAGTGAATAATCTCAAGATCAGTTGCGCATATAGCAACTGCATCAATACGAATAAGAATCTCGGCACGCGCAGGTTCTGGCACAGGTTTTTCTACCTGTATTAGTTCATCCGGACCGCCAATTACCCATGCGTTCATTGTTTTTGGTACAGACATACCACTTGAACTACTCATTTTCTATTACACCTTTTACTTCGCGTTTTATTACGCGTTTTACAACACCGCGAGTTACTTTAAAGTAATTGCCTTCACTGGTGCTACTTACGCTGTTTACTTTAATGTTCATGCGGAAATCCTCGAAGAAGGTGCTGTCCCGAGTGAAACGCCATGCAAAGTCAAAATGTGGCTTTCTGTAAGCCTATGCCAGTTGCTTTAGCTCTGTCAATAATTATCGATAATCGGTGATCTATAAATTTTGATGCCGTTTGAATCGGGTATAATATGACCCAATCTCAAAAGGCTCATTGATATGTCTTCGGCCACTCCGCTGCCGCGTGCAAACCTGTCTCAACTCATTCGCGACCAGTTGCTCGATCGCATCATGCGTGGTGAGCTAATTCCAGGCAATCGTCTAATCGAACTAAAAATTGCCGCCGAATACTCAACTAGCCAGGCACCGGTCAGAGAGGCGCTGCGCGAGCTTGAAGCTATGGGGGTTATAGAAACGTTGCCTAACAAAGGTGCACGGGTCAGGACCATCACGAATAAGGAATTGGGCGAGTTATATGATGTCCGCGCTCAATTGGAATCTTATGCAGCACAACTGGTGACCGAGCGAGGTGTAGCACTAAAATCAAAATTAAAAGACGCAGTCAAAGCAATGAAAAGAGCCGCTCGCGAAAGTGATTCTATTGCTTTTGCGAGTCACAACTCATGCTTTCATCGCATCATAGTTGAAAATAGCGGTAATTCAGTATTACTCGAACTATGGGAAACGCTCAACGTACAAGCACGTACCATGACGAACGTTACACGTAGCAGACGTAATTTGATGGACCTGGCAGACTCTCACCTTGTCATTATTGAGGCTATTACTACTGGAAAACCTTCAACAGCAAATAAAGTATCCAGAGACCACGTTCTGGCCAATCGACCAGCACAGATACAGTAAGAGTAAAACAGTAAACTTAGGTTGTAATGAACATTAGAATAGTAGTGTGCTTGAGTACAACTGATAAAATATTCGTGCAAGGTAGTCTATTGGCACAGTCTCTATAGTGCACAATCATAAAGAAACTGATAAACAAAGAAGCTGATAAACGAGAAGAAACTAACAAAACGATGAATACCGACACCAAAAAACTTGTTCGCCCTCTTGTTCGACCCAGTGTTTATCAGTTCAACTTTGGCGATGCCATTTTTACCAATCTGCTTGAGGGTCATATCACCCGAAACGATCTACACCCGTTTGTAGCAACCAATGCAACTGCAGACGATGTACAGCGGTTAGCCGGACAATACCAAATACCTTACCCCGCACTTGAGCACAGCTTTGTTACCACGCTAATAAAAACACCTGACGCATTAATAGCCTTTGACCCCGGCTTTGGCGAAAATGCACCAATGCCCTCAGCGGGATTCTTTAATACTTCTCTAGGTGCTGCAGGTTATTCTCTTGGGGATATCGATCTGGTGGTAATCAGTCACTCGCATCCCGACCACATTGGCAATCTTATGACCAATGGTAAACCCACATTTCCAAACGCACAAATTGTGTTTGGTCGTACAGAGTTTGATTATTGGCAGCGTGGTGAAAATATTTCAGACATGCGAAAACACACGCAAACCTTATTTGAAAAAGTGGCACTGCCACTGATTGATAATATTCGCTTTATCGAGCCGGATGAAACTATAGCACCGGGTCTAACGGCTGTGAACGCATTCGGACATTCAGCCGGACACATGGCATTCCATTTTGAAAGTAATGGCCAGCAATTGATGATGCTTAACGATACCGTTGCACATTACATAGCATCCTTTGCACACCCTGACTGGCATTTTTCAATGGACGATGACCCGGATATGGCTGCGACCACACGCCGCCGGATACTGGAAATGGCTGCCTCTGGGAATATTCCGGTTATCGGTTTTCATTTACCATTTCCAGCGATTGGTTTTGTAGAAAAAACGGCAGATGCGTTCGAGTTTCGGGCAGCGAGTTATCAGTTCAATGTCTAATCAATATACGGTTGGCGTCATCGGGCTCGGCATAATGGGCGGCGCTTTTGCCCGCAATATTCTCAATGCTGGATTCACCGTAATCGGATACGATAT
>CAYTJF010000048.1:0-27057 GCA_964437945.1 uncultured Granulosicoccaceae bacterium
GCGAACGCAGACAGTCACGCTGAACTCGAACGTATCAAGTGGATGGACCACTAGACGTCAGGCACTGAGACCAATGTCACGTGCCGGGTTGGCGAATATTGCAGCAAGGTTTGGATGAGCGGAAAGAATAGCTTCGCACGCTGGAATACGGCCAGGGTACAGTTGTCCGTTTTCCCAGACTGGAACATCATCTAAGCAGATTGTCGGGTCAAGAATATTCCAGGAAATCTCTCCTGGCGCGTATTCGCCACAAGTATGAAAATGCAAAAGACGAGGATTGCCGAAAGCGGTGCCCGACCATCGTAAAAGATCAGTTTCTGCATTGGAATCATATTGACACGCGGGGTGAATGCCTGCATGCCATGAGTCGACATACCAGGGTTGAATGTTGAACTGACTGCTGATATTTCGATAATGACTCTCAACTCGCTCTACCTGATCTTCCGGACCATCAAAATGAGTAATGCTATTTCCCTCGACGTAAGCAACAATGTCCTGGGGTAACGTCAGGCAGTAGGGTTCGTAGTAGTGTGAACCGGTTCCAAGCAGAAATCGGCTCAGCACTACCCGACCGCTAAAATCAATCGCTGGTATTGGTCTGGGTACGAGTTGGGGAAACCGTTTTACGCAAACCTCAGTTATTTTTTCACTGGTTTTGCGCAATTGACCCGCATAGTCTGTGCCTCGTGGGCAAGTAACTCGAATGTGCTCAGCGTTTTCAAATGCAACATCAATAGCATGCTTAATTTCACACATACCGTGATGGCAGGCTGTGCCAAACTGAGAATTTAGTGCTGTATCGTTCAAGGTATAACACATAGTGGAAGAGGGTATACCTGCAAAATCTGAAAACCGGATTTGATCACCTACTCGGGCAAAGAACACGACATGATCAAATCCGGTTATAGACTTGAGTAAGTTCTCTCTGTCTTCGTCCGTTGTTATTGACGAATACGTGTGAGTCTCGTAGACGAGTATGCCCATCGAACGCGCAGCGATTGCAACAAGCTTGGGCGCTTTTTCGTCGTAGTAGCCAAGGTTCTCTGTTTCGCGAACAATCAGAATTCGCTCGCCGGCAGTCGCACCCACACAATCGCGTACCAGACTCATTGCGCCGTTAATATCGTTTGGTTGAGTGGAATAAGTCATGCCGTGTTCCTTACAGCTGCAGGCTATAGCAGATACGCAAAAAGAGCTGGCTAGTTGTCGACACTGGCGTAATAACCTACCGTGTCGCCATCGGTGCTGACGCCCAACCCGTTCAGTAGCCGGTTGACATAGTTAAAATACCCAATAATTTGATTGGCTTCGAGTATTTGTCCATCATCCAACCCAGCTGATTTGAGTTGTGCCACATCATTTTCGATCATATCACTGGGTGTTAATGTCAATTTATGTGCATAGCGCATCAGTGCAAGCTCAGCGCCATCGAACACGGACTCAGGGCTTCGGTTTCGAAGTGCGTGCTCTATTTCATCTGCCTTCTTATCGTCATTTATAAGGTGTTTTGCATTGGCCCAGTGATTTTCCAGCGAATAGTTACAGTTGTTCAGTATTGAAACGTAGGACGATATTGTTTCCTGCAGCCAGAGTGGAAGTGTGTTTGCGTCATCGTGCAGGGCGGCTCGGTACAAAGCAACATGTCCACGCATTGTATTGGGCCGGTGCGAATGTACTCGCATAACATTGTCAACCGTACCGTGAGGGGTTCGTGCCAATTGCAGTGCATCCAGAAGATCTGCATCGGCTTTTTCATCACTGATCATGTCAATCCATGCGCTCATAAACTAGCCTCAATTTGCGTCGCCAAGAACTTGCATACGGGAATCGGTTCTTTCAATGTATTCCAGGTTCTATAATTGGTGCTAACGCTCATCACAGTCTCTTGGATTCCTTGTGTTTATGTACGATAGGAAAAGGCTTTTCCAAATCGCCAGGTCAAATAGTCACCACAAGTGATGGGTTCTTCGTTTGTCGTTAATCCAGGTATTTCATTGGCGTCGATAACAGTTTCAGGATTAGGGTCAAATGCCAGCACCAATGACAATCGTTCCCTGCCCGATGTGTTGACTACGCGATGTGGTGTGGATTTGTATGCGCCAGCTGTCCAGCGATTCAATAGATCGGCAACGTTAACAACCAGGGTTCCCTCAATGGGAGGAGCGTGAATCCAGTCTCCGTTTATATCCTGAACTTGCAAACCGCCAGTGTCATCCTGACACAGTACTGTTAGCACACCAAAGTCGGTATGGGGTGCCACCCCGAATTGTTCTTGTTCGGAGTCTGGTGCCTGTGCCGGGTAATACACAAACGATGCTCTGCTTAACGGCTGATTAGCGCTTTGTAAAAAAAAGTTTTTATCAAGCTTTAAGCCCAGTGCGAAACCTTGCATCAATAGCGATGCAACATCATGTGCATGGTGGAAATAGGTTAGTGCCGCTTCTCGTAATTCAGGTATGAATGTTGGCCATTGATTATTGCCACGCAAAGGATGCTTATTGAATGAATTGGTTTTTGTACTGTTATGCCCCCATATAAAGCTCTCTTTTAAATCTGCTTTTGCATCGTCATCCATTTTCGACACACCGGGTTTCAACCATCCGCGGTGGGAGCTAGATACAAGAACAGTTGCCTTATCGGCCTCGCTGGAACGGAAAAATTCATAGGCATATTTTCTGGCTTGTTCGATCGATTCATCAGGTATCCCGTGGCCTTTGATATAAATGAAGCCAAGTGATTGGCTAGCCTTATGCAGGGCATCTGCAACGTCGGTCGCTTCTAAATTATCACGAAGCGCGCTTATATCGATCACCGGGATAGCATCCGGTCGCATGGTTTTTGCTGTAGCGTATGCCATTGGGATGTCGGTGGTGTAAATATAAATCCAATATAATCACCTAATTGACCGAGGGTCAATACCTGACAGGGACAATAGCGGCAGCGTACTATCCCAAAAATGCCATTTGGCCATGCGTAAAGGTGTTGGTGTAATACCGGTATAGCGTATTTGCGAGTAAGCTCAGCCGGTTGATTTGAATTGAAACTTGATTGACTCTATGAATGGTATTTTGTGGGGCCTGGCTGGGGCTGCGTTTATTGGTGCTTCAGACTGCATAGCCCGTGTCACAGCACAACGTGTGGCGTCCAGTATCCTGTTTTTGATCATTATGGGCCTGTCCCTGATCGTACTTTCAGTACGATTGTTGATTGTCGGTGATTGGCCATCATGGCACCTATGGGGCTGGACTGCTTCGGCAATTTCTGGTGTGTTGAATCTTGTGGCACTGTATTTTCTGTATAAAGCGCTGGCTCATGGCCCAGTTGCCGTAGCATCGCCTGCAGCCTCAACCTTTACGGTAATACTTGTGCTTTTGAACATTCTGGCAGGCCAACCCTGGTCATGGTTGCAGCTTGTGGCCATGATCATTGTCTTTGTCGGTGTGGCCATGCTTGCTCGGCCGACGGCTATTGACAAAGAAGTTGGGCAATATGATGCGCAGTGGATACGGATTACACTGTACTTCGGTTTAGCTGCCGCGGTTGCCGTATCGTTCAGAATGTTTCTTGCACAAGAAGCTGCCTCAATGCTCGGTGCCATGGATGCGCTGTATTTGAATAGACTATTTGCGTTGCTTGGAACCTTGATATTGATTGCCGTATTGCTTGCTCGAAAACAAACTATGCGGTGGCCCAAAGGTCGAACCATGAGGCTGGTGTTTTTTCAAGCAGTTTTTGAGACTAGTGCGTTAGGTTCATTTCTAATCGGCTCGGCTAGTGGAGGGCGAATTGCTGCAACGATCGGGTTTTCTGCGTTTGCAGCGGCCACCGCCATTTTTGCCTGGATCTGGCTAGATGAACGTATTGGTTGGTATCGAGGTTGCTGGATTATTGTCGTCGGTTTGGGGGTGATGCTAGCTGTGGCCGGCAATGTGAGCTAGCATCTATATATGACAACTAAAACAACACGTCAACAACTCTCCTGGGCTTTTTACGACTGGGCAAATTCGGCTTTTGCTACAACGGTTATGGCAGGTTTTTTTCCGCTGTTCTTTAAAAAGTATTGGGCAGCAGATTTGGCCGTTGAGAACAGTACCTTTTACCTGGGACTGGCGAATTCGTCAGCCAGCTTTATTATCATGATTCTGGCGCCCATTTTAGGGTCAATAGCCGATTCAAGCGGAACGCACAAACGTTTGCTTATTTGTTTTGCGATGCTTGGCGTGCTTGCAACCACCAGCTTTTTCTTTATCTCGCAGGGAATGTGGCCAGTAGCATGTGTTGTATATGTTGTTTCAATAATCGGTTTTTCAGGAGCAAACGTATTCTATGATGCACTGTTACCTATACTTGCTCCCAAGTCCAAATATCACAGTCTATCGGCATTAGGATTTGCACTGGGCTATCTTGGGGGCGGTGTACTGTTCGCAATAAATGTTGCGATGACACTAAAGCCTTCGATATTTGGTTTAGCGGATTCATCGGAGGCGGTTCGTTGGTCGTTTGTGAGCGTTGGTATTTGGTGGATGGTATTCACTCTGCCATTGCTGTTTACAATCAAGGATAAGCCTGAAACAGCCGATAAGAACATCACTATCAAGAGCTCACTGCAAAAGTTAGCGGCCACATTTCGACGTGTATTTTCTGACAGGAACATAGCGCTTTTTGTGGTGGCATACTGGTTCTACATCGATGGTCTGGCCACGATAATTAAAATGGCAGTGGACTATGGAATGTCGATAGGCTTACCCTCCAATAGCCTTATCCTTGCACTACTCATCGTGCAGTTCATTGGCTTTCCGGCCACGTTGTTTTTTGGTCGTCTGGGGCGCAAACGAGGCGCTAAGTTTGGGCTTTGGATTGCTCTCAGTGCTTACGTGGTCGCTACATTTGCTGCAGCGTTTATGCAAACCGTCACCCATTTTTACCTATTGGCCGTTATCTTGGGCTTGGTGCAAGGCGGTGTCCAGTCTCTGAGTAGATCGTTGTTCAGTAATCTGATTCCGTCTGATCGTAGCGGGGAGTATTTTGGTTTTCTAAATATGCTCGGTAAATCGGCTGCGGTACTTGGGCCGTTATTGGTTGGCATAGTCGCGGTGCAATCCGGGAGCACGCGAGTTGGTATAGTTTCAGTTATTGTTTTATTTATCGTTGGAATGGTAGTGCTAAAATTTGTTGAAGAACCTGCGAGCACTGAATCTGCATCGGCCTGAATGAGCTTATAACACAATTTGCCTGCGATGTTGCGTGCCAGTCATGCCGAAATAGCGGCCAAACGTCAAAATGTTATGCAAAATCGGCTTTGCTCAAAATAATGGCTTTGTACTGTTCGCAAAACACACATGATCAACTTAACTTATTAATAATTGGTCTCAAAGGCCATTAATTCTAATCACCAACTCTAATCCAAGAGTAGATCAAAAATGTATTATGGACGATATAGTGTTGGACAAACACTTTTTCCTATATTTATCACTTTGCTGGTATGCATGCCATTTTTTTCCAATGGCGAAGCTGTCGGTAATGATGAAATTGTTGTTGATAGCTCATCTGCTTCGACAAAATCGGATGTCGCCAGTACCGAAGTGCCTCCGTTTAAAGATATAGTCTTGATCTATGAACGTTTTACCAATTTAGTATCTGGCATGCAGGGTGTCAGGGATTATGCGATTATACGGTTTGATGATGGTACTTTTTCGAGAGACATCACAGGCGTTATGGATAACGGTATCGCTAAATCAAAATCCTCTGACTCAATCCAATGGGGGCAGTGGCAGGGTGATAGTGATTCACTGGCATTGAAATTTCATAGTAACTCTTATAAGAAAGTATTTGCCGCCAATGTTTCAGAACCGGTTGGAAAAGACTATAAGTTGGATAAATGCTATACAGGCTCTAAGTACACTTATCAGAGAAGTGGCGGTGTTGGTGCGCTGGGCACCACAGCTTCATACAATACATTCTGTTTTCAAAGTGACGGCATATTCAGCCACGATTCTAACGCCTCGAACATACACGCAGATTTTATCTCATCCACAAAAAGTGATACCGCCGGTTTTTATGAGATCAATGGAAACGTAATTCGTTTAAGTTATGGGAATGGTGCAGTAGTGCAGCGATTTTTTGCTGTGTTTAGTAATCCGGACGAGCTTCGCTTTGGTATCTCTATTGGCTCTGCGGTTTTCAAGCCGTAAATCTGCGTAATCTGAAGTCTAGTGTAGCTAGCTGTCTGTGTATCGATAAATGTAAAGCATGGATACTACAGCGATAACAGACATAGCAATCAATACAGCCATAGCAATAGAGAACACCTGTGCGCCTCCCAGGGCGACAATTATGGTGCCGGCAATTCCACCAGTTGCCATTTGCCATGCGCCAATCAGTCCTGTACCGGTACCTGCGTGCTTGCCGGCTGATGACATGGCCCCAGCTGTGGAGTTGGCGATGACTATCCCATTGCTGAATCCGAACAAAGCGCAGGGTAAGGCCAGCGAAAGAGCGTGGCTGTAGCCGATAGCTTGTGTGGCAAGTAACAGTAGAACAGAAATCAAACTGAGTGCGCACCCCATCAGGGCAGTGCGTTCAATTCCACGGTTAACAAACCACATTCTATTTAGTGTGTTTCCTACAATATAAGACAATGGTGTAAGCGCAAACCAAAGCCCAAACTCTGCCATGCTGTAACCGTTTCGCTGATACTGGTAAGCAAGGAAGGCATTCAATGAAAAGAAAATACCGATTTGCATTGCACCAGCCATCGTCCAGCAGAGAAATTCTGCGTTCTTTAGAACAGCTGCGTAAGCAGCGAAAACAGATCGAAAATTTATCGTTTGGAGACGGTTGAGTTTGGATTCACTAGCCAAAAGAAAAGCCGAAACAAACAACACTAAGCCGCTAATAGATAACACAACCATCGTACCTTTCCAGCCTGTGCTTTGTGCCAATATGCCACCGAATGCCAATGATAAGGCAGGCGCTATGGCCAGTATGGTTGAAATGGTAGACATTTGACGTGCGGCATCGTCTCGAGTGTATACATCGTTTATGATTGCGCGCCCCATAGCCATGCACGCGGCTGCACCTAGCCCTTGCATGAATCGAAGCAAAACTAATAATCCGATGCTTTGCGTGAACATGGCAGCAATTCCGGCAATACTGAATAGCAACGCCCCGGCTAACATAATTGGACGTCGACCGGTGCTATCAGATATTGGCCCAAAAAAAAGTTGTCCTACGGCCAACGCAATCAAGTATGCGGAGAGCAGTTGCTGAACGGATTCGTCGGATACATTCAACTCCGTTTTTATTAAAGGTAGTGCAGGAGTTAATATGGTCAGACCAACTACTGCACTTCCGGTACACAGTGCGAGAAGCCAGATCGGTGGTGCTATTGGGTCGGGTTGGGTTGGTTGGTTTTGGATTTGTTGGGTCTGGCTTGATTTAATATCCGCAGAACTCATAAGGTATTAATTGATTCCAATGCTACTTGATACAGTTTAATTAACTTTGCATTGGTAGTTCGACTTTGAGCAGTGTCAAATCCAAGTCTTATTGATTCCATTTGCGTTGTTTGAGGCTGGCTACAGGAGGAATGAAAGGCAGTTATGCCTGTTTTTTTATGAATTGGTGCAATTGCAGAGGGTGTTAGTCCTGCGCCGGCCATAATTTGGATGCGATCATTCGCCTGGTTGTTGAGTTCGGCAAGCATCCGTACTCCTTCTTGTGCACTTGGACTACTGCCAGAGCTTAGAATGGTACTAAAACCGAGATCTATAACCTGTTCCATTGCATCAAAAGGGTTTGCTACTGTATCAATTATGCGATTCAGTGTAACGTGGGTTGAACCTGCGGTTTTGCTTAGTTGTTGCAGAGCATCAACGTTCAGCGTGCCATCTTCATTAGCTGCTCCAATGACAACGCCGTTAACCCCTGCATCAACGGCGAACTCGACATCGCTGCACATTAAAGCCACTTCATGTTCGTTGAAGTAGAAATTGCCAGCACGAGGCCGAATCAATACATGAACGTCGATTGGTGATTTTGCAGCCAGGTTAATAAACCCGGCACTGGGCGTTAGTCCACCTACTGACAGAGCAGAACACAGCTCAACTCGCGCTACATTCGTGCTCAGACAAGCATCTAAACCACTTGTTTCGTCTACACATACTTCAAGCATTATCATGCGGTGGATTGTGTATAACAGTGTATCGCTGCGCCCAACAAGCCTTGTTCCGGACCGTTCATTGCCGTGTGTAGCAATGGGGAGTGGTGGTTTGCCAGACAACGTGAACATACTTCCTGATCGAGTGACTCGATTAAATTGTCTGCATTGGCCAGGCCCCCACCAACGATCACAATAGACGGGCCGAGAAAATTGACGACGTTTGCTAATGCGCCGCCAACAATATCAAGCCATACATCGACCGCTTCTGATGCTGACCTATTGCCATTTTCCCATGCTTCAATGATTTGCTCACAGTCAATTATTTCAGCGCTAATTTGAGTGTATAAGCGCTCCAGGCCGCGTGCTGAGCCAAGCGAATCAATGCATTGCATCTGCCCGCACTGGCATAGTATCTGTGGTAATTCTGCACCGGTGCGTGCCGTACTTGCAGGGCCATGACCCCATTCGCCGGTGGTGCCGCCAAAACCATCGAGTAGTTTGTTCATAGCCACTATGCCTCCACCAACACCTGTTCCCAGTATTACGGCAAGCACGATGTTGTGGTTACGAGCTTTACCAAATGTGGCTTCGGCCAGAGCGAATGCATTAGCATCATTGACGACATACACATCTCGATTTAATTCGTGACTGAGCTCGTGCTTAAGTTTCCTACCAGAAAGGCACGGAATGTTAACGCTATTAATCAGACCAGTATCAGGTTGAATCACACCCGCTACTGAAATTCCAATTGGTGCCGTATTGTCGGGGCAGTGGGCGTGTAAAACTTGTGCGAAATCAGTGAAAGAATTCGTTGGGGTAGCGGCTCTTGCGATTTCTACGCTTTTACCGTCCTTAGTGACGTCGGCAGCAACGATCTTCGTTCCGCCGATATCAAAGCAGCGGGTTACGTGCATATGAAGATTCTTGTAAAAATAGATATACGGCGCCTAAGAACGAATAGATACTAACCCCAATCCCATCTGCCTTGATTTTCCAAAATGATATTGCTGTCATCAACGTCACAGGTACCATCAAGATTGACATCTTCAAATAAGTATCCAGTTTGTCCGCGAGCCTCAAGTGCCGCTTCACTATCACCCTCATCAATAGCGCCATTTCTTATTACATCGCCAGACCAGATGACCCATTCGCCGTTTTGTAAATTTCTGGATGGGTTTCTACTGTCTTCAGAAAGAATTGTGGTTGAAAGCGTGAAATCAAGCAGCGGTTCACTGGCGCCGATGGGATGTGGAAACTCAGTGATGATTGTTGAGTGGTTCCGGTGTTGTATGGCAACATAATAGGGTTCATTTCCTGGAGGAAGGTTCCAAAACTGCACCGGTCCACCATTGACATCGACAATGTCGCCATCACGTTGTAACAATGCTGACCTCCCATCCACATAACCGTAACCGTCAAAAGTGAACTCGTACAATTGCACTTTTATCCAGTCAACAATGGCGTCGTTGCCCGTCACTGTCAGCACACCATCAGGGTCAGTAGTATCTATTTCTTCACCGGCACCACCCCAGCCCATCAGAAAATATGGTTCCTCTGCAGGAATTAAATCGAGTGTTCGCAGGTTGTCATTCATCAAGCCGGTTTCGTTATCGTAAGGGCCTTGTAGTTTTGCTCGAATATTGAGCGCTTTAACTTCTACACTTTCTGCGGACCATTTTATTAGAAATGGCGTTTTGCGTTTATTTGATAGTGAATCGAAAATTGAGCGAAAACTGTTTCTGACACTATCATCAGCTTTGTTTTTAACAAAAATGCTGTACGTGCCCGGTAGTAGACGGGGAATATAAATACTCTCTGTCCGGTTGGTTTCGCTGATACTTTGCCGTAAAGAAACGAAATTGCTGTCATCGTCCCAACGGCCAAAGTCGATATCAAGATTTGCAGACTTTGATCTCCAGATCAGCGCCACGTTAAAATCGTCTAAAGTGGTGCCCGGTAGGACCGTGAGAGAATAACTTAGGGCGCTGTCTTTCTGGATGGTGTTGATATTTTTACGTTGTGCCCAATCAAACGGACTCATGATTTTTACTGGAAAAGTGGGCGAAACATAAGACTGTGATTCAGATATGTTCTGGAAAATTGGGTTTATTGATGACTCAACATATTCTTGTTTACTACCATTTTTATCTGCCATTGCGTGTGATGCCAAACCAAAATACAAGATCGAAAACACCAAAACATTTAATAGTCTAGTTGTGTTGGTTTGAATTGTATTTCTCATCATGTGATTCATCTTCAAAAGGCATTGAAACCCTTATAGCCTACATTTTGGTGTTTAATTTAAAACGGCAGATTCAAACAGTAGATAACGCAATTTTTTGTAATCAGGACGGCAAAAACAGGACAGTATCCAGGTTCTAAACGCTGTGTATGTACTCGTCACAAGTATACAATGAGGTGATGGCATAGTCACATTGTGAACGGGTGGTTGTACACGAATTAGTCTATGCCAGAACCTAATATTGCTGGGAATGACTCCACAACTGTCGATCATTAGGCAACTCTACCGTTAATTTTTATAAACAGACACACAATTGTACTAGTGGATGACATGGAAGGTTTCAACGGGCCGGTAAACGAGCCTGTACCAGGTTTACCCAATATTCTGCACCGAGTGACAACAGATCGTCGTTAAAGTCGTAATCAGATGCGTGAAGAGGTTGAGCGTGGGAACCCGATTCACCGTTTCCCAGCAACAAAAAGCAGCCTGGCACAGCCGCGCAAAAATGGGCAAAGTCTTCAGAGAAACTCATGGCAGGGCGGTTACCGATGGTTTCCAATCCACTTGATTGACCAACCTCAACAGCCGCTAGCGTGGGGACTTCTGCGTTGATTGTTTCAATAAACTCAGTGTTGAATGTCATGTCGATATTTACCTGATGCGTTGCAGCAACACCGTCGATGATTTGCTGCATTAGCCTGCGAACGGCATCGCGATCCGAGGGTACACGCGCTCTCACATCACCTTTAAGCGTTGCACAACCCGGCAGGACATTTCGTTGACCGTCAGTTTCAAACTCAGTAACCGACACTACCGCACCTGCACCAGGCGCAAGCTTTCGCGATACGATCGTTTGCAGTGAACACACCAGTTCTGCACCGACGGTGATAGCGTCAACACCCACGTGTGGCATGGAGGCATGACCACCTTGCCCAGAAATGCTAATTTCAAACAGACTTTCGCTTGCACATATTTGTCCTGGTCGAGTCGATAATTGACCCAGTGGAGCACCAGGCAGATTATGGATGGCATAGACTTCCTGGACCGGAAAATCATCGAGCACCCCCTCACCAATCATAGCTTGCGCACCTAGTCCGTGTTCTTCGTTAGGCTGAAAAAGAAAGACAACGGTACCGTCAAAATCGGGCTGCTTTGCTAGTAGCTCGGCCGCTCCAAGCAGCATGGTGGTGTGACCATCATGTCCGCATGCGTGCATCACACCCGGTGTAGCGGATATATAATCATGTGTGCTGGTTTCGTGAATGGGTAAAGCGTCCATGTCAGCTCGTAGCATAATGGAACGATTCCCATTACCGGCCTTGAGTACACCGACTACTCCTGCGCCTTCATGCACATCAAGACCAAGTTCTTCCAACCGAGCAGCAACCAGGGCTTTAGTTCGAGTTTCCTGAAATCCAAGTTCCGGATTGCGATGAATGTCGTGACGAATTTGGATTAATTTTTCCTGAAAAGCCGACATTGGTCTGGTTCCTGAGGTTAGTGGCCGTATAAATGAACGATGCCTGTGTGATTATTACTTGTGTGACTACTACTGGGGCATCTCTTTTACGTACAGATCACGCTTGGGAAAAGGTATTTCAATTTTTGCCTGATTCAGTTTGTCGTAAACCTGTTTGTTAATTTCATGCGAAATCCGCCCTTTGTGCTCAGGAGCGATAATCCAACCCAGAAGTTCAAAGTCAAGACTTGATTCACCGAATCCACGCATGCGAACTCGAGGTTCAGGATGCTCGCAGATTTCAGGATGATCGGTTGCAATGGACTGAAGCAATGATTCAACCTGATGCACATCTGCGCCATAAGCCACTCCAACTGCAATGCGCACGCGCATTTTCTCGTGTGGACCACCACTTTCGTTAATAATTTTTGCGTTGCCCATTACCGAGTTTGGCACAGTAATTTCAACATCGTCGCGCGTTAGCATGCGCGTGCTTCGCATGCCAATATGCGTGATCATGCCGCGTTCACCGCTGTCAAGATTAACGTAATCCCCCAACTTGTATGGGGAGTCAATGAGTATGAAAAATCCTGCGAATAAATTTGCTAATGTGTCTTGTGCTGCAAATCCAACAGCCAGCCCCACGATACCTGCCGATGCCAGCCAGCCAACCGGATTGATTCCCCATACCAACAACAAGCTATAACTGCCGAACAACATAATCAATAGTTTGGCAATGATATCGAGTAGCGGCATGGTGCGCTCCTCAATAGCGGTAAAACGATGGTGGTTACGAGCCAGAGCGTCAAGTAATTCGCTGGACAGAAAAAAAGTGGATCGAATTAAAATAATGATGATGAGAGACAGCAGCACTTTTACTATTAAATCAGTGCCTATTGGCAGGGACATGGCGCGAACGGCCAATGTGAGACCAAATAGAAAGACAACGTTAAAAACTGGCTTTTTCAATCCATCCAGCACACGATTATCAAGCTCAGTACTGGTATTGCGCACTAATCTGCCGATACTGCGGACCAGAAGCTCACGAATTACAAAGGCCAGAATATAGAAAACCGATGCAATAACGATGGCCCCGATTATTGGATATTGGGCAATCGTATTCCAATAAGGCAGCACAACTTCTGGCAGCCAATCTGCTACTTCAGGCAAATTTTTACTAATTTCAACTGGCAAGTCAGGCGTTACTGAATCACCGCTTAGCTCAGCGGCTCCTTCGGTGCCAGAGGAGTCAGCCATCGTTATTTTTCATCTTTTGTTATTTACTATCACTATAGTAGGTAATTCAAAAATGCTGCGGTTACTTGTTGATTGCAATACGAGAAAGACTAGGAAAGTAAAATACCTCCATCAACGTCGAGAGTAGTACCAGTAACAAAATCGTTTTGTACCAGAAACACTACGCCCTGAGCACACTCATCCGAAGTACCTGCGCGAGCAATCAAATTATTTCCGGTCAACCGCTGATAGTGCGCATCTCGTTCCTCTCCTTGTAGTGGCACCATGGGGGTATCAATTAATCCTGGAGACATTACATTGATTCGTTTTGGTGCAATCTCTTTGGCAACAGCGCGCGACAGCGCTTCAACAGCACCACCAACAGAGGACAGGGCAACTTGTCCGGGTCCACACCGACGTGCTGGCGAGCCTGATACCAGAACTATGGCACCATGATCAGGTAAATGTTCGATGCCATATCGCACCACATTGGCATACCCCCACAGCTTATTGAACGAGCTTTTGTATCCGTCAATATCCATACTTTCAAATTTACCAATAGCACGACTGCCGCCTGTGGCCGCACTGATCAGAATGTCAAACGGCGCTAACTGAGTTAGCATTTTGGCTACGGCGTCGCCATCGCATACATCGCAAGCCTGCGTGCTGACTCCGGTAGGCAGGTTTGTGGCTTTTGATGGATCGCGGCTAATAGCAACTACCGTGGCGCCGAGCGCTGCTAGTTGCTGGCAGGTGGCTAAGCCAATCCCCGAGGTGCCGCCAAATACGATCGCTTTTTTGCCTGAAATATCCATAAAAATTCCTCTAATTACTGGTTGGTTGAATTGCCGCAATTTAATCTTTATCGCGATTAACTGGTTGATTATCCACTAACCACAAACTTTGGCAATAGTTGGCAACCAATCGCTGGGAAGGCGGCTATAATTTGGTCAGTCAAACCCAATTTCTGACCTGAATTAATGACAAGTACTATTCACCGCTATCGTTGGCACCCTCATACGCAGACAGAGCGCCAAACTCGCGGCGTTTATCTGCTTCACGGCATTGGCGAGCATGCCGGCCGCTATGAGCGACTGGCGAATCGATTGACTGAGCTTGGTTATGAGGTGGGTGCTCATGATCACCCCGGTCATGGACAAAGCTCAGGTAAACGAGGAGTGCTGGATGCAAACGATCAGCTTGAAACGTGTGCAGCTGAACAGTTTGATGCATTCAAAAGGGAAACCGGCTCAACGCCGTTTTTGTTTGGACACAGCCTTGGTGGATTAACAGCAACATCGATGTTGCTCAACCATAAAGTCAAGGTTTCTGGTCTACTACTATCAGTGCCTGCCTATACGCCCTTGATCAGTAGGGGTAATAAATTCAAACTGGCGGTACTCAATTTTATTGCTCCACGTTTTGCGCAGGAGTTGCCTTATAACGCACATTATCTAACTCACGATAAGGTTGAACAGGAGCGTGCGAGCAATGACCCATTGAATCACCGCTACAAATCTGCAAGCATTATTACCTGGCTAGTTAACACTGGTAAGCGGTCAATAGAACAAGCGAGCAATCTCGACGTTTCTACTCTAATACTCATTGCTGGAGATGATCGTGTGATTGATTCACAAGGGATTCGGCATTTTATTAATGCAGCGCCAAAAGGATTGGTTACCGAGCATTTTTATCCGGATTATCGCCATGAAATACTTAACGAAACCCCGGAGAGACGTCAGCAGGTATTAGTTGACATAGAACAATGGCTCGCAACTGAGGAGTAATTTTATGAAACACCCATTAGCCCGTTTTCCGACACAGCTTCTATTATCAACAGTTGCCTTTGCTGTGGCCACATCGTTATTTCAAAATACTGTGGTTGCGATGGATGAACCTGCTACTGAACAGCGTAGTGCTGTGGCGGCTGAGCAAACTGCTGAGGAAAATTCGAAGTTATTTGATGCTTTAGCAAATGCCTCAACGCAACTGGATGGCCAGCTGGCGGAAAGTGCTATTTGGCAATACTGGTTTAATCAGGCACCGACGGCAGAGGCTCGTGGTTTACTCGATGCCGCGATCGAACGCAGAGAGGCATACGATTTTGAAGCTGCCGAGGCTCACCTTGATAAACTGATTGAGATAGAACCTGGTTATGCCGAGGGCTACAATCAGCGAGCGTTCATTCGTTTCTTGCGAGAGAATTTTGTGGAATCGAAAGCTGATCTTGAAAAAACGCTTACCATGGTGCCGAATCATTTTGCCGCTTTGGCCGGTTTGTATCAAGTTCACAGTAGATTGGGTGAACAAGACCAAGCGTTGGTTAATTTAGCAAGAGCAGTCGGTCTTCACCCCTGGCTAAAAGAAAGAGGAGGCTTGCCCAAGGCCATGTGGCCCAAGCGCTATCGAAAGATACACGATCCGGGTCAGGAAATCTGATCAGTTAGCAGGTCGCTAACATACTCCCTGATTGCTAATCAGTTCGATTCCATTGCCTGGTATGCCCGAGTTATGTCTACTATGTGCTATGTTCTATTTTTAGCATCAATTCATAGCGATTAGGTTTAATGGGCATTAACTGGAGGCGT
The DNA here is from genome assembly GCA_964437945.1 of uncultured Granulosicoccaceae bacterium. Classification (GTDB taxonomy): domain Bacteria; phylum Pseudomonadota; class Gammaproteobacteria; order Granulosicoccales; family Granulosicoccaceae; genus Granulosicoccus. The sequence goes on from CAYTJF010000048.1 coordinate 15,687, forward strand.
TTTGTCAGTAGGCTTTTTGTTGGAAGAGATTCAGCTCGATATCACGTTGAGCATCCTTCCAATAAGAATTTTCATGAGGAGTTAAAGCAACTCAATGCGCGCCTCTCTGAAAAAGAAAACTTTGCGCTGGTTCGATTCGGTGACGGTGAAATGATAATCATCAATGGCGATGCTATAGATTTATCGCAAAAATATAACGGTGAACACCAATATATACCTGGTGAGAAACAACATGAACAACAAAGAGAATTATTGCGGCAATCACTAATTTGCCAATCACCGAATTATTATGTCGGCATAGCTTGTCCCTGTTGTGTGGGAACAACAGCGTTTCTGGCACTAAAACAGCAATCAGAACAGCCCGAACGGCAACTAACCTGGGCAAATTTATTTGTTAATTCCAACTACACAACATTTATCAAAGAAACAACAGCCGCTATTGCTACGCGAACGGTCAATATTATTTGCCACAATAAAGCGGATGTCGGGCAGTTACCATTTGAAGTAAACACCATTTTTCGTAGTGGACCAAATTCGTGGATTAACGATCATCAGCGTTTGTTAGATGAAACCTCTGAATACATTGAATCAGGTAATGTGACTGGTGAAGTGTTTATTTTCTGCGCAGGTGTATTGTCAAATATGCTTGTTTACCAACTGAGCAAACGCTTTCCGAATAATACGTATATAGACATTGGTTCGGTTTACGATAACGTTATGGGGCTTGGGAAAACGCGTAAATACCTTCGACATGGCCGTACGTTGCGGCAAACGTGTGTTTGGGTATAAATCACTACCTGTTTTATAAATCGCTATTTGTTTAATAAGGCATATATATCATGTCATTAAAAATTGTAGCACTTACCGATAGCCAGAAAAACGATCATGCAAGCGCAAAGAACAATGTAAAGGACAACGCATTCATGGATTTTGGCGCTACTGTCACTGGGTTAACTTTAACGAGTGCAAGCGATAAAGACATTGCTACTATTGAGGCTGCGATGAACCGGTATGCTGTATTGATATTTCCTGATCAGAAAATAACAGACGACCAACAGTTTGAATTCTCAAACAGATTCGGACCCATGGAAAAAGCCAGCGGTGACATTAACCAAACCAGCGACCGCCGACTGGCAATGGATATTAACGACATATCCAATCTTGATAGAAACGGTGCGGTTCGAGCCCGCAATGATCGTGCGCGTTTGTTTGGTTTGGGTAACATGCTTTGGCATTCTGATAGTTCCTTTAAAGCAATTCCGGCAAAATACTCACTACTGTCAGCCAGGGTGGTTCCTGACTCTGGTGGTCACACAGAATTTGCGGACATGCGTGCGGCGTGGTTGGCTTTAGACCCGGAACTACAAAGAGAATGCATTGATCTTACGTGTAATCACAGTCAGATATTCTCGCGTGGGTCTCTTGGTTTTGATGACTTTACTGCTGAAGAGACGCTCAAATGGGCACCTGTTCATCAGCCGCTGATTCGTGAACATCCGACTACAAAAGTCCGTTCTTTGTTTTTATCCTCGCATATCGGAACCATTATTGACTGGCCTGTGCCTGAAGCTCGCCTGTTCATACGTGACCTCACAGAGCACGCAACGCAATCACAATTTGTGTTTTCGCATCAATGGAACCAATGGGACTTGGTGATGTGGGATAACCGCGTTACTATGCATCGAGCGCGACGTTACGATTACACGCAAGCACGTGACCTGCATCGCACCACGGTATCGGGTGATATGAAGCTCAAATTGTTGCAAAATTCATCGCTAGAGGCTGGCTAAGTTGTTGTGAGTTGTATGTTTTTTGTAAGTAGGCTGAGTAGTTATTTTATGTTCAATTGCCGCAACAGTTGCCGCTTAAACCAGGCTAAATAAGGAATAAAATCAGTGTTCAAACACAGCTTATTTCTGGTTTTTTTATTTTTGTATAGTGCGCAAGTGCTTGCGAATACAACCAATTACACGTTGTTTGCCGTTGATGTCTCTCTTAGTGCAAGCGATAAACAAGCCGCTTTTGAGATCATAAGAGAAACAATACGTACTGCGTCGGAAGAACATTCCATAGGTTTGACCTTGTTCGATGATACCGTGAGAGATTTCGTCAAACCTGCTCAGCTTGAAAACCAACAGATCGCTGCATTGTATCAAGCCATGGCTGAAGCGCCAGTTTCTGCTCGTTCAACCAGTAATCCGACTATCGGAATCGAAAGAGCCATAGATGCATTCGAACCAGTCGGTGGTGCTAATCTGGTGGTGTTTTCCCGAGGTGTTATAGACACTAAAACTCAGGACCCTCGTGCGCAGTTTATTGAATGGCTGGATAAAGTTCTGCTACCTCAAGCGACACAGAGCAATATTGCCGTCAGTTTAGTGGTCAATCATAATCAATCCACTCATGCGTCAAATATTGGGTTGAATAGTAAAGAGATAAAAGAGGTCTTTAGCAAGACAGATATGCATACCATTATCAGTTGGACATCTGATACTCAGCTAGCTCCCCAATTGACTAGTCTTCTGAATACTTCTGATCGTGCCCATACACAGGTGGATCCGTCGGATGAATCGGCTGGCGATTCAACCACATCTTCAAATCCAGAAGGTATCAATAAGCAAAGCCATGCATCAGATGCTCAAAAGCCTTTCAATGTCAGAACTCTACCTGTTGTTAGATTGATTTTACTGGCAGTTTGTTTGGCTTTGCTGTTCGGCATTGTCATTTGGCGATTTCGTACAAAACGGGCTTCTAAACGTGTTGATCATACTGCCCACTCTGCATCCAGTTATCTACCGTTAACAAGAAAGCCTAGTGAGACAATGCAAGAATATATGGAGAAGGAAACAGACATGGCGATAAAGCCAGATTCACGAGATGACCAATAAGCATGGCACTGGTGTATTCGTCCCAATGCCAATCGCCAATTATTGTGCGACGAACAGAAATTCACCCACTTCATGCCCTGCATACTTTACCGCGGCATACTGAGGCACTTGGTCTACGCCAAGTTCGATAGCTGATTTTTGAACATCTTCACGAATATCAGAATAGAGTCGATGTCCTTCCAGAACACCTTTATTTTGGGTTAATTGTTCTATAAATGCTGTGGCAAACAGTGAGTGCTGAGTCGTACCATCATAAACTGGTTTTACACCACCCGAACTTAAAACTGTTCTTACTTTTCGCTTTGCCATCAAGGTGAGCCATTGTTTGCGTAAGGCTTCAGGTATCGATTTCTGCATCCTGGGAATGGAGGCTTTTGTTAGCGTTCCTGAAAAACAGGAATCTGCTACCACCATGATCTGTTTGGCAGAAATACTATCCAAATAGTTTGTTACCACAGAATTGGAAATCCATTGATCTGTGTTATCCACTGTTGCATCAACAGGTAACCAATAACCGCGTTCGCCGTTAGGCTCAATTTGTCCGTGACCAGCGTAGTAGACGATCAGGTTGTCGTTCTCGGTCAGCAATTCTTTTGCTGAATTTAAGGCAGTTAGAATGTCTAGTTTATTTGCATTGATAAGTAGTTGGGTTGAGAATCCGTACTGCTCACGTAGCAGCTTGTCTATCATTTGTGCATCGGCTTCAGCGGTTCTCAGGTCACTTAATTCATCATATTGGTTATTACCAATAATGATAGCGTGGTAGCGTCCGAATTGGATGTCAGGGTATTTATCCTGAGCTGCAGGAGAGGAGCTAGTGCTTGTACTGGTCGTTATTAGTTTATTACGTTGTTTTACCGAGAATTTAACGCTGGCTCTTTCGCCGGCGTTATCCACGGCCGTTAGTTCAATGCTGTCCGACACCTCACTTGATCTGTAGTTGAAAATACCAGCATCATTAACGTTTTGTCGTTGACCGTTGACAGTAAATGTCAGAAGGCTATCTGTCGGGGTGACCCGACCAACCACGTCAATTGTTCCGTCTGCACTGGTTAATATTTCGCCGGGTCCTCTGGTAATGAGCACCGGTGGTTCAATGATTTCAATAGTGGGGCCAACAGGGGCCACCTGAGTTACGTCATCCGCCGGTATTGAGCCGGTTTGTGCCTGCGCCTCTGTGATATTTTTTTCGAATTCATCCGCCTGTTGCTGGCGATTGTTAACAACGCCTTGCTGGTTGGCAAGTTGCTTTTCCAGTATGGCAAGTTGTTCGGCTGCGTTAGGGCTGGCGGTATTTAATTGCGCCTCTACCAGCTTGGTTACCAGACGTGATTGTTCAAAACGGGAGAGTTCCAGTTCCGCATTGGCCGCTCGAGTCGCAGCTTCAGCTGCACGTTTCTCGGTTTGACTCGTCTTTGCAGATAATCCCAGTGCGGCGACTTTCGCCGAGAGTCTTCTTTGTTCCTGTTCTCGGCTGGCTACCTCAGCATTTTTTTCTCGCAGGCTCGCACGTAGTTGCTCGTTCTCAGATTCAATTGACTCGTTGAATTCTTCTGCATCTACTAATCTAAGTGCCACGCGCATTTGAACGGTCGATGATAATTCCAGATCGGATTGTAGCTTGTCGATGCTTTGCTGATATTGTTGTTTGAGCGTGGTTTGCCGATCTTGCAGAGTATTTAAAGATTCTGCTTGCTGTGCCAGTTTATTTTTTAATTCAATTTCCCGTTGTTGTGCATCTTTCAGTGCCTCTAACACTGAATCAGGGGGGTTGTTTGGCTGAATGCTGTTAACTACCGTATCAGTATTCAAAGTAGCGTTCAAAGTGACGATTTCGGTACGACTGGCTTGCAGCTGTTGTCTCAACTCATCATTTTTCGCATCCGCTTCAGCCAATTCGTCACGAATAACATCCAACGCTACAAGCGTTTTGATACTCTCTGGAGCTGTGTCTGATTGACCATTGCGATAAGTTGTAGCAATTTCGCGGCGTTTACTTTCAGTTTTATCTGTTAACGCTTTGAGTGCTGCTTGTTCGGATTCAACCTGTTCCTGCGCGGTACGATATCGAGATTCTGAGTCGATCAACTGTTGAGTCAATGCGCTTACTTGCGACTTGAGTTCTTCGGCGTTGAGTTTGGCAGTTTTGCGCTTTGCAAATTCAAGGGTGGATACATATTCCAGAGTGCCATCTTCTATTCCGCTGGCTTGGCGATACAAGTTCATTGCCCTGGGAAGATCTTGTGCAACGCCAAGCCCCGATTCATACAGGTATCCGAGATTGATCTTGGCTCGTGAATAATCCTGGTCAGCGGCTTTTTGATACCATTGGGCGGCTACCTGATAGTCTGCTTCAATACCCAGACCTTTTTCAAAAATTTCCCCAACGTAGGTTTGGGCTTGAGGATCGCCGCTTTCCGCCTGTGGTAACCAGACCTTCAGAGACGTGCCGGCATCTGCCCGGTCGAAAGCAACAAACTCACCACCACGGATGCCACATTCCGATGCTGATGTCTTGATGGGTTGTCTGGATGTGAGAAACACCATTTTAGTGCCCAGTTGACGAACCTGTGGTGGCAGTAGGCAATCAACTATCATCAGATCGTCTGTATTTGTCGGTACAGACGTCCATTTCTCCTGTGGTGTTGCACAGGCCGAAAGCATAAGTACACATGCACAGCTGAGTAACATCGATCGGTAGCTGGCTGAAATTGCTACCGAGCGTGTTGTCCAGCTTGTTGACGAGCCTACGGTAGATTCGGGGGCCGTTTTTTTTGTCTGGGTTATGATTTCCATTTTCCAATTGATTGGATTATGTCAAGTAAACAAAATTGACCGAGAATTCCGTTTAACAATGAAATTCGTCATTCTCTCTATCGGCCGCGATTTATTGTTATTCCAAAATTGTATTCTAAAAAAAGACTCTGCTAAATTCATGCAATTACTTGTTTGCATTGCGTTGTAGTTTGCGTAGCCGCTCCAATGCATCAAGTGCTTGTTGGTTATTTGCGTCTAATGTAAGTACCAGTTCATACAGTTCTATGGCGTTAGAACCTGGAGGCGAGTCTATGCGCCCGCTTAACTCATTTATCTTTGCCAACTCTAATGACTCAGTAATGGTAGTTTGATTGTGCGTGCTTACGGATGGTTTATCAACGGTATTATTCCCGGAAGGAAGAAATAATAAGCTGGCGATGAGCAATAGAGCTGATCCACACAGAACAGCGATAGAAACCGTTTGCCAGCGTGCGTATTTATAGGTTTGTGGTGGTTTTATTGGCTGCGTAAAGTAGCGTTGTTGAATATCTACCAGTAATTCATTTGCTGATGAGTAACGATCGGCTGGGTCCTTTGCCATCATGCGATCAATCAGTTGCTGATGCACGGCCTCATTTTCCGGTAATGTGGGAACTGGTGCATGAACATGTTGTGACAGCACAGACTGTTTTGATGAGTTTTTGTAAGGCAGAGTTCGTGTGAGTGTTTCGTAGAACAAAACACCCAGGCTGTAAATATCTGAGCGGCCATCAAGGTTTTCAGACATTAGTGCTTGCTCTGGACTCATATACCCATCTGTGCCAACCAACTGACCCATGTGCGTCAGCTGCTCATTTCTGTTGTTCGTTTTAGCAATGCCAAAATCGGACAGAACAGCCTCTCCCTGTGCATTGAATAAGATGTTTGCTGGCTTGATATCCCGGTGCACATACCCCTTTTCGTGGGCAAAAGATAAGGCCTCAGCTACTCTTCTGATAATGTACAGAGGATGCTGATACGGCTTGTCTGAATTTATCAACTCTTTAAGGGTGGGGCCAGGGAGGTATTGCATAGCAATGTAGTACAAGTTTTCGTGAGAACCCACGTTATAAACCGTGACAACATTAACGTGCTCACTAACAACCGCCAGATCATGGCCTTCTCGAATAAATCGCTCACATAGATCTTTATCGATCGCATAGTTCGGGTTCATAACCTTTAAGGCAACCCGTCGATTTAAACTGATCTGTGTGGCTAGATAAACAGTAGCGAAGCCACCAGTTCCAAGAATCGAGTGAACGGTGTATCCGGGGATAACGGGCAGGGTATTTTCATCACTACTTTCGCTACTAACGCGCTTAGCTATCGTAACCGTTTCGTCAGGCTGATTCATCTGTCGCACCCTTGTGAAGCTGACACTGTACAAGCTGGCGCTGAAGGAAGCTCGGACACAACTAAAATTCTAGTCTGATGCCGGTTTTAAACCAATCTTGTGAAATCACATCGTTTTGCAAATGAGTTTCGTAAAACGCGTAAACACTTCGACCGCCTTGGAATACAGCACTGGCACCGAGCCCCAGATTTGAATATCCGCCAACCCTGTCTTCACCTTGATATTGCGCCGTTGTTCCAGTGGAGATTAACGTTGCTTCTATGGCATCTTTTGTTCGATCATTTTCTCTAACGTGTTCGAGGCGGAGTAATGGTAGTAGCACAGCACTTCTGAAGCTGATTGCCTTTGACAAGTTCAGACCTACTACCAATTTCGTTGATGTCACTGACTGATCATCTATACGATATAGTGCGGCAAAACCGGGTTGCTGAACTTTAAGCGATTCCGAATACGCGTCAATTGTAGCGCCGATGTACGAGATACGGAAATATCCACCAAGGTCAAAACCAAATGGCTTGAAATTGCGGCCGCCGCTCACGGAGAGTGAAGTAGCTAAAGCACCAGGAGAAGAGGTGGCAATAAGTGGGCTACCTTCGGATATTGATATAGAGCGCTCGAGGGTATAGTCCGAGCTGCCAAAATCCAGCACGACATCCAGATAGCCTTGATCAGTTTCATACCAGGTGGCGAACGCGGTTAGATTAAAGCCATCTGACTCAGCGCCGCCGGTTGTGGAACTAAATTTAAGTTCATCCTGGACAAAACCAACACCCAAGCCAGCGACCACATTTTCGTTAAATCGATAGTCGCCTCCAATGGTGAAACTACTTGACGCTATATCTGCATCTTGTTGTAGTTGCTCTCCATCAAATTCGCCACTGGACGCATGCCCGTTTATAAAAACACCAAGTGGTGCCACAAGATCGGCGGATGCTCCGCCACCTACTTGCGCTTCATCAAAAAAGCGTGACTGTAATTGTGTTTGCTGATTTTGCTGATCGTTATCAATGTCCAGCAAAGGATTTCTCAAGGAGTTCAACCTACTGAGCACGTTGTTCGTTTGGTAGTCTGAAACAATCGACAGTGAGTCATTCAATGCGAACGCCTCCTCGGGAGCCACGGCATTGGCTATCTGTTGCAGCTGCACTGAATCTTCCGCGTTGTTTACATCTAATGAATTGACCAGATCACAGGCCGCTTGTAAATCTGTCGCCTGATCGCTTGTATCATCATCAGCGAGTGAATCACATGCTGCATTAAGTTGTGTTGTAGCAGTGGATTGATTTTCATTTAAACCGACAACGTTGATGTCGATTACCAACGTCTGGGCACGCACTGGATTGGATAGGATTAGGAGAAGCACAGCAGCATATAAAGTAATGTAAAAATAGTTGCTGTTATATTTAAGCTTAGCAAAATGTGGGTATGGCGATACGTTACCGCTCGGGTGTGTTGCATGGCCTTCGCATGCACTTGTAGCCAATGTAGTAAAGTGATTTCTGATCATTGGCATTCCATTTTACAGTACAGTTTGGTGTGAATTAGGCTGACGTGCTAAGAAGCTATCCCAGCCACATTAAATAAGCAATCACCTATTCGAAATAGTGCAAATGCGTTGTTCTCTGGTAGGCTCCAGTTAACACAAATCGATCTTACATTGTTACAAAGAATACCCAAGTTGATAGTCGGTAAGTAGTGATTATTACCGACCCCGGATTTATATTCGGTAATAAAGCGTTAAATGACACCATTAGTAAGGCATCATCTTGGCGTTATAAATCGCTGATTTATCCGTAAGAACGCGTTAAACCTAGCAGAATATCGCAAAAATTACCGTTTCGGGTTCAGTTTAGGTAGTCTATGATGCTCAGAAGCAACCATTCTCTTCAGTGGAACCTGTCGTAATGATGCACACCATTCGAGTTTTGATAGCTATTGCATTTTTATTGGCGGCTCAGTCCTGCGATATGCCTGATAACCATGCTCCAGCGTCAGGCACTATTGATTTTGATGGGGAAACCTCACTTAAATTGAGTGCCCCAAACATATTGAGAAGTGCGCGTGCAGTAGACATAAATCTTTTATCTGTCGAGGTTGTTTTAACATTCCCGAATGCTGAACAAGCATTGCCATCCAGACAAGTGGTAGAACCATCGACTGCTGGAGGCGATGCTTTTTGGGAGCTAGGGATTAATGTACCTTTAAACACACCGTTTGTTTTATCCATGACATGGTTTGAATCGGGCGCACCTCGTCTGGATCTCATTCGAATAACTCGGGAATTTCCAGGGTTTAGCGCTAGTGGTCGCACTGAGTTTGCGTACGATTTCTCAACAACCGGGGAGTTTTCTAATGTAGACGGTGCACCAGACTTTGCTGGGTTTGACATAGATGGTGACAACATGACGAATCTGGATGAGCGATTAGCCAATACCGATCCGTTTGAACCTCTGATACTAAATGATATACAACCTCTGGATGTAGTACCTTTCATTTTAGAATTGCGAGCATTGTCTGATGGTGTTGGCGCGGAGACAATAGTGCTCAGCGATCCAGGAAACTCGAACAGAACCTTTGTTGCAACAAGCGACAGCGCGTGGTTGACACTTGAACCTGCTGAGGGAGAAATTCCGGCTTTAGAATCCCGTGAGCTGAATGTGTCTTATAGTTGTGAAGACCTGGAAGGTGATTTCACGGGCGCAATTGAGTTGCAATCGAACGGAGTCGTTACATCGGTTCCGGTCCAGTTAAGTTGTGAGAATGTAGTTGCACCACTTTTGAGTGCAGTGCCACCGGAGCTAAGATTAACTACACAAACAGCAAGCACCGATGTAACGACTCTGACGTTCAGGAATGCTGGTAACGTTAATCTGAATTACACGCTGACAAGTAATCAAGATTGGCTAGATTTGGAGAATACCGAAGGCGTGTTGCAGCCAGATATGGCAGAAAGTATCGAGATCAGTGCCATGTGTGGATTAATACAGGAAGTCAGAACCGGTTTGCTAAGTATTGCAAGCGATGGCGGCAACGAAGCCGTGGACGTGATTTTAAATTGCGAATCACCAGCGACTACGCTGATAGTTCGGCAGCAATCACTCAACCTTAATGCACAGATTGGTACGCAGGCGACAAGTTCTTTTGTTGTACAGAACACGGGTACCACGCCACTAAACTACACCGTAGACGTTGAAAGTGACTGGCTTATCCCAGTGCCTGTTAGCGGCACGATTCCTCCAGAAACCAATGCGGTTGTAACGGTTAGCGCTTTATGTGCGGCTGGCATAACTTCGCGAACGAATGAACTGACAGTTAGCAGTGCGGGTGGTGACGCCAACTTGTCGGTTACACAAAATTGTATAGAGGCTTCTTTACCCATATTGTCAGACGTTTCTCCAGATTTGTTGTTGGAAGGGCAAAGTGGTGAGAACGCGGCATCCTCGATCAGCCTGTCAAATTCAGGAGAAGCCACGCTAACCTATGAGGTAGCCAGTGACAGTGCCTGGTTATTGGTTGGTCAAGCGGTTGGATCAATCGGCGCTAATACTTCTGCAACAGTCCCCGTAGAAGCACAATGTGGCAATTTTGTCGGTACTCGTGACGCTCAACTTAGCATTGACAGTAACGGTGGAGTCGACAACGTTAATGTTTCACTGACATGCGAAGGTGCGCAATTGAGCAACGTCAGACCTGCGACCTTAGATTTGTCAGCTGAACTTCAACAGTCAGCACAGCGCGATATCTCGTTTACCAATTCAGGAAATTCCGCTTTGAATTTCACTGTAGATATTGATGGGGCCTGGATAACAGCGCAAGTTCTGGAGGGGCAGGTGCAACCAGGGCTGACACAGCGTATTGCTATAAGTGCTGTTTGTGGAGCAACGGAATTAACCAGATCAGGTACGGTTAGTATTAACAGTAATGGTGGCGTTGATACGGTAGCGATTACACAAACCTGTGCTGCTGAATCAACAGCGGTTTTGGCAAACGTAACACCCAACCCGCTTACGCTGTCGGCTAATGTTCAAGAAACGGCTCAGAGTAATCTACTGTTTTCAAACACGGGCAATGCTACCTTGAATTACTCAATCACTGGAAACCAGGATTGGCTGACGATTCGGCCCACACTGGGCCAGGTTGCGGCGGGCGAGTCAGAAACGGTTGTGATAAGCGGTCAGTGCGGAACAACGGTAACGACGCTAACGGGCACAATCAGTATTACCGGTAACGGTGGGTCTGCAGAAGTACCGGTTACACTCAACTGCACTGCAGCGCCAACGCCAACGCCAACGCCAACGCCAACGCCAACGCCAACGCCAACGCCAACGCCAAC
>CAYTJF010000049.1:0-26669 GCA_964437945.1 uncultured Granulosicoccaceae bacterium
TGTTGTTTGCAATTAACGAAAAAGGTGAGTCGGATTTCAATGCCATTGGTCTGGGCGAGAACTCGATGGAAAAATTGACTGATATAACTGGCCTTGCCAATGCACAAAGCACCCAGGCCGGCGTATCTGACATTCTGGGTTGGTATCGCAGCCACGGCGGGTCAGATAAAGAGTCACGTCTTGAAAGTGTAAGAATATTTGACTCTGCAACGCCCGTCGATGAAATGTTTGCCATTCGCGCTACAACCGATGTGACACTATGGATGCTCGTACACCCTGGCAACCTGTCCGATGATGAATGTCTTTTTACTGGTGGTATGGGTGGTGCGGTAAACTTTGAACATGTTCGCAACGAACGAACAGTGCACGACTTGCCAGAACCGCTAGGTCATGTGCGCGATGAATTCACGATTCCGCGCGGAACTGCCAAGGCTTACGCTGTTGAGATGGGTGAGCTTGTTCAAATAATCGATGTTGAAGGGCAGCAGTGCTCCGATTTTATGGCAATGAACTCACGCGCACTGGAACGTGGAGACGAGCGCTTTATCGATTCCACTGTCACGCGTTCAATGATCCGTGGTGCTTACCCGATGCCAGGACTGCTCGATAAGTTTTTCGATCAGGACATCCGTCCATTGTTGCAGCTAAAGCAGGATACCATCGGCCGTCACGATACCTTTGCTTACGCCTGTACTGCAAGAGGCTACGAAGAGCGAGGCTTTTTCGGGCACTTGAATTGTTCAGATAACATCAGCGGTGAATACGATGCGTTCGGTATTCAACGTCGGGCCGCATGGCCTGCCATCAACTTCTTTTTTAATTCCTGGATTGATCACAGTGACAATTTAATTCAGTCGGACGAAGCCTGGTCGCGACCGGGCGACTATGTTGCAATGGAAGCCATGACCGATCTGGTGGCTGTGTCAACGGCGTGCCCGGATGATGTCGGTCCCGTCAATGGCTGGAACCCAACAGACATCCATGTTCGAATTTACAAAAAGAACACTCCGGTTCAATATGCGGTTGCGTATCGCAGCGAACCGGATGCGGAGACTATTTTGACAGAACATTCAGCGTTTCATAAAAGAACCAGTGCCTTGACGCGTCAGTTTGTGGTGGCGCGCGATGTCTGGTTGCCGCAGTCGTATGAGTCCACGCGACACCAGGAAGAATACGATGCATGCAGAAATGCGGTCGCTATTCAGGATATGTCATCACTACGAAAATTTGATGTGCTGGGCCCTGATGCTGCAAACTTGCTGCAAAAAGCGCTTACCCGCGATATCACCAAACTCAGTACTAACCGTGGTATTTATGCGTTGCTGTGTGACGACATTGGTAATGTTATTGACGACGGTACATTGTTTCGCTTAACACCAGACACGTTTCGCTGGTGTTGTGGCTCCGATGACAGTGGTTTGCATCTTAAGGAAATTGCCAAGTCGCATGGGCTGAATGTCTGGATAAAATCGCTGTTCAGCAGCATGCCGAACTTGGCTGTTCAGGGGCCGAAAAGCCGTGAGTTGATGCAACGCATTGCGTTTATCCAGCCAACGCAAACCGAGGTTGGCCAGTTACGTTGGTTCGGGTCAACGGTTGCACGTTTGCACGACAGAGAAGGTGAGCCATTTCATTTAACCAGAACCGGGTACACCGGTGAACTAGGCTACGAGATTTTTTGTCATGAAAAGTCTGCGTTGCTCGTTTGGGATGACATCATGGAAGCAGGTGCCGACCTTGGAATCAAACCTATGGGGCTTGATGCGCTCGAAACCATTCGCATAGAAGCCGGACTCATGGCAGCTGGTGCCGAATTCGCACCCGATGTAGACGCACACGAAGCTGGTCTCGGATTTGCCGTTGACTTGAACAAACCCGAATTCATTGGCAAGGAGGCGTTGCAGCGCAATGCGCAGCATCCGCGCCGTGTGTTAAAGGGCTTGCGATTTCGTGGTCATGAAGCACCGATACACGGTGATCCTGTCATGCTTGGTCGCCGACAAGTTGGTGTTATCACCAGTGCAACGGTTTCGCCAGCACTCGATTGCGCTATTGCGATGGCACGGCTTTCGGTTGAGCACGCAGACACTGGTACTGAAATCGAAACCGGAAAACTTGATGGTCACGGCAAAAGACTGCTGGCAGACATTTGCGATATACCCTTTGTCGACCCAACGCGCAGTCGCGCCAGGGCTTGATTAATCCACTGCGCATGAGCTATATACCTCCCCCAAACAAGCAAATCTATTTTGAACAAGTATGGGCGCTGGTGCGCCAGATACCTTCCGGTCAGGTAGCCACCTATGGGCAAATCACAAAATTACTTCCACAGCCTGAGAATATTAGTGAAGAAGATTATAAACTCTCGGCAGCACGATGGGTTGGTCTGGCGATGGCGGCTTGCCCGAATGATGTTCCGTGGCAGCGTGTTATAAACTCGCAGGGAAAAATAAGCCATCAATCTGAAGCCGGGAAGCAAAAACAACTCTTGCAATCAGAAGGCGTATTTTTTTCAAACAACAAGCTTAATTTGCACGAGTACCAGTGGCGTGGGCCAGGGCAGAGTAGTGAGCCGATGCAAGGCCGCTTGTTTTAGTCTCGGTTGTGATTATTACTGAGGTTTATAGTTGCGACTGATATTGCTTTACCTGATGCACCAGTTTATCCAGCTCAGCTTCGTCAAATTCAAGTTCGCGAAGCTTATCGGACAATTGAAAAAGGTAGTCACAGTTTTTTCCAAGCGGCCCTTGTGCTTTTGCGATTGTACTAACTGTTTCTTCCTGAGTGAGGTGGCCGGCAAATCTTTCGTGGTTGGGGTCGGCAACAAAAGTCAGTGTGTTGAAGGTGGTTTCAGTTTTTTTGCAGCGAGCTTGTGCCCATGTTGGTACGTAAACGAACATCGCCATTTCCCTGCGGAATAGTACGTCGAGTTCTGTGGCGGCTTTGTCCAGATCAATGCGATAAGCCACACCATTGCACTGACCACCCTCGACCAGCCCCAGCATCAAACCCGGTTGTTCTTCGTTACCACGACTAATGGTTGTCCAGAAACAGAACTTTTTTTGGTAACCTTGCAAGTTGCATTGGCGCTGTTCTTCGAAATCAATCGCCGGGTTCCAGATCAGTGAGCCATACGCAAAAACCCAAAGATCATTGTCGTCGCCAACGCTGGCCAACGTTTGTTGAACGAGCTCGGCGCGTTCATCGTCTGACATAATTTTATGACCACTTTGTTCCGAATGCAGCAGGCGTGTAATGTCGCCATTAAGCAGGGCCTCTCTGGTGAGTTTGGTTTTTTCTGGCATAGAGTATTGACGCTAGCGGCGTGGTGGTACAGTGTACCTCTAAGACGTTCAAACACAAAAGGGGGCATGGGGTAAACCATGGCAATTTTCGATATAGACAGCGATAATGCGCTGTACTACGACTATACAGAAGCGACCGAGCCTAACGGCGTCACTTTCGTGTTTTTTAATCCACTCACTGGTGATACTGGTATTTGGAAAAATAGCGTCGCAACGCCGCTGATCGAGGCGGGCCATGGTGTTCTGATGTACAACATGCGTGGTCAACTGGACAGTCCGTTTACACCAGGGATTAAATTGGATCAGGCCCTGATCATTAATGATGCGAAGCAATTACTTGAATTTTTAGCACCGCCAAAACCCGCATTTGTTGGGCTATCTATTGGTGGAATATTCGCAGCGTGGGCAGCCAATCAAGGCGTTGAGTGTGCCGGAATGGTGTTTATAAATACGCTTCGACGAGATGGACCACGCCTGCAATGGGTTAACGATGCTGTAGTCAGACTGGTTGAAACCGGCGGAGGGGATTTATTACGCGATGTCTTGTCTCCACTGATTATGAATGAGCAATGGCAAGAGGCTAATCGTCAGCATTGTCTTGGCGACGAAGGCTATACTGCCATTGATCAAAGTAGCGGTACGTACAACCTGCTGTCGAATGCTCGTAACACCGACTGGGATTTTCCCTATGAACAGTTGTCGATACCGGTGATGAACATAACTGGTGTTCAGGATCGTGTGTTCCGTGATCCTCTGGATATTGATTCAATCTATGCCAGGTTGCCGAACGCACGCAGAGTCGATATACAAAACGCCGGGCATATGATTCCTGTTGAGCGACCTCAAGCACTATTGGATGCTTTGCTGGATATGGCCAACTGGATTGACGAATAATAAATTGGCACAGTAACGCTACGACAGTAAAAATATGATCGATTCAATAAGGTCACGGGCCGTTAACTCGACAGCCAATCGTTTCTACTACGGCTGGGTGATCGTAACCGTCTCTGCCATTGCGATGTTTTCGAGTGGTCCTGGTCAGTCCTATACTTTCTCAGTTTTTCTCGATCCAATCAGTAGCGATCTTAATGTTTCGCACACCGGTATTGCGTTCGCCTACGCGTTTGCAACGTTATTTGCCGCGTTTCTTCTTCCGAGTATGGGAAAACAGCTCGACCGTTATGGTCCGCGAAAAACACTGATCGTTGTCGGTTTTCTGCTCGGTGTCGCCTGTCTGTTCTTTGGTGCTGCGGCAAACTTATTGTGGCTCGCTGTGGGTTTTTCCATGCTGCGGTTTATGGGGCAAGGGGCAACCATGATGGGTACCGCAAACCTGGTATCGCAGTGGTTCTCGAAGAAGCGCGGGTTTGCCATGAGCCTGATGGCGCTCGGATTTGCCGCATCGATGGCTATTCATCCACCGCTTGGCAACTATTTAATAGAACAATTGGGGTGGCGTTACGCTTGGGTAGTTTTAGGTGTGCTGACATGGTTCATTATGTTAATGCCATTGCTTTTTCTGGTATTCGACAAACCAGAATCTATTGGCTTGAAAATAGATGGTGACAATAAAAACGACGCTGACAAAGAGGACCAAAACACTACGATCAACGGCCTCACACTATTACAGGCAAAAACCACTCGCGCATTCTATTTGTTGTGTGGTGTTTGGTTTACGATTGGTGGACTTGTCACGGTGCTGCATTTCTTTCAAGTATCAATACTAAAAGAACGTGGTTTTGAAGGTCAAAGCGCTGCGCAGCTTTTCTCAATATCGGCCATCACGATGATTATTGTCATGCCGCTGGCCGGCCGTTTGTTCGACGTTGTGCGCACGCGATATGTTATCGCGTTTGCACTGCTTGCCAATGCGCTAGCACTGTTCGGTATCACCTTAGTGACCAATTACCCTGGTGCAATAGCGTACGCTGTTACCTTTGGTATAACCAACGCCTTCATGATGACCATGTTTGGCTATTTATGGCCGCGCTATTTTGGCCGAGCTCATCTGGGTTCAATTCAAGGAGTAGGGCAAATGTTCGGGGTTGTAGGTGCATCTGTTGCGCCATTACCGGTCGGTTTCGCTATCGATACGTTTAACAGTACTACTGGTGTAATAAGAACACTTTCGGTTATCGAAGTCATTATTGCAGTAACCATAGTCATGTTATTGAGAACACCAGCAGGTGTTGATGTGCCAGATGGACTGGAATAGGAATTATTTGTATATAAATTCAGATATACATAAATTCAAAGCGCATCCGCAATAGCAGTTCCGCAGATCGTTGTATCGGCGGTTCCGCCCAAATCAGCTGTGCGCAAATTTTTATTAGCTAGCACGGTTTCGATTGCAGATACAATAGCAGCAGCTGCCTCTTGATGCCCAAGATGTTCAAGCATCATCGCACCAGCCCAGATTTGACCCACTGGATTAGCGATGTTCTTGCCTGCAATATCTGGTGCTGAGCCGTGTACAGGTTCAAACAGAGACGGGAACTTTCGCTCAGGGTTAATATTGCCAGACGGTGCGATTCCAATTGTACCAGTACAAGCTGGGCCAAGGTCTGAAAGTATGTCGCCAAACAGATTCGAAGCTACCACCACATCGAACCAGTCCGGGTGCAATACAAACTGCGCCACCAGAATATCGATATGAAACTTGTCAACTTTAATATCTGCATACTGTTCTGCCATTGCCTCAACTCGCTCATCCCAATAAGGCATGGTGATTGAGATGCCATTGGACTTAGTAGCAGAGGTAAGGTGCTTACCGCGTTTTTTCGCCAGTTCAAAAGCAAACTTGACGATACGATCTACACCAATTCGGCTCATTACGGTTTCTTGAACCACTACCTCGCGGTCGGTATCAGCAAACATGCGACCACCAATAGACGAATACTCACCTTCAGTATTTTCCCGCACAATCATCATATCGATATCACCTGGCCCACGACCAACCAATGGCGTAGGCACACCCGGCATTGAACGTGCCGGCCGCAAATTCACATACTGATCAAACTCGCGTCTAAACTTGATTAGCGATTGCCAAAGCGATGTGTGATCTGGCACGGTCTCAGGCCAACCCACCGCTCCAAAGAAAATCGCATCCGCCGAACCAACCCGATCTTTCCAATCGTCGGGCATCATTTGTCCGTGTTCGGTGTAGTACTCAGCGCAGGAGAAATCGTG
Organism: uncultured Granulosicoccaceae bacterium; assembly: GCA_964437945.1. Lineage (GTDB taxonomy): Bacteria > Pseudomonadota > Gammaproteobacteria > Granulosicoccales > Granulosicoccaceae > Granulosicoccus. The sequence goes on from CAYTJF010000049.1 coordinate 6,495, forward strand.
GTGGGTGAAGTTGAAGTTCAGGTTGAAGCGTTTTGCGGCGGTTTCTAATACGCGTAGGCCTTCCGGCATGACTTCTTTGCCTATGCCGTCGCCTGGGATGACGGCTATGTTGAGGGCGGGTGATTTCATTGTTGGTCTCTGAGAATTGAAAAATGGTGCCTTTACATGCTTTGATTATTGCACATTTCAAAATTACTCAGATAGGTGGATTCAAAGTAAATTGAAGGCATAAAAACTCCTGTGAGTTTTCTGTGAAATTTATTGTGGTTTATGGCTATTTTTTTGTTGTAGTTTTTTCAAATTTAGCTATACTGTAAATATAAACAGTTATAGCGATTCAGGAGGAACGCTAATGTCAGCCGTGTTATCCGAAAATTTAAACGAGACCCCATCCACTGTTGCGCCTCGCGGCAACATCCTTGCGGTTACTCGGCGCAATGTTGAAATCGAAGAGCTGGATGCTGCCATTGGCAAGCTTACTCGTCAAATGAATGCGTGTAACTATCAGCTCATGGTTATGTTACGAGAGTTCGATGAGCGAGGTGGGTGGTTAAAGTGGAGTTTCACCGATTGTATTTCGTGGCTTCGGTGGCGATGCGACTTATCAGCAAATGCGGCGCGAGATAAAATGCGAGTGGCTCATGCGCTTAAACCATTGCCCGCCATGTCAAAGGCTTTCGAAAGTGGTGTGCTTTCTTACTCAAAGGTTCGCTCCTTAACTCGCATTGCCACAGTCGAAACTGAAGAAGAGCTTATTGAGATGGCGCTCAAACTCTCTTCTGCGCATGTTGAAGCGCATTGCCGGCAACGCAAGAACACCACCAGCGCATCGACTAAAACAGCCAATGTCGCTAATGACGGTCGATCGCTGCGTTTATGGCGTAATGAAAATACTGGGCGAATGAGCGTGTCGATTGAACTGAGTTTAGAGGAGGGTGAGTTGTTTCAACAGGCAGTGGACAAAGCCAGTGTGCGGCTATCGTCTGAAACGTCAGATTCTACAAGGCAAGAACCTGACGATAATACAGCGTGGACTGCACTTCAAGCAGATGCTGCCATGATGATCATTCGTGATTATTTATCTGAACAATCGTATGCTAGTGGCAATGACGGCGACTCTGCTGCGTCGAACAACTCCTCAACTGCCGATCTCTATCAGGTAGTTGTGCATATTGATGAAAAGGCGCTGGTGAATGGTGAACCAGGTGGTGAGAATACCAGTGAAGCAGATGGTGAGCTGTCAAGCGGGGCATCTGAATTGCCAGTGAGTACAGTGAGAAGGTTGTGTTGTGATGGAAGCATTGTTCCAATCATTGAGAACGCCAAGGGTGAGCCACTAAACGTTGGGCGAAAGGTGCGAACCTTAACCACCGCCATACGGCGAGCATTGTGGGCGCGTGATAAAGGTTGTGTTTTTCCAGGGTGTCATTGCAAGCGGTATGTGGATGGTCATCATATTAAACACTGGGCTGATGGTGGAGAAACCAGTTTGGATAATCTGGTTTTGCTTTGTACTCGGCATCATCGGTTAGTGCACGAGGGTGGTTTTAAAATCGAGATCGATCATGATAACCAGCGGTTTTTCCGGCGGCCTGATGGCAAGGCTGTGCCGGAGTGTGGGTATCGGTTAGATGATTGGCAGGACGATTGGCAGGATGAGCTTCAGACAGTTTAGTTAATTGGAATACTATCCAGAGCCCTGAGTTATATTAATTAAACGCCAATCGGGCGGCTTGGTTCGAGTAAAATCTGTGCGCCGGGGTACTGCGATATCAGGTCGCGATTGTCGGCTCGGGTCAGCCAACTGAATTGGCCATCTTCCCAGAAAGGTTGATCATCAATGAGCACAGTGCAGTTGAATAGCGACCATGCGATTTCGCCAGGAGGTTCGTCGCCACAGGTATGAAAATGCAGGTAGCGAGGGCTGGCAAAGGATAATGCACACCATTGGTCGAAACCGTTGTCTGCGTCTGTTGAGAAGTAGGTTTGCGGGTTGATACCTAAATGCCAGGAATGAACGCGATTGCGATTGATACCAAGCATCGATGCAACACGGTCGTAGTGTTGGGATACTTTTTCAGCTTCCGCATCGATATCAGTATCAGATGCTGGTTCGGCACCATAAAACCGATCAATTTGTCCATCAATTACATCGCAAAAAACTGTGTTGTTTAGAGTCAGTCCGGGGGATTCAATTTTCGGTGCTCCGCCAGGCATTAACCACCGTGAGAGTGCAACGCGCCCCGTAGCAGTATTGCATGGTATTGGTTTGAACGTTGAAACGGGGAACAAACTCACCAGCAGTTCGTCGTCGTTGCCACCGGTTAGACTTTGCCAGCAGAAGCTGCCTGACAAATTGGTGCCCAACGGGCAAGTGATTTGCCAACTTTTAGCGACCAAAAGTTCTTGTTCCAGTTTGTCTCGTAGTTGCGCTCGCAATTTGTGCGAAACGGTGACGTATGGCGATGATAGTTGTTCAGTAGTATAAATGTAGCCGGTGGTTTTATTGCAATCGCCGGGTAGTTCAACAAACCGCACATAGTCACCCAAACGGCTTAAAAAAAGTGTGTGGTCAACGTTGCGCATTGCACTGGCAACTGATTCTGGAAAATTAACTGCATGGCTGATCAGTGGCTCGCTTAATACTGCGATAGTGATGCCTAGTTCACGGCACCTTGCTTCAACCGCTAAGCCAACCGATCGGTCATACAGACTTTCATCCTCTTCCAAAACAAGAAGCATGGAATCACCTGACTTCGCACCAAGGCACTCAAGCAGCAGATTATCTATTCCGCGTTGTGCATTTTGCGTATCGAGTTGATCGGTTGTCAGTTTATTCATGATTGTTTATCACACTGAATCATCAGACGTTGTTTGTTATACAATATAACTGTAAATTCAAGTAGTAACATAATGAAAAACGAAATTTGCTGGATCGATGTGGTAGTAGATAGCAGCGCTGATGACAAACTAAAGACCATCTATGATCGAGTGCGTGGACCGCAGGGGCAGCTGGATAATTTATACCAGGGCTTTAGCTTAAGGCCGCATACAATATTGCCTGCGGATGATTTATACCGCTCTGCGATGCACCACGACGATAACGTATTGCCCAAAGTGCTGTCTGAGCTTATCGGAACCTATGTGGCGATACTCGCCGGTTGCGAATATGCCGCTGCACATCATGGCCATAACTATTCTCATTTAGCAGACGATCGGCACGAGAGTGATCGAGTGCTCGCTGCCTTGGAGAATGATGAACTCGCAGCTGTTGGTGATGAGCGTGTTCAAGCGGCGTTAGGTTACGTAAGGCAATTATGTCTCGCTCCTGAATCGATTGAAAAAAAAGACGTGGATAGTTTGGTGCAAGCCGGTTGGGTAGACGGAGAAGTGCTGGAGATCGTACAGGTTGTGGCAATGTTCAGTTATTTTGTTCGCGTGATTAATGGTGTAGGCATTCAGCTCGGTAATGAAAAGTTGGGCTTATTTCAGTGAGCTAGATTAGCTGGTATTGTGTTAGTTGGAATTGTTGATGGGGTTGTTGCTGTTGTGCGCGATGGTAATTTTCTCGGCGTAATCGCGGACACCGAGCATGCAGCGGAGACAGCCATCAACCGGCTGCGCTCAGCTTCGTGCGATAGCAATGTCGTTGCTACTCGCGAAATTCCATCATCAACGTTGCTATCTGCCTATTACCTGGAAAACCCTTGGCCACGCGTCGTGCCCGGTACATAGCGTTGCCCGCCGGTTTCGGTTAACGTTGCCAAACCACTGGGAAGCTCGCATGGTCCATCGCATCTCCGTGTTTAAGTTTAACGTCCGGGTATGGAGGTGATGTCTTCCAGGCGCGTTCTGCGAAGGTGGCATCAGAACCAATCCAGCGTGTTGAAAACCCGCGTCTGCGTGATTTCAGACCTTCGGTTGGTGGTGCACCGTGCAGCGTACGCATATGGAACACAATGCAATCACCCATCTCTAAGTCCCATGATTTGATGTCAAGCTTGTCGCGCTCTGCATCAATATCAGGCATCGTTTCAAATCCTTCTATGCCTTCAGCGTAATTCTCGCTGGTTAAGAACAACCTGGGGTAGTACATCTTGCCAGTGGCATGTGAACCCACAACAAATTCCGGGCAGACTGTTTGTGGTACCGGGTCCAGCGGTAGCCAGATAGAGCACAGTTGATTGCCGTCAACGCCGTAGTAGGGCAAATCATGATGCCAGGGTGTTTCTTCTCTAGTGCCGGGCTCTTTAACCAGCACATGTTCGTGATAGATTTTGGCTATCTCAGATTCCATAAGCTTGGCTGCGATTTCACCTGCAGGCGAATTCATAATGAAGTCTCGATATTCATCAATACGAGTCCAGTTGCAATAGTCGTCGTAGAATCCGCCGGGGTTGTCTTTGTCGGTATACACAGTATTAAATGGGCCAGGGTCCAAGAAGTTTTTTTCAACCCCCACAGCGAGGCTCTCCAGCCAGTGCTTATCAAAAAGGCCGCGTAAACACACCACACCCTCATTTTGAAAGGTATTGATTTGTTCATTATCGATTTGTACTTTTGAGAGTGCCATGCGCTTTAACTTGCCGTTAGTTGATCATCAGGACCTGTTCTGCCCCAAAAAAGTTTACGTACCGACTCACTATTAACCACATCGGGATTCTCGCTGTAGCAAAGAACAGGTACCAGTCTGGCTTTCTCGCCCGATACGCGCGAAACACGATGAATGGTTTGTCTGCCACCAAAGATGAGCAGTGTGCCTTCCGTGAACGGCAACTCAACCACTTTATCGCGCTCACCATTCAATACTTGCTCAACGATTTCTTTTTCATTGGGCAAATCGCGAATGCGAGGCACGTATTCAAATGTACCCCCTTGATCCGGTTTTTGAAGCATCAGAGTGACAGTAAATTCTGATTCATCAAAATGCCAGCCATGTTCGCCACCATCAACAAATACGTTTATAGAGCATGCGCCAAATGGATCAGCGAATCGATAGAACGAATCTTTGCCTAGTACTGCTCCAATAAAGTCTTTAAGCGGGTCCCACTTATACAGTTGGTTGAGCTTACTTTCTATCGGTATTTTGTCGTATGGTACTGAGCCCACATAGGTTTGTTCCTGTCGCTTGCGTACATCGTCATCTGCCACTGTTTCGTTGTCGTCAGTGAGGTATGCATTGTGTGAGCTTTTGCAAAAGAACGCATCTTCGCGCATGGCTTCGGCTTCGCTTGCCAACGAGTCGAGTGCTTGTGGCAGAATAAAACCTGGCAACATGCAAAGGCCTGTGTGCAGATATTCCCGCCTGCACTTTTCGGCAAATGCTTTTCCAGTGCCATCGATGGTATCGCTTATTGGGTATTTTTCCAGATTGACCAGCGTACTGGCATCGAATGGATTCGTGGAGTCTTGTTCAGTCAATGACATCGCCTCTTTCTGCCGGATAGGACTTTTGTCCACAAAATAGACCGCTAATAATAGCCCGAAGTGCGCCCATCAGGCCAGTTTGGTGATTTATGGCTTGGTTGGCGCTGTTTTCTTGCGTTGTATTGCCAAGTGTTACAGAATGTTTGTACACCTCATCAAAGCTCAATAAAACAAAAACAAGGCTTTTCGCTTAAGCAATATAGGGAGAATTTGTATGGCAACACCAGATGATCTATTGAAGGCACTTCACCAAAACAAGATTTCACGACGCGAATTCGTTCAATACATGGGGGCTCTAGGGGTTGGCGCTGCAACCATACCGTCAATGCTGGCATCGTCATCCGCACAGGCTGCAACACCGAAGAAGGGTGGCAAGATTACACTGGGTGTAGAAGCTGCGCAGGCGAAAGACTCACTCGACCCAACGCGTTATTTTTCTACTGCCAATATTTTAATGGGCTTTTCGGTTTACGACAGCCTAGTTAATCGTGGTCCCGATCTAAAACCCATTCCCTGGTTAGCTGAATCCTGGGAAGTGGGCGCTGATGCCAGCGAATGGATTTTCCAACTGCGTAAAGACGTTGAGTGGCACGACGGAAAACCATTTACTGCAGATGATGTGATGTATTCCTGTGCCAGGCATACGGCCGAGAATAGTGAATCTCCTGCTAAAGGCTACATGAGTCAGATTGCCGAGATGAGCAAAGACGGTGATCATGTTGTTAAATTCAAGCTCAGTGCGCCAAATGCCGACTTTCCTATCGTGCTCTCAGATACTCGTGTTCAGATTTCGCAAAATGGTTACGAAGATTTTGTCAACACAACGGTAGGTACAGGCCCATTCAAAGTTAAAGAGTGGATTTCGGGGTCGCGTTATGTTTTTGAGCGTAACGACAACTACTGGGGTTCGGATGGCCCCTGGGTCGATGAGCTGGAAGTCGTTGCCATTGGTGATATCACGGCGCGAGTCAATGCGTTGTTGTCAGGTGATATCAATGTCATGTTGGAGCTTGATCCTAAAGCTGTGAAACTGGTCGAAAAAAACAAAAAGGTTGACTTGATAAGTAGTCCCAGCGGTGCATTCGTTAACCTTGCCATGATGCTCGATCGTGAACCGACCAATAATCCGGATTTTCGTATGGCGATGAAGTACGCCGTTAACCGCGAGCAGATCGTCAAGAATGTGTTTAAAGGTTATGGCAGTGTTGGCAACGATCATCCCATCTCACCAACCGATCCGTACTTCTGCGCCGATATAGCGCAACGTGAATACGATCCTGACAAAGCCCGTTTTCACATCAAGAAGGCTGGTTTGGAGAATACTAAAATTGATATGTACGGCTCTGATGTACCGGGTGCTGGGGCGCTTGCTGCTTGTCAGGTTGTTCAGCAATCGGCAGCAGAGTCGGGTATTAATTTGAACCTGATTAACCCGCCGGCAGATACGTATTGGTCTGCTGTGTGGATACAAAAACCCATGGTGGCCTCTGGTTGGGATATGCGACCAGTGCCGGATCTGATGTTCTCAATCGCATTTAAAGGTGACAGCGATTGGAACGAAACCAAGTTTGCTGACGATAAGTTTGATTCTTTATTGTTAGAGGCCAGATCAACTATTGATTTTGACAAGCGTAAAGAAATGTATTGTGAAATGCAGCGAATTGTGCACGACGATGGTGGACACATTACCATGGCTTTTCGCGACATTTTGGATGCGAAGGCGAACAACGTGCAGGGCATTGGCTCTCATCCTTCAGGGCCGTTGGGTTTCTACCAGTTTGCCAGGACAGTATGGATTGATAGTTAGGTGTGGATTGATAGTTAGGCAAGTACAAGCGCTTACTGTATGACCTTAACCTCGTTGATCACCAAGCGCTTGTTGCTTGGTGTTGTCATATTGTTTGTTGTGTCTATTCTCATTTTTGCCGGCACGGAAGTTTTGCCCGGTGATGTTGCACACGCCGTTTTAGGGCAGGGTGCGACACCAGAACTGTTGGCAAATGTGCGCATCAGGCTTGGCCTTGATCAGCCGGTTACTGTTCGTTATTTTAATTGGCTAAAGTCAGTCGTTACCGGGCAGCTTGGCACGTCGTTGGTAAGCGGGAGTCAGATTGGCAGTTTGTTGGGTGAGCGAATTGCTAACACAGCGTTACTTGCCGGGGTAACAGCGATCATTGCTGTACCTTTGTCCATAGGCCTCGGATTGCTGTGCGCGTTAAAGCCCAATAGCTTGCTTGATCGTGCAATTTCATCGCTAACACTTGGCGCTATCTCGTTACCAGATTTTCTGGTGGCCATAGTGTTGGTGATGATTTTTTCAGTCAAGCTCGGCTGGCTGCCGGCCATCGCCAACTTACGTCCGGATCAGGATGCGCTGGCAATTGCACGCCAAATGGTATTGCCAGTTACCGTACTTGTCTTCACCGTATTGGCGCATATGGTGCGCATGACGCGCTCGGCTGTTATTAATGTATTAAGTTCGCCAGCAACTGAAATGGCGATTCTAAAAGGCGTATCGCGCACACGGTTGTTGTTGGTACACGCACTGCCAAATGCGCTGGCCCCTATCGCGAATGTCGTCGTACTGAATCTTGCGTATTTAATTTCGGGTATCGTTGTGGTCGAAACCTTGTTTAATTTTTCTGGTCTTGGACGCTTGATGGTTGAAGCCGTGAGCACCAGAGATATTCCGGTTGTTCAGATTTGTGCACTGTTATTTTGCGCGGTGTACGTGATTCTTAATCTTATTGCAGACGTTATAGCCGTGGTGTCGAACCCTCGTTTGAGGTATCCTCGATGATGCAGAGCGAATCCACCAACGCTGACGAGGTACTGCCAGGGGGCTTCAAAGATTTAATTTCACAGCTCAGCATAACTGCAGTTGTTTCCATTTTCGTTTTACTGATGTTCCTGGGTATTGTGTTGTTTGCACCATGGATTGCGCCGCACCCCGAAGATGCCATTCTCACTGATGAAAGCTTTGCCTATTCGTCTGAGCAGATGTGGTTGGGTAGTGATTTTCTCGGACGTGATGTGTTATCACGATTATTGTATGGCGTCAGAGTTACACTTAGTGTGGCGCTTGTCATAGCACTCATAGCATTTACGATCGGCTGTACTATTGGTTTTCTTGCGGCCGTTAAACGAGGTATAGTTGATTCAGTGCTAAGTCGCATAGTTGATGTACTAATCTCGTTCCCGGCAATCATGGTTGCACTGATTGTTATCTCAGCATTAGGGTCATCTATCCCGGTGCTTATCGTAACGGTTGCGTTAATTGATGCTACGCGTGTTTTTCGTGTTGCGCGAGCATTGGGTATGGATATTGTTGTGCAGGATTACATAGAGGCTGCCAGGGTGCGAGGTGAGGGTTTAGGCTGGATCATGTTTCACGAAATTCTTCCCAATGCGCTGGGCCCGTTAGCGGCTGAGTTTGGCATTCGATTTACCTACGCCATATTGTTTATTTCCGCATTGAGTTTTCTTGGGCTTGGGGTGCAGCCTCCACAAGCTGACCTTGGAGTCATGGTTAAGGAGAACATGCAAGGCTTGTTGTACGAAACTTACACACCGCTTTATCCAGCAGTGTGTATTGCTATGGTCACTCTATCGGTTAACTTGTTGGTGGACTGGTATTTGAAAACCACTGATGCTACGTTGCCAGAAGAATTATGAGTGAGCATTTCGCACCAACTGTCCTCAGTGTTAAAAATCTCTGTGTGAGTGCGCACGATCGTCGTTCAGGCGAGATTTCTATCGTGCGTGATATTGCGTTTACTATAGCAAAGGGAGAGGTAACTGCGCTTATAGGCGAATCAGGCTCAGGTAAAACCACGATAGCGTTAGCATGCCTTGGCTATGCACGAGCGGGTTGTAACATTATAGCTGGTAGTGTTCAGCTGGGTGATCAGGATATTTTAAAGCTCTCTAACGCTGAGCGCAGAAGTTTGCGAGGACGGGATATTGCTTATATAGCGCAAAGCGCTGCTGCCGCTTTTAATTCCGCTTTGACTATCAACAGCCAAGTGACTGAGCCTGCCGTGTTAAGTGGCTTGCTCAGCCAACAGCAGGCTAACGATAAAGCTGCGCAGCTTTATCGCGAGCTCGACCTTCCCGATCCAGACAACATTGGTAAGCGGTACCCTCATCAGGTGAGTGGAGGACAGCTACAACGACTCATGGCCGCGATGGCAATGATCTGCGATCCGCAATTGTTGATTCTTGATGAGCCAACAACGGCGCTGGATGTAACAACTCAAATCGAAGTACTCAGATCATTCAAAAAGCTGATAAAAAATAAAAACACATCAGCTATTTACGTTAGTCATGATTTAGCCGTGGTTGCGCAGATTGCAGATAATGTGCTGGTGTTGCAAGACGGCGCTATAGTGGAGTACGCGCCGGTACAAGCGGTTATCGAACAGCCACAGCATGCCTATACGCGCCAACTGATTAGTGCGGCGCACATTATGCCTGACACGTTGCCTGAACCACGAACAATGCCACCGGGTACTAGTGCATCCAAACCGTTATTGCAGGTATCGGCGGTAACGGCAGGGTATGGCCGGCAGCAAAAATTTATCGCACTCGAAAATGTCAGCCTCAATATGTATGAAGGGCGAACCATTGGCGTGATCGGTGAGTCTGGCTCCGGTAAGACCACACTCGGTCGTGTTATTTCCGGACTTATGCCACCTAAATCAGGAGAGGTTGAGCTACTTGGGCGGCAGCTTGCCGGCAGTATTGATCAGCGCGAGAAAATGTCGTTGCGGCACATACAGTTTGCTTTTCAGATGGCCGATGTTGCGCTTAACCCTAAGCATCGCATCGGTAGAATACTCGGTCGCCCGTTGCAGTTTTATTTTGATATGCCTGCAAAAGCACGCGAAGAGCGCGTGCGCGAACTGCTCGGATTAGTGGAGCTGCCGGCAGAATTTGCCGATCGTTATCCCAGGCAGCTCTCTGGAGGCGAAAAACAAAGAGTAAACCTGGCTCGAGCCCTGGCAGCTGAACCTAAACTTATCATTTGCGATGAAATTACCTCGGCGCTTGATACGATCGTAGCCAAAGCCATTCTTGTCTTGTTAAAAAATTTGCAAGCAAAATTGGGTATAAGCTATTTGTTTATCTCGCATGACTTATCAATCATTGCGAATATGGCCGACACAATTGCAGTAATGCGCGAAGGCAAGGTGATGGAGGTTGGTACTACAACCGAAATCATGACACCGCCTCACCATCCGTATACGATGTTGCTGCTAAATTCTGTTCCGGAGATGCGAACGGATTGGCTTGAGTCCCCGGAGTTATAGACACTAATTTACGGATAATTTGGAACTTAAGATCACCTGTAAAGTCTAACGATACCCGCAAACTGGAATTCAAATCTTATGAAAAAACTAATGACTACTGCCGCCGTTGTGGCGCTGTTGTCCATGCATGGTCATACAGCATTAGCGCAAAGCGATGTTAAGCGTTCTGTAACAGAAATAGCTGATGGAGTTTATAGATTACAAAATAACTTTCATTACTCCATGGTTGTTATAACTGGGGAAGGTGCGGTTGTCACTGACCCGATAAACGCATTCGCTGCGGAATGGATAAAGTCTGAAGTCTCCAAACTCACAGACAAACCAGTCACTCACTTGATTTACAGTCACAGCCATGCAGATCATGCGTCAGGTGGTGCCACGCTCGCTACAGATGCAACTGTTATTGCACAGGCCAATGCACCAGCCAAGATCGATGGTGTCGAGCCAACGCAGCGTTTTGATGATACCCACGAATTTGAAGTAGGCGACAAGCAGTTTGAATTGACTTGGTTAGGCCCTGGTCACGGTGAAGACTTGATCGCCGTAGTTGTTAGGCCAGCTAACGTTGCTTTTATTACAGACGCGGCCTCGCCCAAACGGCTTCCATGGCGTGATATGGGCGGTGCTAACATCGACGACTGGATAAGCCAGATAGAAAAGATAGATTCGCTGGACTTTGACATATTCGCCCCTGCACATGGCAATGTCGGTGTCAAAGCAGATGTCGCGGATGTGCTTGGATATATGGAAACTTTAAAATCAGAAGTCCTTACTGGTCTCAATGATGGAAAATCGTTAGACGCTTTAAAACAAGAAGTGACGATGGATGATTACAAAGAATGGGGGAATTTTGAAGATTGGCTGCCGTTAAACATTGAAGGGATGGCCAGCTTTTTAGTATCGAGCGGGCAGGTAGAATAAAATTGAAGTTCGAATGTCAATAATTATTATTGGGTTTCTATAGTCCGACGCCCACCCGGTAACGAACAGTCCCACCCAAATCAATCGCATCGGGTGGGACGCTCCCTGAAATATTGAGTACCAACTGATACCCGCCGGGAGCTTGTAGATAGTCCAGTACGTCTTTATCCACCACGGCTAGGGTCAGACTACGAGCGAACGTTCCTATTTGCGGATCGCCATCTGGTAGAAACGCAATAATCTCCTCTTGCGTTTCACCATTGAATACAGCCCTAATTGATATGCTTAGCCCCGAAAGAAAATCGAAACTGTCTAATGCTCCATTTTCGATGGGATCTACGTCTGATGAGTCCTGAATTTCGAGCGTTAGGTTACGTATTCTTGCAAACGTCAGGAATTGTGAGTCAGCTTCAATGCCAAGAATGGCACTGTCTATGGCAACACCCACTGAAATGCCAAGTTCTCTTGGAACCGGTGCGCCAGGAATGGTCACGACAGGCAAGCTATCTGTCATTGACCTGGTGCCTAGGGTCACGTCTTGCCCACACCCAGCGAGCAGGAGGAAAAACATCCCTGCTGCGACACGCTTAGTGACTTTGTATTTAGTGACCGGGTGCGCATTTTCTAAGTTTCGTATTCTTGAAAACATGATGGTAATTAGTTAGCACCTTGGTTAATTGCTTATTAAGTTACGAAAGATACGACAGGCAGAGAGGTAATAAATTCATTCTCCGGTAGTTTACAAAAAAGTATATTTGCACGTTTATCCCGGTTTTTGATCTTTTCGATATAACTAAATAGGTATCGATTATAACTTCTCGCAATAGTTTCAAAGTGACGGTATTTATAGTGCTTTAGGGGTTTAGTTGCTTAATTCAATTCGCCTTGATTGTGAGTTCCATTCGTTGTGTTGTTATAAAAATGTGATTTCTTGACGTCGTGAGAATATTTCAACAGTTGAACTTGCACGGCTTGAACTGTTCACACATCACCAGCACGGCAAACATAAACTTACAACTATTTGGAGATTAAGTATGAAGTTCATTAATGATAATAAAAAATTCCCACTTGCAGCATGCAGCCTCACGGCACTGTTTGGCTTAGCCGCCTGTGGCGATGCTACAAATTTAGGTCAGGTTCAGGAGTCATTGGAAAACGGTGAGTCGGCCTCGATAAGCATAAGTACCGACGACGATGGCAACCTGGTTATAGGTTCTGGAGATGCATCGGGCGATGATGGTGCAGCTGGTGGTGTATTCGTTATGTCAAACATTCTCGACGACAACACGATTGTTTCCTACAGTCGTGGCGACGATGGCACACTCAGTTTGGTCGGTGAATTTTCTACCGGTGGTCAGGGCGGAGACTTTGATGGACCAGAAGGTCTTGACCCACTGATTTCAGCCTATTCGTTAATCAACACACCAGATAATGAATACCTGATGGCAGTTAATGCTGGCAGTGACTCGATTTCTGTTATGCAGATAAATGACGACATGTCACTTGAACTGGTAAGTACTGTCTCAAGCGCAGGCACTGGACCAAACAGCCTGGCATATAACGACGGTATCGTTTATGTAACCAACATTGATGCGGACGGCGAGTTTGCGGGTGAACCTGACCAGGAAGGTTCAATTTATGGGTATACCTTCGACAGTGGTGTACTCACTCCTATCCCAGGCTCACTTCGTGAACTTAACAATCGACCTTCAGCAGTGCGGTTCTCACCCGATGGCGATACGCTGTTAGTCGCCAGCATCAACGCGGGTTCTAACCAACTTGCCAGTGGAGACGAGGATTCAATGGTTGCTTTTACCATTGATGCAGACGGTGTTCCTTCTGCTACTGCAACTGGTGGAGCGACATCGACATTGCAGGGTAATTCTGAGGGTAGAAACCTGCCATCAGCAATCGGCTTTGAAGTGGTAGACCGCTCTGATGGCACGTTCGCCATTGTCACGGAAGCCAGAGAGTTCACTGCTGCTGGTGATCCGCCAAACTTTCCAGGTTTGCAATCAGGTTCTGTGTCTACGTATCAGGTTGGTGGTGACGGTGGTCTGACGGGCGCACAACTTGATTTTATTGCCGGACAATCTGCAACTCGTGGTGAAGGTCAAATAACATCTTGCTGGATAGTACTTGATCCGGATGGAGAATATTTCTACGTCAGTAATGCTATTGATGCATCCATCTCTACATTTCGATTCACAGACGCGTCTGGCAACATAGAACTCATCAATGAAGTCGCAGCAAGCGGCACACCAGGTGGAACTATCACTGACGGAGCTCTTGCTTTTGCAAATACTGATGGCTGGATTGATCTCGACATCACTGACAACGGTGACTACCTGTATCAGCTGTATGGTCTTTCTGGTGCCGTAGGTGTTTATTCAGTCGATAACGGCAACCTTGAATTAGTCGAAGTGGTCTCTGGCGATCTTCCAGATGAAAACACCCAGGGTATCGTTGCTTTCTAAAAACGATTTACCGAGATTTACTCATAAGCAGCAATTAACCAGGACATCTCTGCAGGAATGCAGGGGTGTCCATACATAACTGGAGATATTCACAATGGCTACACTTAGAAAAGATTTAAAGACTTCATTGAACATGCATAAGATAAATAAGAAAAAAACTGCTTTCCGAACAGCTGCAAGCTTGTCTGTATTGCTCACAGTAGCAGCATGTGGCGATGGCGGAGTTACCTTGGAAGGGCTAGAGGCTGATCTTGCCAATGGAGAACAAATTGATATAGAACTTTCGCCCAATGACGATGGCTCGGTTAGTATTAATGTGTCAGACGTTCTCTCAACTGATGACAATGTAAATAGCGATGCTGCAGGCGCAATGTACGCGTTAACCAACCAGCACGATCCATCTCAGCAAATATCGGCTAGTGATACAGCGGCAAGTGAACCTGATCGACGAAATCAGATTGTTGCCTACAGCAGAGATGAAAATGGTGAGTTGGAACAAATCGGTGTATACGACACCGGTGGTGAAGGTGAGAACATAAGAAACAGTGGCGCTAATCCGCTGGCCTCTCAAGACCCTCTTATCGTTTCCAAAGACAGACAATTCGTATTCGCCGTAAATGCTGGTAGTGAATCGGTTAGCTCTTTTCGGATAAATGAAGATTATTCGTTAACTCCGGCTTCATTGGGTGTATCTACCCTTGGTGCAACTGGTGCCCAAAATCCTGTTTCCCTTACACAATACGAAGACATACTCTATGTTGTTAATACCGGAAACTATATTGATGAAAACGGGCAAGAAGTAGATACCTTGCCGGAAGACCGAAACCGGGTAAACTCCAGCATAATCGGATACCGTATTGGTGAAGATGGCAGTTTGACCGAGTTGGCTGGCTCTGAAGTTCCCGGAACCGGAAGCAATGCCGGTTCAATCGAGTTCTCTTCAAATGGTGGATTCCTTTATATTACTGAGCGTCGAACCAACAACATTGTACAGGTCGAACTGGGAGCCGATAGCTTGCCGCTAACTTATGATAGTGGTGAAATTCGCTCTTCAGATATTGTCTCGATCACCCCGCAACCATTTGGTACTGATTTGTACCCAACCGACAATGGCGACATTCTTCTGGTATCCGAAGGCAATAATGGTGCTACTGGCTTAAGCGCATTGTCTTCTTATCGTATCGAAGAGAACGGCGCGCTAACGGGCATATCATTGAGCTCAGGTGTTGAAGGCGACCCACTGGTAACCGGGTTTACGTTTGGTTGCTGGGTGGAGTTTGTCGAAACCCCAACAGGCGACTACGCCTACGTTAGTAATACCCCCGATGGCACCATTACAAGCTATTCGGTTGGGGATGAAGGCGGGCTAACGCGTTTGGAATCTTTGGCTGGCAGTGCTGGTATCGAAGGTGATGACACGCAAAATGGCGGTGGTGTTCTGGATGCAGAAATTGTTTATCCTTACCTCTATCAAGTGGTTAATAACGACAGCCGGATTGCACAGTTCCACATCAATGAAGACGGTAGCCTGGAGAGGCAACAGGATGTTGAGATTGTCGATACTGAATTGTTTGTACCGCGTATGTTTGTTGGTATTGCAGGTTTCTGATTAGTCTCCTCGCCTTTTCAGTAAACCAATGACTGCTCGGGGATTTCCTCGGGCCGTCATCCAAATACAGCTCGATAAAGCAGGCGCAACGCCAGAGCGCTGAGCACAATGCGGAATAGAATTTTAAAAGTAGACTCTGGAATTTTTCGAAGTACCGAGCCTCCCGCCACAGTACCGATCAAGCCACTGACTGTCATTGCCAACACCAGTGGAATCCACTCCAGTATCACAAACCCCAAAAATCCGAATGCTACTATCTTGATGGCATGCTGGAGTGCCATGCAAACCGCATGGGTTGAAACGGTTGCATCACGACCGTAGCGGTCGGGGCTCAGGAATGTTGCCAGAAGTGGTCCTGTTGCGCCAAGAAACATGGCGCCAAAGCTGGTAACAGTGCCAACAAGAAAATAGGCTCGGCTACTTATTTGCTTGGCGCGAAACTTTGGTGCCCAAACCAACCACAGAATAAACAATGCCAGTATTATCTGTAACCATTGAGTAGGAAGGCTGATAAATACCTGGCTACCAATGAGTATGCCCAGAATAATACCGGGTACAAACCAGCCAACAATGTCTGGCATAACGTGGGTGCGCAACATTGCTGCACGCCCAGCGTTCGAGCCGATCTGAATAATGGCGTGCACAGGTATAGCGATGACCGGAGGAGTAAGCGATAGCAGCGCGATAAGCATGGCTACACCACCACCGAGCCCAAACGCTGCGCTGATGGCAGACGTTATAAAGCTGAATCCAATGAGTATTAACGCTGGTCCCAGGCCTAATTGAGCTGGAAGTAAGCTATCCATTGTCGCCTACCGCCACAACTTATCTACCCACGATAAAGCGGTGGCGGTTGGGTAAAGAAATTGTGCAAAATTGTGTAGGCAAGTAAATAGTTTTTCTGCTGAAAACTGGCGTGAGAAATACCTGCCATAACGCTAAATTGTTTATCATTGTTTGGCAGCGCTGTAAAAAATTTTATCAAGTCGTCAAAGCTTGCAATGCCATCGTATTCACCTCTCATCAGTATGGTCGGGCAGACTATATTTTGCGGGCTGACCAGTGGCAGTCGTGAACACATATCAATGTAAGTTCCGTTTGGCATTGAATCATCGAGCGCCGTAATGGCCTCGGCAAATGCTTCAATAACATCGTCTGATGCGGTACCTGGATGGTCCCGATTGAATATTGAATAGACAAATTCACGATCGATTGGGCGACGGTTACTATCAAGGAACTTCGGCAGTTTCTTCTTGCGTTCAGCAAGCGTAGGGCTACCTTCGCCAGTCCAGACAAATGCATCCAGTGCCAGTCGACTTACTCGCTCGGGATGGTTCTGAGCAAACAAGGCGGCACGCAGCGCACCTGATGAGATGCCATAGGCAAGTACGCCTTCGATATTGCGTTTTGAAAAAATGTAGTCGGTAGCAGCAGCAAGATCGTCCGCGCCGTTGGCTATATCACAGGTGATATCGCGTTCTTTTCCAGACCTGCCGTAGCCTTCCATGTCAACACACCAGGTATCAAAGCCTTTGGCTGCAAACCAATCCATCACGGAACTAAAGGGTCGGCCTGGCACCTGCAGATCGAATGTTGGTTGAGACGCCATTGAGGAGCCATGCACAAATAAAACGGTGCCCAGTTTATTCTCAGGTGAATCGGTAAACTTCTCCCAGAGGAATAAATCAACATCATCCTTTTTGGTCCAGTGTTCCTGGCTGATAATGTTGTAGTCAGATGCTGTTTCAGTCATGTCCTGTAGCTCCACGTTTCTGCACTGTGTTGATCAGCGTACCGATGCCATCAATTTCAAGCTCAACAACGTCGCCATGCTGCATATATTTTTTAGGGTTGAATCCTATACCCACACCAGCAGGTGTGCCAGTGGCAATAACATCGCCCGGTAGCAGGGTTATACCTTCTGATATTGTTTTGATGATGGTTGGTACATCGAATATTAAAAGATTGGTATTGGAATCTTGTCGAATCTCACCATTAACCTTTGTAGATACTCGCGTATTGCCAAGATCAATGCTGTCCCTTGTAACGGCGCAGGGTCCCATTGGGCAAAATGTGTCTTGCGATTTTCCGATTAACCACTGACTGTGTCTTGCTTGCATATCCCGCGCGGTAACATCGTTGACAATGGTGTATCCCCAAACATGATTCAGCGCATCATCTAACGCTATTCCTCTTCCCGATTTTCCGATAATGACAGCCAGCTCGACCTCATAGTCGATTGCTGTTGATACGCTTGCGTCATATTCAATAGACGTATTAGTCGCGGTTACCGATTCGGGCACTTTTGAAAAAACAATTGGATGCTCGGGTACTGAACCTTGAGCAGCGCTGGAATCGAATCCGCTGTCCGCAAACTCATGGGCATGATCAAAGTAGTTCTTGCCTACGCAAAATATATTTCGAATCGGTCTTGGTAATGGTGCTTCTAACGTTATGTCTGATATAGCTATAGCTTCATTGCACAGCGCGATGCTGTTACCCAGTACCTGTTGTTCGATCAGGTATTGAATACCGCTGTTGGCCTGAGCGGTATCAAGATCGAATGGCGTAACCGTATTGTTATCTTCATTGACAACACCTACGCGGCGGGTATTGGATACTGTGAATGTGGCTATTTTCACGGTGATTTATCCGTCACGGCAATATCTATTTGACACCTATCACTGTATATGATCTAGTGATATTTCGATAGTTTATTATTTTGTCGAGTATTTTATATAGGGCATGATCAAAAATCCAAATCAATAAAAAATTCGCTTGATGTACTAGTTCACTTGGTTTATTTCGCTTTACCTACTGCTTTACCTGCTGCTTTACCTAACAAGGAGGAGAAATGGGCACCATTGATTCGAAAAACAGAAGACGATTCTTAAAGGGTTCAACTGCACTGGCTGTCGCGGGTGTAACCGGTACTTTTGCAACACGCGCAATAGCGGCAGATTTTCCCGAACGTCCGTTGCAAGTTTATATTCCTACACGTGCCGGTGGTGGCGCGGACCGAAACTTCCGAAGTTTTGCCGGCGTTTGGAAAAACCATCTTCCAGGTGAACTCGAACCGCAATTTTATCCTGGCGCTGCCGGCAGGGTAGGCTATGAAACTTACATGGGCAAGGCCAGTGACGATTGTCACGATTTAATTTTTGGCAACATGGGGCCAGAAGTGCTTAACTGGGTTGTTAAAAAACCAAACTTTTCACTGGACGATTATTTTTATTTTGCCCAGGTTGATGCTGACCCCGGCAGTGTGTATCTGAACACCGACAGCGATATGAAAACGCTGGAAGATGTTATAGCCGAAGGAAAGAAGCGCACACTTACTGTTGGAACAAGTCGACTAGCGCATCCAGCGTCTCTTGGTATGCTGGTGCTTGCAAAGAAGACTGGTATGAGCGTTAACCTGATACCGTTGTCTGGTGGCAAGAACACGCGAAATGGTGTGCTAACCGGCGAAGTTGATCTGGGTGTGTTGCCAGTCACATCGGTGATGGGAAGAAAGGGCATTAATGTGGTTGGTCTGTTCGACGAAACCAACGCCTTGCCGGACAAACTACCCAATGCGGTGTTGGTGAACACCGAATACGATCTTGGTATTCCACCACTGGCCGCAGGCGTTAGAGCCTTCGGTATCAAGCAGGCTGCAGTAGACAAACACCCGGAAAGATTCGAACAACTGACAAGTTCTGCAATGAAAGTGTTTGACGATCCGGCGTACAAAGAAGCCGTTATTGAAGCCAAGGCACCATGGGAATTTATCTCACCAGGTGATGCTGATGCCTGTGCAGAGTATGTTAGCAACATAACCGCAGTTGGCGAGGAGTTCCGTGATCTGCTGACTGGCTAAGTAGCTGAACAGCTGTCGTGCCATCATCCAACCGACCACCTCGAAACGTTTTGCCAGAGCTGATCATTCCAGCTCTGGCAACGTTGTTCGCGATTTACTACCTGACCACAATCACCGAAGTACCGTGGATAGCACAGGCGAGCGCCATGCTTGTCAGTATACTGTTGTTGTTATCAATCATTGCGTTTGCTGTACGCACAATCTATCGTGTTCGAGCCGGATCCGAGTATCTCGGATTATCCGATAGTTTCGCTTCACTGCGCGCTAATGGTGTAGTGAACTTAAAGCGAGCAGTGTTGTTTGTGTTGGCAGTACTGTATTTAGCGTTGTTGCCGTCGCTTGGTTTTAGTCTTGCGACCTTTTTACTTATATTCTTAAGTATTGTGCTGTTATCCCACGGGCAGACATTATTTTCGGTCTCCATTGCTGCCGTGCTTCGCGCCTTTTTTATCGCACTTATCTGCACGGTCGTTGGTTACGTTGCATTTATCCAACTGTTTAAAACCCGGTTTCCGTTTGGCCCCGTCGAAAACCTGATTAAGGAATGGTTGCAGTGAATCCCGAGAT
>CAYTJF010000050.1:0-26499 GCA_964437945.1 uncultured Granulosicoccaceae bacterium
GTGGACGTCTTTGTTGACGCACAGACGGAAAAATCTGTGACAATTCCAGATGAATTTAGACAAGCCATGGACTCACTGGTAGTATAATTCATCAATAGATGGTTAAAAATTTAGCTATAAAATGGACCTTTGACGGTGAATCGTGTAGACAAAAATTCGGACACCACCATTCTCCGCCTGGCTCTGGCAACACTGGTGGCATTCCTGCTAGCCAGTGTTGGGGTACTGATTGCAGCCAATAGCCAAATTCCCGTCGTTGCTAACCATTACAATTGGTTACAAATCAAAACTCAGTCGCAGAATCAATCCCAGACTCAACTCAAGGCACAATCCCAAACCAATACGTTAGCCCAGCCGCTAGTGATTGCGACTCGTCATCACCTTGAACCGGTCCCTGAGTCGGTCCCTGAGTCGATCATTGCAAGCGCAGCGTCAGCGATCACGCCAACTTTGCGAAAACCTATTCTGCGAGTTGAGCCATCACGCAGCCCTGAACCACTGCGACCAACCGAGACAGGACATCACCCCAAGCAGGCGTTTAACCAGGTTTTTACCAGCGTAGCGTCAGCTACCGCCCCCATTCCGCGAGCTGAATTGGCGCTTGGTTCCGAACAATCGCTCCGTTCCGAGCTATTAAAATACAATGTTTTTTCTGGGATGCGCAGAATGCCAGATTACTTTCCATCCGACACAGAATACAAAGAGGCGAAAGATGCTATTGCAAATTTGAATAAAAGAATGGAAACGCAGCAGCTTGAGATTAATGTTAAAACGTTTCTATTGTCACAACGTATGAGTAACAAGTCACGATTAGCAGAGCTTCAAATGCAACCCTTTTTTGCAGAGTTTGATCGCTCGGCGTTCTCTGCACTTAATGAGAATGAAAAGCAAAAACATCAGCCATTATCGTCAGACTACATCGGCGTCGGTTTCCCACATATTGAAAATAATGATCGATCTTCAGCCAACCGCTACAAACCGTATAGGCAATTAATGAGTTTTAGTGATGATGCCAGTGGTGATGTAGTGCCGTACGTAAAGTGTATGGGCTTATCACCAGAGCGAGTTGCCGAACGGGCAAGCCAGTATGATGAGCTAATCGCTGAACTGTCTGTTAAGTACAATGTAAGCGCAAGTTTAATTAAGGCGGTAATCGCAAAAGAGTCCTGCTTCAATCCAAATGCAAGATCGCACGTAGGGGCGATTGGACTAATGCAGCTGATGCCTGCAACTGCTCGCTGGTTAAAAGTTAAACAACCAGAAAACCCGCAGCAGAATTTGGCTGGGGGTGTTCGCTATCTTGCTCAACTACGCAAACGATTTGGTGGTGATGAGCTTGCCTTGGCTGCATATAATGCCGGTCCTGCTAATGTAGAGCGATATCACGGTATTCCTCCGTTTGATGAAACAGAGAACTATGTTGATGACGTAATGCATTTTTATCGAGGTTATGCTGCAACCACGAGCTATGTTAACGCGCAAAAGTCCTATTATTACCCTTAGATTATTACCCCTAGATTATTACCCTTAAGATTATTAGTCTTGGAACTATCAGGTTAATTCCTTTCTCACTAGCTAGTGTAATAAGCTGCTAAAATAAGCATTCACTTTCGCGTATTCCATGCGCCAAAATTGTGTAACGACATGTTCCTACATTTTCGCCTGCCTAAGTCACTACCATGACAGCGCTCGAAATCCAGAATCTGGTTAAAGTCTACAATCAAGATACGTTCGCGCTGCGCGGTATCGATCTGAGCGTTGCCGAAGGTGACTTCTTTGCTTTGCTTGGTCCCAACGGGGCAGGTAAGTCCACAGCTATTGGTGTAATCAGCTCTTTAGTTAATAAAACCTCTGGCTCTGTGAAGGTTTTTGATCATGATCTGGATACCGATGTAGTAGCGACAAAATCCTGTATTGGTCTGGTGCCTCAAGAGTTTAATTTCAATGGTTTTGAACCAATTATAAATACCATTACCAATGTTGCTGGCTATAACGGTATACCGCTTTCGGTTGCAAAAAAACGTGCTGAGCACTATCTGAAACGGCTTGAACTTTGGGACAAGCGTAATGCTGCCGGGCGCGAACTCTCAGGGGGAATGAAACGCAGATTGATGATTGCGCGGGCGCTGGTGCACGAGCCTAAAATGCTGATACTCGATGAACCGACTGCCGGCGTGGATATCGAAATTCGTCGATCCATGTGGGACTATTTATCAGAAATTAATACACAGAACGGTACCACTATTATTCTCACCACTCACTATCTGGAAGAGGCCGAAGCGTTGTGTCGTAACGTAGCAATTATTGATCACGGGCAGATTATCGAGAATGGAGCCGTGGCAAATTTATTAAGCCAGGCCATGCAGGAAACGTTTGTTTTGAATCTGTACGACAACTTGACGCAGGCACCAGCCATCGAGCCATTTACTACCCGATTGCGAGAGGATGCAAATCAATTGGAAGTGGATGTTCCAAAAGGCGAATCGGTCACCGCTATGATCGATGCACTGAATAGCCTTGGTATTCGAGTTGGCAGTATCCGCACTAAATCAAATCGGCTCGAACAATTCTTCTTACGCCTTATTGGTAAGAGTGAGGAGGCTAATCATTGAATTACTGGCGATTGCAATGGGTTGCCTACTGCACCATCGTGCGAAAAGAGGTTCGTCGATTCGCTCGTATTTGGGTTCAGACGATTACGCCGCCTGCGGTTAACGCGCTATTGTATATGCTGATCTTCGGTGGCCTTATTGGTTCTCGAATACGCGAAGTAGATGGTTTTGCCTACATGGATTTCCTCATTCCTGGCATTATTATGATGGGTATCATCACCAACTCTTATGGCAATGTGGTGTCATCATTTTTTGGTACTAAATTACAAAAGCACATTGAAGAATTGTTGGTTTCTCCGGTAAGCAACGCTACTATTCTTTCAGGGTACATTACCGGCGGTGTGGCTCGCGGCGCGGCGGTGGGATTGATTGTATCGGTAGTTGCGATGTTCTTTACTGACTTGCGACCAGCGTATCCGCTGGTGACCTTATTAATCGCCATTCTGACGTCCATCATGTTCTCGTTGGGCGGAATGATAAATGCAGTCTATGCGCAAACATTTGATGAATGTTCGATAGTTCCCCATTTCGTGCTCACACCACTGACTTATCTGGGCGGTATTTTCTACTCAATTAGTATGCTGCCACCGTTAGCGCAAAAGCTCTCGTTGTTCAATCCTGTTTTGTATATGATTAACGGCTTCCGATATGGGATACTAGGCGTTAGTGACATACCGCTATGGCAAAGCTTTGCTGTCATAATTGTATTTATTGCTATTCTTGGAACCATTGCCATGACATTGCTGAATCGTGGAGTCGGAATCAAACCATAAGAATCGGTAGCAGAGTCGGTAGTAGAGTCGTTACTAAAATTTGATACCAATTTTGATAGTATCTGGCGCGAAAGAGTTTGTGATTAACAAGATACTGTTATTAACAAGATAACTCGATTTGAAATTGGCTTAATCAAGTAGCTTAATCAAGTAACTTAATCAATAAGATAACTTAATCAATTAGATAATTTTTAAAATGACTACAGCGATCAAAAAACGTCCGCGAAGAAAGGCTCGTCTGGAAAAGAAGACGGCAGATAAGCCAAAGACAATGGCGGAGCTGGCCGATCGCCATGCCTTGTATCAGGAGTCAGTTCAAAACTCAGAATTCGAGCTCGATTTTATCGATGATACATTCAAAGAATTAACGGGTCGCACAGCAAGCTCCATGCGTGAGGACTTTTGCGGTACCGCAATTAGTTCAGTTGAGTGGGTGGAGCGGCGTGATACTAACACGGCTGTCGGTGTAGATTTTGACTCTGAAGTGCTCGGTTGGGGTGAGAAGCACAATGCATCGCGACTTAAGCCTGACCAGCGTAAGCGTTTGAGTCTTATTGAAGCGGATGTGCGCGAAGTGACTACTGAAAAGGTTGACGTTATTCAGGCGTATAACTTCAGTTACTGGTTTTTTCAAGAACGTAAAGTCATGCTCGATTATTTTCGTCGTACGCGTGAGGCATTGGTTGATGATGGCATTCTGTTTCTGGATGTATTCGGTGGTTCCGAGTGCTACCAGACTCAAAAAGAGAAGCGCAAGCTTGATGGATTTAAATACATTTGGGAGCAGGCTGAGTTCAACGCGGTTACCAACGAGTTGAAATGCCATATTCACTTTCACTTTCCTGATAAGTCAAAACTGAAGAAAGCGTTTAGTTATACATGGCGTGTTTGGGGTGCAAAGGAGCTACGCGAGATTCTTGAAGAGGCAGGATTTAGTCAAACCATCGTATATCGTCAGGAGTTTGATGAAGACACTGATGAAGCACTGGATGAGTACATAGCAACCGATGAGGGTGAAGACTACGCTTGTTGGCTTGGCTACCTGGTAGCCAGGCCTTAATACCGCCCGTCTAACACAACTTTTTTAAAAGTTCTGTGTTATGAGAACAGTATTACGAAAACTGTAAAATAACGCGTGCTCCTCCATAGGGACTCCCGGCAAGTTGAAGTTTGCCTCCGTAACTGTGCATAAGCTCCTGGCTTGCTGCCAATCCCACGCCTTGTCCCTCTACCATTGTATCGGCGCGCGCGCCCCGTTCGAGTAACGTTGAGCCGAATTTTTCAGGAAAGCCGGGTCCATCATCATCAATGTACAATGTATTATTGTCATTGTTTGCTGTAATGCTTACCAGGCCCGATCCGTACTTGCAGGCATTATCCAGAACATTACCCAACAACTCGTACAAATCCACATCAGCCAAACGCACTTTAAACTGGTCGCTAATATCTACGTCAAATGCAGGTGTAGGGTGTTGATAAATCTTTGATAGTGAGTCGCACAGTTTGGTTAGCACAGGCAACGGAGAGACAGGTTTGGACAGATACTGAGGTGCTCGCATGGCGGCTCTTTGCAGGTACCGATCAATGGTTTTTTGCATTTGGCTTGTTTGTTCGCCGATGATATTTGTCGCGTGACCTAAATGCTCAGGCTGAGTTGTGCCAAATTTGTTTGCGTTGTTTGCGTTGTTTGCGTTGTTTGCGTTGTTTGCGTTGTTTGCGTTGTTTGTGTGCAGATTGTTTAATACAGACAAGGGTGTCTTGAGACTGTGGGCAAGATCGGTCAGCAAATGGCGATACTGTTGATGGCGATTTTTTTCGCTGACCAATAGCAAATTTATACTTCTCGCCAGTGGTTTCAGTTCTCCTGGCACATTCTCATCAAGCTTGTCACGTGTGCCATGTTCAATTTCATGTAATTCCGAACCGATGTGATGTAATGGTCGCAACGAACGATTCAAAATCCACAGTTGCAGGAGCAGTAGTGCTACAGAGGAACCCAGCAAACTCAGCCAAAGAGTTTGGTCGAAACGGCGTAGTTGCCCGGTCAGAATCTCGGCGTTTGCAACCACATGAACAATAAACGGCACTTCTTCACCCGATTCGAGTTCCCACACAGTAGCCATTTGCATTCGATGGACATCGTTTTGCCCATCGTGGTCAATACGTTCAAATATCCACTCCCCTATCGGTGAGTAGGCCACGTTCGGAACCACAGCAGACACCGACTTAGACTCCCATACAGTGGCACCGCCGTTTCCGATGAGTTCGGCATACAAACCGCTGGTTGCACTGTTCAAGCGCTGATCGGGCAGTGCCAGTTCATTAACCACCAGGCGCAGATCTTCGTCTATTTCAGTTGCACCCAAAATGCCATAGACAAGGCCTTGCAATCGATCAAACAGCGCCGTTTCAGCTCGTTTTTTTACAGAATAGCTAATAGACAGACCGGTCAATAGAACAAAGATCGCCATGACGATGGCAGTGCCGGTAAGCAGTCTTGCGGATATAGATTTCACTTGGGGTCTACGTGACGCAACAGGGCGCGATGGGTATGAGTGACACGCCCTAGTCGGTCGAGATAGTGGGTTCGCGTTCGCGATCGAGTGCAAGGCGATAGCCACGGCCTCGCAAAGTTTCGATTGGATTAAGGGTTTTATCCTTATCCAGTTTTTTTCTCAATCGTCGAATGAACACTTCCACTACATTGGGGTCAGGATTACTTTCTTCTTCGTACAAGTGATCGAGCAATTTGGCTTTGCTAATGACACTGCCTGCATGAGTGCCAAGATAGGAGAGTACTCTGTATTCATACGCGGTTAGCTCAACCGGTTCGTTATCAACATTAACTTTTTGAGTGCGGGTATCGATGGTCAGACGCCCGAAGTGCAATTGTGACTCTGACCAACCACCCGAACGGCGCAATAGTGCGCGTAGTCGAGCCATTAGCTCTTCCATATGGAACGGTTTGGCTAAATAGTCATCGGCACCAGCTTCAAGGCCCTCGACTTTATCCTGCCAATTGTCTCTGGCGGTAAGAATGAGCACCGGGTAAGAGCACTCTTTTTTACGCAGTTTACGTATTAATGTGAGCCCGTCAATTCCGGGTAGACCCAGGTCAATAATGGCAATATCGATTGGCATGGTAGTGGCCAGATACAAACCTTCATCACCATCTCCTGCAGAATCGATCGCGTATTCGTGTTCTCTTAACGCTACTTCAATCTGTTCGCGAAGCGTTTGTTCATCTTCTACAACTAGGGCTCGCACTGGCTGATCTTACCTTGCGAATTCAGGAATGGCATAGACTTTCACTCTGCCATTAACAATGATTTTAACAGCGAATACAGAGTTGCCGTTCTTGTCTACTCTCTTGTTTACGCTTAGCACACGGCCGTTACCGCTACGTGACTTTGCTATCTGCACTGCTTGTGCTCGCGAGCGTTGTGCACCATCTGCAATTGCAGTTGTGGCGACGCCGGCGCTGAGTATGAAGATAAGCATAATCAGGGTTAACACTGGACTGAAAACACAAGGCAATCTATGCACACCAGGTAGTCTACGCGCGGCCAAACAATCCTGTTTGGCTGCGCGTGGTGAATTGATTGTGTGATGTTGATTACTCATGTTAATCCTAATGGCTTTATCCCACCGCATAATCCCAGCGGCTTTATCCTAATGGCCTGAGGGTGTCACACTGACGTGCAACTCTATTTGATCACCGGGGTCGCGTTTCATACGTGTTTGTAGCGTTCTGCCTCGATACTCATAGGTGACGTTATAACCTTGTATCCGTTGCTCATAGGAAGTGTGCACGGTTTCTTTGCAGTGTTCAACTGGCCGTGTTGTTACTATTCGCTGTGGTATCGTTCGGTGGCTCTGATTGCGATGCTTGTACCGACGGTGTCGGTTAACTTCATTGCCTCGCGCTTCATTCGCAATGACCGACCCGACTATAGCACCTGCTACGGTTGCGCCGTTACGTGCACCGCGACTGCTGTTTTTACCGAGTTGATTTCCGATTACCCCGCCGATCAGGCCACCGACAATAACATCGCCGCCGCTGTGACCGCGTGAGCGTGACTGTCGGCGTGTTTGGTTAAAAGACCGGTTCGAGCCTTCGCGGATAACAACATGTTCTTCCTGTTCAATCCAGCATTCTTGCCGGGGTTTTTCATGGCGTACTTGTCGGAATATAGGTTCGACATCGATAACGGTCGCGTACTCTGTGAAGTGTTGACGCTGTGGACCCCTATCATTTGCTAGTGCAAGGTTGCCGATTCCGATAAGTACGGTGGCTGCAATTAGTGTTTTCATGTAAAGCCTCGCTTTTGTGTTGGCAACGTCCTGTGTTGACGTTGTGAACACTCTACCGATACCAGACTGAACGTATCCTGAATAGCGGCTAAGGTGGTCTTGTAAGGGTGTCGAAAACACCCGTTTTGCAAACCAGTACCTATTTAAGCGGTTGAATTGTGGAAGGGGTGTGTTATCAACTACCCTTGTCTTCTACTCTTGTCAATTACTCACGGAACCCTAGTTTGAGGCCTCGTTCAGTGGAAGAATTTTTACCAGAAGGCCGAATCGGGGGTTGTCGATGTAGTGAAACTCGCTCGAGCGCATTTTGCGGCTTTGTGACAGTCGGTAACTTTTCTGCTTTTCAACATCGGTAAAGACCAGTTTTGTGTCGAGGTGCAAGAATCGCCCGAGCCTCACTTTTAATGTACCGCTAATCGTAGTGGTATCGATTTTTCTGCTTTGCGACGGTAATGGTTGCAATGATGCAGGTATGAACGTTTCATAGGGGGTAACATCTTCAGGCAGATAGATCGGTATGGTATCGCCGATGTTTATTCGTATAGCTTCGGCATTATTATCATCAAGACCAGGTTGTCGCCAGGCAAAGTGTCTTAACAGCCGGTACTTACCGCTGTTACGGATTTGCTCTGCCGCTTCCTCTAGCGCATATGCATCATCGAGCAGGGAAAATCCTAAAGATGCTGCTTTATCATCAGTCAAACCAATAGCTGATGTTATTTTAGGATGGTAAATACCTCCAGAAGTGGCTTTGTCCGATTCTGACAGATTCTCAAATATCAGCACCTCAACAAGATAGTTACGCTCTTGGGCATAAGCGGCTGAGCCGAACATTAGAGTAGCCAGGGTAGCCAATGCAAGAAAACCCAATGCATGCAGTCGCATCGCCAATAATTTTTTTTTGGTGTCTCTTTTGGTGTCTCTTTTTGTGTCTCTTTTAGTATCTCTTCTGGTGTCTACGGTTGGCATGGTTCACTCATGTCACGGTTGATTCTCACTCCAATAGTATACGTGCAAAACGGACTTAGGCGTTGTATGCGTAGCGGAACAATACCGGTAATCATCTCATTCACGTTACCATCTCAGCGTCTTTGACGGCTAATTTGTCAAGTAATGTGTCAATAAAATTGCGTGTCTGTTCTGCATCGTCGAGCTCCTGGCTGATGCGCAGCATCTGCTGTCCATCAAAGCGATAGTTTTTTTCCGATTTTTGTATTAGCGTGATCAATGCCATTGAGTCAATATTCGGTTTTTTGTTGAACAGAATACGCCCCCCGTGGGCGTTCATTTCAAGTCGTTCGATCCCCAGCTTTGCACAACGCAATTTGATTTGCATAACATCAAATAGATTACCGGTTTGTTGTGGCAACAAACCGAAACGATCAATTAACTCGATTTTCAATTCTTTTAGTTCAGCTTCGCTTTTTGCCGCACCAATACGTTTGTATAGAATCAATCGATGATGAACATCGGGCACGTAATCCTGGGGAAGCAAGGCGGGCGCACCCAAGTCAACCTCAGTGCCCTGTGCCAGAGGTGTGTCGTAGTCTGGGAGTTGTCCTGATTTTAGGGCCTTGACAGCGCGTTCAAGCAGTTCGGTATAGAGTGTAAAGCCAATTTCCTGAATCTGGCCACTTTGTCCCTCACCGAGTAGCTCGCCTGCGCCTCGAATTTCAAGATCATGTGTTGCAAGTGTAAATCCTACACCGAGATCTTCGAGTGATTCGATTGCGCTGAGTCGTTTTTCTGCGTCACGCGACATAACGCCCTTTGGTGGGGTAATCAGATAGGCATAAGCACGATGATGGGACCGGCCAACGCGGCCTCGAAGTTGGTGTAATTGTGCAAGCCCAAGTTTGTCTGCACGATTGATGATAATGGTGTTGGCACTTGGAATATCGATACCACTTTCAATAATGGTTGTGGCTACCAAAATATTGAAACGTTGATGATAGAAGTCGACCATGACGGCTTCCAGATCAGATTCACGCATTTGTCCATGCGCGTATTGTATTTTGGCGTCCGGTAAGATCTCTTCCAAAGTGCGCGTAATGCGCTCTATGGTAGCAACCTCATTATGTAAAAAGTAGACTTGACCACCTCGAGTGAGCTCACGCTCGCAAGCTTCTCGAATTTGTACATCAGACCACTGTCCGACAAAAGTTTTTATTGCGTGCCGGTGTTGCGGCGGAGTTGCAATGATTGAAAGATCTCGCATACCAGCCAGGCCCATGTTCAGTGTGCGAGGAATGGGTGTTGCGGTGAGGGTTACAATATCTATTTCAGATCGCAAAGCTTTCATATGTTCTTTGTGGCGCACGCCAAATCGATGTTCTTCATCGATAATTACCAACCCTAAATTTTTGTATTTAACGTCTTTCTGAATGAGTTTGTGGGTGCCAATAATGATATCGATACCACCGGCACTCAATTTGTCAAGAATGGCTTTTTGATCTTTTGGTTTTACAAAGCGTGATAGCGATTCAATTTGAATAGGCCAGTCAGCAAACCGATCGAGAAAGTTCTGGTGATGTTGTTTGGCCAGCAACGTGGTTGGTACTAAAACCGCTACCTGCTTACCTGCATCAACAGCCACAAAGGCGGCTCGCATAGCCACTTCAGTTTTACCGAAGCCTACATCACCACACACCACCCGATCGGTTGGCTGATTTGATCTTAAATCGCTTACCACATTGTCAATGGCACTGAGCTGATCAGGTGTCTCTTCAAAAGCAAAAGCATCGGAGAAAACGCTGTAGTTGTTAGAATTTGATGGGAAAGCAAAGCCTGTGCGAGCCGCGCGCCGGGCATGAATTTCGAGTAACTCGGCAGCGACGTCATAGGCTTTTTCAGCTGCTTTTCGTTTCGCTTTTTGCCAGGCATCACTGCCTAATTTGTGTAATGGTGCGGTATCGCTACTTGAACCTGTGTATCTGGAAATCAGGTGCAATGATGATACGGGTACGTAGAGTTTGTCATCGCCGGCATAGTGAATAGTGACGTATTCGTTTTCCATTCCACCTACATCCATGCTGGTCAGGCCTTGATATCGACCAACGCCGTGATCAAGGTGAACAACCGGTGCGCCAATTGACAGATCGGTCAGGTTGGCAATGATCGCATCAGAGTCGCGGGTAGGTCGACGGCGTTCACGGCGTTTAACTCTGCCAGCTCCAAGCTGTGACTCAGTAATTACCGCAACTTTTGCGTCTGGCATCAAAACGCCGCGATCAAGCGATGCGGTGGTCAG
Organism: uncultured Granulosicoccaceae bacterium; assembly: GCA_964437945.1. Lineage (GTDB taxonomy): Bacteria > Pseudomonadota > Gammaproteobacteria > Granulosicoccales > Granulosicoccaceae > Granulosicoccus. The sequence goes on from CAYTJF010000050.1 coordinate 10,950, forward strand.
ACATAAATCTCTATCGCTGTTCAAAAACGCCGACCAGCTATCCACGGTTTCGGGTGTGAGTCGATTTCCAACTAACTGATCGAGCAGAGCTTCCCGCCGACCTGTTGATTCAGCTACAAATAACAAGCGACCTTTAAAACTGGTAATGAAGTCTTGTAGCGGGCCCATGGGTCGTTCAGCGCGGGCATCTACCGGATACAAATCGGGTGTTTTGGTTGGGTAGTTAAACCCGGTTCTTGCGGTGTTTTCTATTTCATAGCGCTGAGTTGAAATGCAATGAAACGCTTTAAGGCGCTTGTGCATTTGCTCAGGTTCAATGAAAAGCTGGTCTGGCGTCAGAATGGGTCGTTCGACATCGTGTCGACGCTGTTCAAACCGATCAGCGGTTGTGTCCCAAAAACTCTGCATGCCGTCATCAGCGCCATCAACATGAATAAAGTTTGCATTGGCTGGCAAGTAGTCGAAAATATCGGTTATCTCTTCAAAAAACAGTGGCCAGTAATACTCAATCCCTGAGGGTGCGCGACCGGCTGAGACGTCCTCATATAACGGGCTGTTCTTGCTCTCTGCCTCAAACGTGTTGCGAAACTGGCGTCGGAACAGTGCTATGCCATCTTCATTGAGAGGAAATTCATGCGCTGGCAGTAATTCGATTGTTGTTGCTTTGTCAAGGCCTCGCTGGGTATCCGGGTCAAAGGTGCGAATGGTTTCGATCTCTTCGTCGAAAAATTCGACCCGAAAGGGCAGGTTACTGCTCATCGGATACAAATCGAGAATTGAGCCGCGCACGGCGAATTCGCCACGTTCTTCCACCTGGGCAACACCGCGGTAACCCGCGTCGACCAGGCGTTCTCGAAAATGGTCAAGTTGCAGGTTTTCGCCAGTTCGAATAATCAGCGCGTGTTGTTCGAGAAAGGTGCGTGGTGGTAGTCGCTGCATCAAAGCGGCAGCTGTGATGAGCAAGATACCTTTTTCCTGTTTGGGCAGGGCGTAGAGTGTTCGAATGCGTTGTGAAATAATATCCTGGTGCGGAGAAACGCGATCGTAGGTTAGCGTTTCCCAGTCACTGAACGTTTGCATGGGCGTACCGGGCTGGCAATAGAATCCAAGTTCTGCCTCCAGGTTCAACAGATCAGGGGTATTAGCGGCCACCACGACCACCAGCGCGTCCGATTGCAGAGCGAATTCGGCGATAGCGAGTGATTCTGCGGAGCCATACAGCTGTCCCCAGTGCTTTTGGGAGGCTTTTGCAAGCGGCAAAAGAGTTACGTTCGAGTCATTTGGTGCCATGGTGGGTCGGGAAATAAGTAAATCGGTAGGACTTTTGCGTACCCAATTGTCCCATATTTCCTATACTGATACTCGGACGGCTGAAACTCGGCATTGGGTTACACACATTATTTGTCGCGATTTGTTGCGGTTTGTTGCGAATTGGGTTGCAAGGGTTTGCGAAGCTGGAAGCGAACCTTTCGTGCAAGTGTTGTCGAATTCACGGGTCAAGGCCAAATACATTACATGTTTCAACCGTATCAATTTTTCGTCGGATTACGCTACACGCGTGCAAAGCGACGTAACCATTTTATCTCTTTTATTTCGTTGATCTCCATTGTTGGCATCACATTGGGGGTGACTGCACTGATAACTGTGACCTCGGTAATGAGTGGCTTCGAAAAGGAGATGAGACAACGCATCGTCGGGGCTTCTTCTCACGCGACAGTGACCACATTCGGTGAACCAATGCAAGATTGGCAGTCGATTGTTGATCAGGTCAGCACTCATCCCGAAGTGCTCGGTGCTGCGCCGTACGTGGAAGGACAAGTCATGCTGGTGGCAGACGGGCGCTCAACAGGTGCGTTGATCCGTGGTATCGAGCCTGATCAGGAGAGTTCGGTTTCCGAATTGGTCGATAAGCTGGAAAACACCGAATCACTGAGCGCATCGTTACAGCCAGGTGAGTACGGCATCATACTCGGCGCTGATCTGGCTGCGTATCTTGGGGCGTTGGTAGGCGACAAAGTGATGGTTATTACACCAGAGGCCAGCGTAACCCCCGTTGGATTTGTACCGCGCATAAAACGCTTTACCGTAACGGGCCTGTTCCGTTTTGGTATGTTTCAGTTTGATCGCAACATGGCTGTGATGCATGCCAAGGATTCGGCCAAACTATTAAAAATGGGAGATGGTTATTCCGGCGTCAGGTTGAAACTTGAGGACACTGGCAGAGCACCGTTCGTTGCGCGTGATATCAAGAACACGGTAGGTTTTAACTACTATGTGAGTGACTGGACACAACAAAATGCCAATTATTTTCTGGCTGTAAAAATGGAAAAGACGATGATGTTTATCATTCTGTCGATGATCGTCGCGGTTGCCGCTTTCAACATTGTTTCCACGCTGGTTATGATGGTACAGGACAAACAGGCCGATATTGCCATCTTGCGTACACAAGGCGCCTCACCTGGCAGCATCATGAGCATTTTCCTGGTTCAGGGCACGCTTATTGGGGTGGTCGGAACGGTAGTGGGTGTTATTGGCGGTGTATTGCTCGCATCCAATATCGATGTTGTGGTGCCATTCATCGAACGCTTTACCGGTCCTGTGCTCAACCCGGAGGTGTACTACATTGATAAAATGCCGTCCGATCTTCAGTGGCCTAATGTGGGTCGCATCGCACTGATGTCGTTTGGTTTATCCGTTCTGGCTACTTTATATCCGGCGTGGCGAGCATCACGTACCGATCCTGCAAGCGCACTGGCCTACGAGTAACACCGATGAATTCGAGTTTAGAAATGGGTGCACGATCGAGTGCGTCAACTAGTGACTCCACCAGTGAAGTATTGGTGGCAACCAATATTAGTAGGCAATATTCGCAGGGTGACTTAAGCGTTGATGTACTCAAGTCCTTGTCGTTAAAAGTAAACCGCGGCGACCGTATTGGTATTGTTGGTGCGTCTGGAAGTGGTAAAAGTACGTTACTTCATTTACTTGGTGGTCTCGATAAGCCTACTGAGGGAAAGGTTGTTCTGGCCGGACAAGATTTATCAAAACTGAGTCAGCGGGCGCGTGGTGCGCTGCGTAACAAGCACCTGGGTTTTGTTTATCAATTTCATCACTTGCTACCTGAATTCACGGCTTTGGAAAACGTCAGTATGCCGTTGCTTATCCGCAAGAACTCGGTCGCGCAAGCGAATGAAAAAGCGGCACATTTACTGGCGCGTGTAGGTTTGGGTGACCGGCAACGACATAAGCCGTCGGAACTATCCGGTGGAGAACGTCAGCGCGCTGCGATTGCGCGTGCTTTGGTCAATGACCCACAAGTGGTTCTGGCTGATGAGCCGACGGGTAATCTCGACGAAGGCACTGCAGATAAAGTGTACGAGCTGCTGCTCGAATTGAATCTGGAATCTGCGACGAGTTTCTTGATCGTGACCCATGACACAAAGCTGGCTTCGCGCATGGATACGGTACTGACCCTAACTCATGGAACCTTGTCGGAAGGCTTGTGATGCCTATGCGCACGTGCTCGCCAACGCCGGACTGCCACCATGCGCCATAGCGCGTTGGTGAGCACATAGCCAAGCACCGAAAACAGGGTTGCACAAAACAGGCTGCCGAACAATATAACTGGCCAGGCGCTAGCAGTGGCCTGCAGAAAGGCCAGAACATTCATCGATAAAGGTTTTACAATCATGGGTGTTCCAAGAATGCTTGACCCGATAAACCAGGCAGCATAAAGTAATGCCGGAAAAGTAATCGGATTACTGAACCAAACCAGCACAACGGAGACCGGCACATGGACGCGCACGGTAGCTGCAAGCAATGCAGCAATCAACATTTGCATCGGCACTGGCAACCAGCCGATGAACAATCCCACTGCCACCGCTCCGGCAACCGATCGGCGGTTAAGATGCCACAACATCGGGTCGGCAAGCTTCTGTTTTACCCAATCCATAACCTTGGATTGCGGACGCTTACCGCTAATATCAACACCCAACTGCTCATGCAATTGTTTGTGTGTCGGCAATCTCTGCTGAAGCCAGCGGCGTGGCATGATACGTGTGCGTGTCCTGTTAGTTGGTTGATCGTATCAGATATCGTCTGTCGTCTATCTGGATTAAGCAGATTATATAAATTTTACCTAATTAAACCATAGTTACCGTGCGTAGCTTTACAGTTGGTTTTACCGTAGGCCTGGCGTGCATCTTGTGGGCGAGCTCTTCTTTTGCCTTTGTGATTGCCTTTGTGATTGCCTTTGTGATCGCCTTGATGTTCGCTCTGGTGTTTGCACTTGTGGTGCCAATGGGTCTATTCGTGTCGTTAAAACACGATCGTCATTGGCAGTTAGCATGCATTGGTTTATGTTTGGGTGGATTGCTTGCTCAATTAAATCTGTACCATCAAACAAACCGACAATTTACATCAATTGAATCACAGACCGATTACCTGTTGATCGGAACGGTTATTAGCGTGCCCGAAGAAGATACGCGGCGCGTCAGTTTTGTGTTGCGTATTGATCAATTTGTTGGTCAGAAACCAGAATCCAGTCCGCATCAAATTAAACTAAGCTGGTATGGCGGTTCAAGCTACGCTGTACGCGCAGGCGATCAATGGCAATTGGTAGCCAGATTGAAACCGCCGGCATCCCTTGGCAATCCAGGTGGCTTTAACTACGTGAGGTGGTTGTTTCAACATCGCATTCATGCCACCGGCTACGTTAGAGATACCCCGGAGCCGAGGCGGTTAAAAAGCCAGCCACACCAGTTGTCTGCTATACGCCAGTCAATAGCAGGGCAAACCCAGACACTACCGGCTGCCAATGAATACTCAGGCCTTGTTCAAGGTTTAACCGTCGGAGTGACCAACGGTGTCTTACCCGAACAATGGCAAACCCTGAGGCGCTCGGGCACGGCGCACTTGCTAGCTATCTCAGGCTTGCACATTGGACTCATCAGTGGCTGGTTTTATCTGTTTGCAGCAGGGATGTGGCAGCTGTTAAGCCGCGCTACCCGTGGGCTCAGCCATCGATGGTGTACAAAGCCGATCTTTTGTATCGTGTTTAGCTGCATGGGTGCATGTGTCTATGCTGCGTTTGCTGGTTTTTCGTTACCCACACAGCGCGCTTTAATCATGCTGGGTGTTTTTGCCGGCACATCAGTGGCAAGAAGAGTTTGGCCACCTGATTCAGCATTGTTGTTGGCTTTGTTGCTGATTTTATTGATCGATCCGCTTTCCGTCCTATCGGTTGGTTTTTGGTTGTCGTTCGGGACTGTATCGGCACTGTTCTATTTGCACAATGGTCGTTTGCATCGAAGCGCAAAACTGAACAGCTTGCTGGGTATCCACATAAAGCTGGGTATTGTGCTACTGCCAGCATCAGCCTGGTTTTTTCAGCAAGGAGCGGTACTTGCACCGTTGGCAAATGTGATTGCCGTGCCCGTGGTGGGGTTTCTGGTTGTGCCAATGTCGTTTTTTATCGCTTTATTCGCATCAAGCTGGCCTGGCTTTGCTAATTTACTGTTGATTGTTGTTCAGTGGGTACTAGCTATTCTGTTTGACTTGCTTGAATGGCTTTTATCCTTGCCTGCATCGAATGTTCCGTTATTTGTTGCAGGTCCGCTGTTGTTTTTCTGTGTTTTGGTGGGTCTTATACTACTTTTTGCACCGCGAGGGCTGCGAGTACGATGGATGAGCGTACCGTTAATTGCGCCGGTTGTCGTATTGAACCTGCTTGGCAAACCGGTTCGAGGACTTGAATTACATGTACTCGACGTCGGGCAAGGGCTATCAGTGGTTTTATTCACCAACAATCACACTATTTTGTTCGATACTGGCAAAAGCCTGCCTGCCAACACAACAATGGTCGAGCGAGTAATCCAACCATTTCTGATATCGCAGGGTCGTTCAGTGATTGATGTGAGCGTCGTTTCTCATGGCGACGATGATCACGCCGGTGGTTTGGACTCCTTGCTAAGTTTGTATCCGGAAACCTTCCTCTACAGTGGTGACAATACACACGGTTCTGAGCATGGGGCACAAGCTTGTTTGGCGGGTCAATCTTTTGTCCTCGATGAGGTGACATTCAGTTTTTTGCATCCAGGCATAGGCGATGTGGGCTCTGACAACAATCTTTCGTGTGTTTTACTCATCCATTACGGCGATACTCGAATATTACTCACCGGTGATATTGAATCTGAATCTGAACAGCTGCTAATAGATCGCATTGGCGAGGTTTTTCCGGTGACCGTCATGGTGGCTCCACATCACGGTAGCCGTTCGTCCTCGATACCCGAGTTTGTGTCATTGCTGCCACCAGAATATGTCATTTTCGCAGCCGGAGAACGAAATGCGTATGGGTTTCCTCACGCTGACGTTGTGTCTCGCTACGAGCGGGCAGGGGCCACGACGTTTACCACCGGTGTCGGAGGTGCTGTGTCGATGCAGTTTAACCAATCCGGATTGCGCGTCCCGGCTGATCAATATTGGAACAACCGCAGGAGGTACAAGTACTGACTCGATGCGATTAATTGTTTCCATATTGCCAGAAGATTGGCACACTCTGGACGCGCTTTTGGCGATTTGCAAATCGAAGTGTTGTAGAATGATGCGGCTTGAGTAAAATCCGAGTGCTGCAACGCAAATGCGTTATAAATGCACTATAAAATACTAAAAAATATAAGAAAGTATGGGTTTTGGAAGTACTATTTTGGAAGTACTAGAAGAATACTAGTTTGGGTTCGATCTGATAGTCGACCTTCATTACTCTGGTTCGGCCGATCATTGATTGCCGTTCACGATTAAACCGTCTGCCTGAACAGACGAGTCTTTAACAAGGACAAAATAACGTGTGGGAAATAGTCAGTGCTGGTGGCTTATTGATGCTGCCGATTATCATATGCTCCATTGTTGCGGTTGCCATTATTGGTGAACGTTTCTGGACACTGAAACAGGAAAAAATCATACCCACAAATCTGGTCGCTGATGTATGGCGAATGGCCAGCGCCAGACAGCTGACCGATGAGAAAGTCAGAGAGATTCAGCAAGAATCGCCGCTGGGCAGGGTATTGGCTGCGGGCTTAATGACCCGTACTCAGGAACGTGACTTAATGAAAGCCTCTATTGAGGAAGTTGGTGGGCACGTTGCACATGAGCTGGAACGATACCTGAACGCTTTGGGTACGATTGCGGCGGTTACTCCGCTGCTCGGCTTGTTGGGTACGGTTGTCGGAATGATCAAGGTGTTCACCAACATTACCAATGTAGGTGTTGGTAATCCCGCCCTGTTGGCGGGAGGCATATCCACGGCACTGGTAACCACTGCTAGTGGCTTGATGGTCGCTATTCCATCGCTGATGTTTTACCGGTATTTCCGAGGCCGCGTTGATGGTCTGGTCATTGATATGGAAAAGGAATCGTTGAAATTGGTTGACGTATTACAAAAGCGTCAATCCAAGGCTCGGGTCGCACCGTGAAGTTCAGACGCCATCCAAGAGAAGAGCTGGAGCTTAACCTGACACCGCTTATTGATGTTGTGTTCCTGCTGCTGATCTTTTTTATGGTATCCACAACGTTTCAGAAAGAATCTGAAATATCTTTGCAGTTACCCAAGGCAAGTGATACGGCTGAGGAGGCTAAAACCGATACTCTTGAAGTGGTCATCAATGCCGCTGGACGATTCTACATCAACGATCAGGAACTGGTAAAGTCAGATGCAGAGTCGGTACAGGCAGCCCTGCATAAAGTAACCGGTGGTAATCGCGACATGCCACTTATCATTCGGGCAGATGCACAAACCCCTCATCAGGCAGTTGTTACGGCAATGGATGCAGCCGGTCAGATGGGTATGCTGCGCATGTCAATAGCCACATCACAATCGACCGAGTAAAGCCATTCTGCTCAGTACATTCTGCTCAATAGTAGTGTCATCAGCAGTGCAATTTAACGTGTCATCATACAAAGTCAATTGCATCATTTCAGCAATCATTGTCGTTATGCAGGCGCAAGTTGTTTTTCACGCACAAGCTGTTTTCTATGAGCAGCATTGATACAAAAGACAACCAACCAACGGCCACCGCAATCTACAGGCGATTGCTTGCTTACATTAAACCGTTCAAACGACAATTCGCCTATGCCATAGTTGGCATGATTGGCTATGCGATTACTGAGACCAGCTTTGCCGCGCTAATGAAGCCCCTTCTGGATGTTGGTTTTGTAGAGCAAGACAAGCAGGCGATCTTGTTTGTACCGATTTTAATCATTCTTATTTTTATTGTGCGTGGCATAGCAGGGTTTGCTTCAACCTACTACATGTCGTGGATTGGTTGGAGCGTTATAAAGCAGTTACGAAAAGAAGTCTTCTCAAAATACCTGACACTGCCAACACGGTTTTACGATAATGCATCCTCCGGTGAGCTTATCTCTCGTATCACCTTTAATTCGCAACGTGTCGCGCATGCCGCCAGCACAACGCTTACGATCATGGTGCGAGACTCACTGACGGCGATTGGGTTGCTTGGATACATGTTCTATGAGAGTTGGGAATTATCGCTGTGTTTTCTGATTATTGGCCCGATTATCGGCATCATTGTTGATCGTGTTAGCCGAAAATTCCGTGCTGTGAGCCGTAACATTCAGGATTCAATGGGAGAGGTTAGTCACGTTATTCAAGAAGCAGTAGACGGTAGTCGTGTAATCAAGATCTTTGGTGGTCAGGCAACTGAGGAGAATCATTTCGAACTGGTTAATGAGCGTAATCGCGAATTTAATATGCGTGAAACCGCTATTCGGGCTTTGAACGTACCTGTGATTCAAATGCTGGTTGCCATTGCACTGGCAATTATTGTTTATGTAGCAACCAGCGGTAAGATCGCGGAACGATTGTCCCCGGGTGAATTCATGGCGTTTGTAACAGCGATGTTATTGTTGTTTCAGCCATTGCGCCGTCTAACGTCATTAAATAACCAAATTCAAAATGGTATAGCAGCAGGGGAAACATTGTTTGCCACGTTAGATCTTGCCTCTGAACAAGATACTGGCACCTTTGAGCTTGCTCAACCCATTAAAACAATTGAATACAAATCGGTGGGACTCCAGTATTTACAAAATAAACCTGCCGTGCTGCACAAGGTGGACTTGTCTATTGGCTCGGGGCAGACGATTGCGTTCGTTGGCGAGTCGGGTAGCGGAAAAACCTCGTTGGTTAATCTGCTTCCGCGATTGTATGAAATGAGTGGCGGCACTATTGAGATAAATGGTAAGTCCATAACCGATTACACACTGGCATCGCTTCGTGATTCGATCGCTTATGTCAGTCAGGATGTGATGCTTTTTAACGATACCATTGCCAACAATATTGCGTATGGCAGTAAAAAAGAGCTTACGCAGTCCGATTTGGTAGATGCATGTAAAACCGCTCATGCGCATGGTTTTATTATGGATTTTCCCGACCAATACGACACTATGGTTGGCGAGAATGGTGTTATGTTGTCTGGTGGTCAACGACAACGGGTTGCTATTGCTCGCGCAATTTTAAAAAATGCACCCATTCTTATTCTTGATGAGGCCACCTCGGCGCTCGATACTGAATCGGAACGAAAAGTACAGCAAGGCCTGGATGCCTTGATGCAAACCAGAACAACGCTGGTCGTAGCGCACAGGCTTTCCACTATCGAGCGCGCCGATGTCATTGTTGTTATGGATAATGGGAATGTGGTTGAAACTGGTACCCATGCCGAATTACTGGCCACCGATACACACTACAGTCGTTTGCATCAATTGCATGCGGATAACCATTGAGCCATTTCTGGCAAAAGAGGGGTTTGATGGCGTGGTTACTGTTACCGGTTTCTGTGCTCTTTGGCTGTGTTGTTCATATCCGATTCAAGTTGTTCAAAGCCGGTATTCTCAAAGTACACGAATTTGCCGTACCGGTGATTGTCGTAGGCAACATTAGCGTCGGTGGGACTGGTAAAACACCTATTGTCAGTGCCGTGGTAAAACAATGCCAATCAATGGGAAAAAAACCGGGTATTGTAAGTCGAGGCTACGGCGCCGAACCTGCCAAACTCCCTCGTATGGTCGATTCAAATACACCAGTTGAACTTGGTGGCGATGAACCTGTGCTGCTGGCTTGCGAAACAGGTGTGCCAGTTTGTGTATGTGTTGATCGAAGTGCTGCAGTAAATTGGCTTATCGCCAATAATGACGTTGATGTGGTCATTAGTGATGATGGTTTGCAACATTACGCAATGCATCGAGACGTTGAGCTGGCAGTAGTCGATGGCCAAAGAATGCTGGGTAACGGATGGTTGCTACCAGCCGGACCCTTGCGTGAACGACCCGAGCGGCTGAGCCATGTAGATATTGTTGCGCTGCAAAAAGCGAACAGCGCCAGCTCAATAGCCAGCACATCAATACCAGCATCAAAACCGCCTCCAAATACATCGTTACATCTGTCATCGAATAGTTGGTCTGCGACAGGCCATTTCTATCTTAAAATTGAAGCGCTGCGGAATTTGGCGGACCAGCATGCTATTACACTGGAGTCGTTGCAGGGTCAACAAGTCCATGCGGTAGCAGGTATTGGCAATCCGAACAGGTATTTTTCGTCGTTGCGCGCTGCAGGGCTTGAAGTGCTTGAGCATGCTATGCCAGATCATCATCGCTATACAGTCAAAGATATTACGTTCGATGATCAACTTCCAATACTGATCACATCTAAAGATGCCGTTAAAATTCGTGCATTGGACCAGGATTTGACTTCTATTTATGAAGTTTGTGTAATCGCCAATCTCGATTCAGATCTTGATCAGGCGATTGAAAATATGATCGAGAAATTAAATTGAACATGCGAAAAACCGGGTGTTAAAAATCTGAAATCATGGCAAAAAACGAATTTAATATTGTAATTCCAAGTCGTTTCGGTTCGAGCCGATTCCCAGGTAAACCATTACATCCGTTAAATGGCAAGGCGATGATTCTGCATGTCATCGATCGAGCGCGCGAGTCTGATGCCACTAACATTGTTGTCGCAACTGATGATCAGCGTATCGCTGATCTTTGTGAAAGTGTCAGTGCCGATGTTGAAATGACCGATGAATCACATGTGAGTGGCACAGACAGGATTGCAGAAGTTGCCACGCATCGTGGTTGGTCTGACGACACCATCATCGTTGGTTTGCAAGGCGATGAACCAGCAACACCTGCCAGTTTATTGAATCAACTGTCGACTAACTTGCATACGTACAGCGATGCGAACATGGCAACGTTTTGCAGTCCGGTTAGTTGTATCGACGACTACCGTAATAGCCATCGTGTCAAGGTTGTTCGGGATCATCGAAATATGGCGCTGTATTTTAGTCGCGCGTCGATTCCATTCAGGCGTGAAAACGCTATCGCCGATGGTTTTCCTATAAGCTATATACACATTGGTCTGTATGCCTATCGCTGTGACTACCTAAAAAAATTCTCCAGCTTAACCGCTGCATTAATAGAGCAGGAAGAACAGTTAGAACAGTTAAGAGTGCTGTATAACGGCGGTCGAATCCATGTGGATTTGGTAGATGACGTGGTAGCGGGTGTTGATCACCCTGATGATGTTGCAGGTGTTGAAGCCTTGCTAAAACAACGTTAATTTCAAATACGATAAATGATATGAACAAACCAAACAAACAATCAGAACCCAGTCGCGAGTGGAAAATCGAATCCTCTGAGCTTGTATACAAGGGTTTTTATACCATCGAGAAAATGATCTTCCGTCATGCATTATTCGAGGGTGGGCAATCTGAGGCGGTTGAACGAGAACAGTTTGTTCGTGGCAATGTTGTTGGAGTCATCGCTCACGATCCCAAGCTTGATCGAATTGCGCTGATAGAGCAGTTTCGTATTGGTGCAAGAAACCGTAATGATCACCCATGGTTGCTTGAAGTCATAGCCGGCATGATCGAGCCATCTGAAAAACCGCAAGATGTCGCTGTTCGAGAAGCTTATGAAGAAGCGGGAATTACACTGGTGAACGTCAGGGAAGTGATGCACTATCTGGCAAGTCCTGGGTCCAGTAGCGAAGAAGTATTTATCTACTACGCCGAGGCCGATTTGTCACAGGCTTCTGGTGTTCATGGTCTGAAATCAGAAAATGAAGATATATTGTTGCATGTGCTCGATAGTGATGATGCATTAGCAATGCTGGAGAATGGCAAAGTGTGCAATGGATTAAGCATCATAGCTTTGCAGTGGTTTCGTCATCATCGTTTAACTTCGTAATTGATTTGTGTAAAGCCCATTCCGAGACCAATTATTTAAGGATACAAACCGAAACAGAAGCAACGAGGTCAATTAAATACACTTCACACATCAATTTTGTAGACAATCCATGGCTAGCTTCGTGAGTGTTATATCGAGATGGTTGGCAACTAAGAATGATGCAAAAACGCAATTTAATGCGGCATCCGCAAACGTCATCGTACGTAATACTACGTTAGTAATACGTCGTTTGTACGCAATACCAATGTTCACGATTTGCAGTTTATTCAGCCTTGATGTCGTAGCGCAAAGTGCGCAAAGCGATACATCAGATGTCACTGAATTAGATGAAATTGTTGTCGAAGAAGAGGGTGAGCCCGAAGCCGAATTGCCGCTGGGTATTGGCATAAGTGGGGAGACGTTACGAAACGCTCCTGGTTCTGGTGGTGATCCGGTTCGAACGCTGCAGTCACTGCCGGGCATGACGTTTACTGACGACGAAGAGTCATTGCCGGCTGTGCGGGGGTCGAGGCCGGGCGATAACTACTTCGAGGCTGACTTTGCACCGGTGGACTATTTATTTCATGTCGACGGTCTCATTAGCGTTTTTAATGCCGATTTAATCGAGTCTTTTGATATTTATCAATCGGCCTATGGCCCCGAATTCGCTGGCGTCACAGGCGGTGTTTTCGATGTGAAACTGCGTGATCCAAAAACTGATCGATTCAGGACAACGGTGGATATTAGTTTGTTGCAAGCCGGTGCTTTGATTGAAGGTCCTATCAGTGATACACAATCTTTTTATTTGGCAGGCCGGTTCAGCTACCTGGATTTATTCCTGGGTGATCAGCTTGATGAAGAAGATGGAATCAAGATTGATCAGTTTCCCAGATACTCCGATTACCAAGGCAAGTATGTCTGGAAACTCAGCGAAGACAATCGTTTAACTGTGCAATTTAATGGCGCACAAGACATAGCTCAAATCAACGTTGCAGAAGATGCTGAGGACATTGATACCGATCCCGTGTTAGCGGGAAACTATTTGTTCGATACGCAGTTTCACGAGCAAGCGCTTGTTTGGGATCATAATGCCAGCGAAAATTTCAGCATCAAATCGTTGCTGTCACACACCTACGGTAATGAAAGAGGCGAATTTGGCGGAGTAGGTAACTACGAGTTAGATGATGAGGCCCTGTTGTTAAAAAGCAGAGCCAGTTATGCACTGAGCGATCAGCATGAGTTAATCGTTGGTGCACAAGTGACTCGCGGTGAGGTTGATCTTGATATCACCGCAGGTCTTCCCAACTGTGGTGAACTTGATGCCGATTGTCTGTTAACTGGCGAACAGCAAGTGACCTTATCGGAGAAGTTCAGGTTCACAACAACGCAGGCCTACATTAAAGATAACTGGTACGTAACTGATCGACTCGCTTTGTTTCCTGGCGTGGCGTTTCAATCTGAGGACATACGCAACAATCAGTTTATCGAGCCTCGTTTCGCAGCAGAATATTCGTTGAGTGAGAAAACCGTACTCAGTGCTGGTGTTGGACAGTATCAGCAATCACCAGACTTTTTGGAAAGTTCGGAAGAGTTTGGTAATCCGAATCTTGGCTACAGTAACGCGCTACACGCGCAGGTTGGGGCACAGCATTTTATAAATAATGGTTGGAGTGTCAAGTCAGAACTGTATTACAAAGCGCTTGATAACTTGAGCACAAGTGATCCCGTACTGAATTACTCAAACGATGGTGAAGGCCACGCCTTCGGGCTTGATACGTTAATACGCAAAGATCTGACCGATAAATTTTCGGGTTGGACATCCATATCCTTTTCTCAGGCCCGCCGAAAAGACAAAAGAACAGGTGAAAGTTTTGTTTTCGATTACGATCAACCAGTGAATGTCAGTTTTGTAGGCAATTATAAATTCAATAAAAAATGGTCGCTGGGTGCGAAGTTGTGGGCGCACAGTGGTGCACCTGTGACTCCGGTTACCGGGGCCGTCGAAGATGCCGATCGACCTGGATTCTTCCGACCTGTGTTTGGCAAACTGAACTCTGATCGATTTCCGACATACCATCGGGTCGACCTGCGAGTCGATCGAACGTTTCAACGCAAAAAAGACAACACAATGGGTGCGTACTTGGAGCTTTTCAACATCCTGAGGACCAAAAACGCGCTTGAATATAACTACAATGCAGACTACACAGAGAAAGAAATTGAACATCAATTAACCGGTTTTTTCTCGTTTGGATTCAAGGCAACGTTTTAATCATGGAACTTCTTAAACAATACCTCGATATCAGCGTTTTTGCGGTGTTAGGGCTAATGAGCTTTCTGGCATTAGCCTACGCCATTGAGCGAGCAATAAGCTACAGTCGCATCAAAGTGCAACGCTATCCGCAACTTGAATTGCTAAAGATCGAGTTAAACAAAGGCTTGCCGGTTATTGCAACCATTGCATCCAATGCACCGTATGTCGGGTTACTTGGTACCGTTTTCGGCATCATGCTGACGTTCTACGACATCGGCCAAAGTGGACAAATTGACACGAATTCTGTGATGGTTGGATTAGCGCTGGCATTGAAAGCAACCGCGCTTGGTTTAGTGGTAGCGATTCCATCAATGATTTTCTACAACATGCTGGTGGCAAAAGCTGAGCGCCTTGTTTCGACTTGGAAGCTGGCTCATGGCGTTACCGATCACAGCTAATGAAAAAGTTTGACTCTATCAATGTCATTCCGTTTATTGACATCATGTTGGTGTTGCTGGCTATCGTGCTGACGACAGCCACATTTGTTACAAATGGGCAGTTAGACATAGATTTGCCCTCCTCAAGTGCTGATGGCGCATCGGATAACATAGAACGTGTCGAGATCGCCATTGACAGAGATGGTGTGCTGTACGTAAACGGATTTGAAAACTCAATTGACAGCGCGACGCTTCAATTACAGCTGCTTTCACCAGAGACACCAATATTGCTACTGATCGATGAAACGGTTGAATTCAAGCAGTTCGTTGATGTTATTGATTTATTAAAACGTCTCTCCCTCGAAAAGGTGTCGGTGCTTACCAGGAAGAACAGTTGAGCGCACGGTTTCTGGGGTTTGCGCTTTCCATACTGATTCATGCTGCTCTGTTTGGAAGTTTGATAATCAGTCGGGCTCAGTTGTTTTCATCTGCTGCACCGATTGCGGCAGCAACGCCATTGAATATGGCAATGTTTGAACCCAAGCCAGAATCCGAGCCCGAGCCCGAACCCGAACCCGAACCCGAACCCGAACCCGAACCCGACCCCGAACCCGAACCCGAACCC
>CAYTJF010000051.1:0-6069 GCA_964437945.1 uncultured Granulosicoccaceae bacterium
AGCTGGTGGCGTGGAGAGTATGAGTCGAGCGCCATTTGTCATGCCAAAATCTGATTCGGCGTTTTCAAGAAACGCGCAATTATTCGATACAACCATGGGTTGGCGTTTTATTAACCCTCAACTCAAAGCACAGTATGGAGTGGATTCAATGCCAGAAACCGCAGAAAATGTGGCGACTGCATTTTCTATATCCCGTGCAGATCAAGATGCGTTTGCCTGTCAGTCCCAACAAAGAGCTGCCCGGGCAATTGAATCAGGTCGGCTTGGGCAAGAAATTGTATCAATGAGTATTACGCAAAAGCGTGGCGAAGACATTTTATTTGCCCAGGATGAACATCCGCGGCAATCGAGTATGGAGAAACTGGCAAGTTTGCCAACGCCGTTTAAAGCTGATGGAACTGTGACGGCAGGAAACGCGTCTGGCATAAACGATGGCGCGACCGCACTCATCGTGGCATCAGAGGCAGCGGTAAAAGAGAATGAATTAACTCCACGAGCAAGAATATTGGGAATGACTACCGTTGGTGTGGAGCCGCGCACTATGGGTATGGGGCCGGCTCCTGCAACCGAAAAACTACTTGCCCGTTTTAAATTGAAAATCAGTGATATTGATGTTATCGAAGTTAACGAAGCCTTTGCCGCTCAAGTGCTGGCGGTAACCAGACGTCTTGGCATTTCGGACGACGATGAGCGCTTAAATTCGAATGGAGGGGCTATTGCCTTGGGTCATCCGCTCGGCATGTCTGGCGCCAGATTAGCGCTAAGCGCATCTATTGAGTTGCAAACTTCCAAAAAGCGTTACGCTCTGTGCGCGATGTGCATCGGAGTGGGGCAGGGAATCGCATTGTTGATGGAACGCGTTTAGATAGAGCGCGTTTAAAAGTTCTAAATCAGAAATTATCTTTGCGAAGTCTGATTTCTGCAAACACATCGGCGTCATCGGCAGACTGCATATCCAATAATTCGCGAATGTTCTTATCTGCGGCACGAAGAAATGGATTGGTATCCAGCTCTTCTTGCAGGGTCGAAGGCACTGTTGGTTTTCCATCAGCCCTTAGCGATTCAACATGCGAAGCACGGGAACGCAGGGCGGCATTTTCCGGGTCTACCGATAGCGCAAATTTAACGTTTGCAAGCGTATATTCGTGACTGCTGTATACCAGTGTGTTCGGTGGTAAGGCTGTGAGTTTTGCAAGACTTTCATGCATGGTGTTGGCGTCACACTCAAACAGGCGACCACAACCCATTGTGAACAATGTATCGCCCGTGAAAAGCAAACTTTCGTCAGGCAGATAAAAATTGATCATGTCTTTTGTGTGGCCAGGTGTGTGGATTGTGTGAACTTCCTGGCTTGCAAAAACAAACGTATCGCCGTCGTTTAGTGTTTCATCAAGACCGCTGATGTTCTGTGACAAGGGTGCAGGACCCCTGACAGTTGCCCCGGTCGCGCTCTTGAGTTCCATAACACCGGCTGTATGATCAGCATGATGGTGTGTGACCCAAATTTCAGTTAACGACCAGCCTGTTTTTTGTAGTGCAGACAGACTGGCCTTGGCGTCACCACAGTCTATGCAGACTGTTTCACCGCTGGCTGGGGCATGCAGTAGCACACCATAGTTATCAGACATGTACGAATACTGATGAATCTCTAATTTACTCATGGGGTATTCTCAACAACTTGTTCTCAACTGCTCGTTCTGAACTGCTCGTTCTGAACTGCAACGTGCACACTGTGCTGTCTACCAGGTACCGGTGTTTTCCATCTCAGCCCACGGTGGTTGAGGTGGCAGTGCATCACCTTCTTGCAACAACTCAATAGAAATATTGTCGGGCGACTTTATAAAGGCCATATTGCCATCACGGGGCGGTCTGTTAATCGTGACCCCTGCATCCATCAGCTTTTGACAGGTTTCGTAGATGTTATCTACGCGATAGGCAAGGTGGCCAAAGTTTCTGCCTGAGTCGTAGTCTTCAGCATCCCAGTTATAAGTGAGTTCAAGTTCAGGGGCATTCTTGGCGCGTGAAGCTTGCTCATCTTTTGCACCAGACAAAAAGATTAGTGTAAAACGACCAGCCTCGACCTCTTTGCGTCTTATTTCGATCATGCCAAGCTTGTTACAGTAAAAATCCAGCGACTCATCGATGTTTTTCACTCGAACCATGGTGTGCAGGTATCTCAACTTGGTATCCTCTTGGATTGATCGGGTTTTGTTGCGCTATTGTCGCATAAGTCGACATAGCTGGCAGCCACCAAACGATCTAACTCTGTGCTTCGTTAACAGTCGATAGTTTTTGATATCCTTCGATAACTGCTGCCAGGTGATGGGTTCGTGGAATTACCTAAAGGCCCAGGCAGATTCTGACGCACCTCACTCGACCGTTACGCTTTTGGCCAGATTGCGTGGCTGATCGACGTCGCGGCCCAGGCTTAACGCGCTATGGTAGGCCAACAACTGTAGTGCCACACCCATAATCACAGGTAAGGTCAATTCACCAGTGTCGGGTACACGAATGACCTCGTCGGCGAGCTTGTCAATGCGATCTGAAGTTGTCTGCTCAGCACTGGTTAGCGCAACTACTGGACCACCCCTGGCTTTGACTTCCTCCATGGTTGAAATGCTTTTGGCTAGAAGATCATCGTTGGGCAGTACAATGATGCAGGGCGTCTTGCTGGTTACCAGTGCCAGCGGGCCATGCTTTAACTCAGATGCGGGATAGGCTTCAGCATGGATGTAGGAGATTTCTTTTAACTTCTGTGCGCCTTCTAGTGCGATAGGAAAGCCATTTGTGCGACCAATATAAAAAGCGCTTTGGCTGTTTTTATATGTGTTGGCAATTTTTGCTATTGCCGGTTCTAACTGCAACACTTTGCGGATGCTCTCTGGTAGTTGTTTTAAATCATTGATGTGTCTGCTGCCTTGCTGTGGTGATGTATCGCGAGATCGACCAAGCAGAAGGGCTAGTAGTGAGAAGCTGACCAGCATACTCGAATAGGCTTTAGTCGATGCAACCGATACTTCGGGTCCGGCGTGCATGTAAATGCCGCCGTCCACTTCGCGAGCAATGGTGCTGCCAACGCTGTTAACAACACCCAATACAAATCCACCTTTGCGTCTAACTTCTCGCAAGGCTGCCAGGGTGTCGAACGTTTCCCCAGATTGACTGACCACTATGTATAGAGTGTCTTTTTCAATAACCGGGTTACGATATCGGAATTCTGCGGCAGCTTCTGCAACCACGGGAATTCTTGCCAGAGATTCAATCATATTTGCACCAGCCATTGCAGCATACAGCGCCGAGCCGCATCCGAGGATGGTCACGCGTTTCACGCCAATCAGGTCGCGGGCTTCGAGATTTAATCCACCAAGGTGTGCTGTTGAAAAGCGATCGTCGAGTCGGCCACTAAGGGTTTGTTGCACAGTGTCTGGTTGATCGACAATTTCCTTGTATAGGTAGTGTGGATGTCCACCGCGATCATAATGTGTGTTTTGAGTACTTAGCGTAATTGCTTCTTTGTGAGCCACACTTGAATCCATTCGAACCACCTGAAAACCGTCAGGGGTCAGCTGGGCAATTTCGCCGTCATCAAGATGAACAATTTGATTGGTGTGGCGGCTAAGTGCAGACATGTCGCTGGCGGCCAGCATTGCTTCGTTACAAACGCCGAGTATGACGGGGCTGCCATTTCTGGCGACAACAACCGTATCCGGGTTTTGTTGGTCTATCACGGCCAGTCCGTAGGTGCCGACAATTATCGCAAGTACTTCTCTGACCGCATCGATCAAATCACCTGTTTGCATTGCCAGCAAATGCGCGATAACTTCTGAATCAGTGTCGGATGTGTATGTCACTGAATCTGGAAGTGTTGCTTTGAGCGCGTCAACGTTTTCAATAATACCGTTGTGCACAACTGCAAAGCGTTGAGCGGTGTCAGTGTGCGGGTGCGCGTTTTCATCGGTGGGTGCACCATGAGTAGCCCAGCGTGTATGGCCAATACCGCAATGCCCTGCAATGGGTTTAGTCAGTTTGCTTTCCAGTATGTTTAACTTTCCAGCAGCCTTAACGGTCTTTATTCGTTTTCTGGATAAAACAGAAATACCTGTTGAATCGTAGCCGCGATATTCGAGCCGTTGTAGTCCATCTAAAAGAATGGGCATAGCATTGTTTTTGCCGGTGTAGGCGATAATGCCGCACATGGTTTTAATCTCCGTTAATGACCCGACTAGCTAGCCGTAGATGGCTCGTCTGATTTGTCGGGTGGTGAGTGGTTTCGCGCCAAAGCGTCGAGCCTGTAATTCTTCTTGCAAGGTCGAATAAATAGCCGCATTGCTATTGCCCAACGCTTGCAGTTCCTGGTGACGGGTGCGCAAGTAGTCATCGGGTGTCTCTGAGAAATAAGCCAGCACTTCGCCGACCACGTGTTCGACTTCTTTTGCTGTAAGTCGGGTGCTACGGCACAGGTGATCGATGAGTTCTTCAGGGACGATAATGTCGGACATACGGCGTATTGGACTTGTTTGACGTGAAACAGGCAACTATTTTGCCCGATAACAGGCAAAAAATGATCTTATTTGTCCGATTTTGAGGTTTCTATAAATAAATTAACCAAATCCTGCAGACGTTGATCGGCGTCGGCGTCATGGTTGCCGTTATGCTATGCGCATGAGTTTACTGACCGAGCCGACCTGTATCACCCCTGGCATGTGGTTACTACCGGGGTTTGCCGTTAGCGCAGACATCTGGCCGGAAATTCAACAGGTTGTTGAACACGCACCGCTGCGGCACATGCAAACCCAGCGCGGATTCACCATGTCTGTAGGCATGACCAATTGTGGGCAGGTTGGCTGGACATCCGATCGGCAAGGTTATCGCTACAGCCCGTTTGATCCGCAAAACAACCAGCCTTGGCCACCGATACCTAAAGCTATGAAAAAGCTTGCAATCTTGAGCGCAGCTACAGCCGGTTTTGATGAATTTGAACCTGATGTTTGTTTAATAAATCAATATAAGCCGGGGGCTCAAATGGGGGCGCATCAAGACCGCAACGAGAACAATTTTGATCATCCTATTGTTTCGGTCTCACTTGGCATTCCTGCCCGGTTCTTTGTTCAGGGTAAACAAAAGGGAGGCAAATCGGTGTCTGTGGATGTTCATGATGGAGATGTGATCGTGTTTGGTGGTGAGGCGAGATGTCACTACCACGGCGTTCGCAAGTTGAAGATGGCTTCACATCCGCTGTTCGGTAGTGTGCGCTGGAATCTGACTTTTCGGGTAGCTCAGTAGCTATCTGATGATTTGACCAACACCCTAAAGTTACTGGTCTCGTTGACGATACAAGCTCTGTGTTTTACTATAACTCATTCGCCATTTTGGACCAAATATCAGCAGTGATTCGACTGTTCTCCGGCTATTCGATGTGTTTGAAAGCGCTCGTTTTATTGGGCTTTTCAGCGCAATCTGCAGTCTCTAGTGCGTACGCAGATGCTGCGCCCATTATGCTTTCCATTCCGACACAATTTGTCGCTGCTGAACAACCCTTTACATATCGTATAAGCTTAGAAAATCCCAAGGCTGGTCAATCAGTTGGAATGCGTCTGATTAACGCGCCTAAAGGAGCAACACTAACTGACAATGGGGACAGCTCGTACCAGTTTCGTTGGACGCCTCCAGCGAATATAAGTGAACAAACTGTCATTATCGTACAAGCATTTGACGCAGCTGCTTCTGATGTGGTTGATCGTAATATGATCAGTACACAACGGATAGTGCTAAAACGCGCTGATGAAGAACGGATCAAGATTACTTCTTCCGCTGAAACAACAGCCGGTGTGGTAACCACGTCAAATAACGCCATAGGCTCACGGTCTGTGCGTCCGTTGAATAAGGCGGCAACT
This sequence comes from uncultured Granulosicoccaceae bacterium, assembly GCA_964437945.1. Taxonomy (GTDB): domain Bacteria; phylum Pseudomonadota; class Gammaproteobacteria; order Granulosicoccales; family Granulosicoccaceae; genus Granulosicoccus. The sequence goes on from CAYTJF010000051.1 coordinate 5,895, forward strand.
TCCAACGGTATAACGACAGCGAGTACAGAGGCTAGCGAAGCCGCAATCCTTACAGAGGCAGCTATAACGGTCCTTACAACGGCAAAGAAAGCGGCTGTGAACACGGCAACGCCCACCAGGATTGAAGCAGATGCAAGTATGTCAGCTTCTACAGCTTCTACAGCTTCTACAGCTT
>CAYTJF010000051.1:6169-24830 GCA_964437945.1 uncultured Granulosicoccaceae bacterium
CAGCTTCTACAGCTTCTACAGCTTCTACAGCTTATAAGCCGAAATTTAAAACTAAACCATCTGTCGGTGTAGAAGCAAATCAAACCCCGGTTATTTTGCGAGGCAATTCACGAGGCAATTCAATTGAGTCGGACAATGAAACTGCGGTAAGCCAATCCACTGCGTCAATCATCACGCCAAAACCTGCCAACGTTATTGCGCCAGGCAACGCACCGGACCCTGTGCGAGTCACACAAGCCCCTAAAGCTAAATCAATCGCATCCTATCGACCAGAATTACCAAAACTTGGTATTCAACGCTTAACTGTTGGTGAGGAGTTTCAATTTTTCATTCGACCGATTGAGGCTGGCGATACTCAAGTTAAACTCAGTACGAGGTCCATGCCGAAAGGTGCTACGTTCGAGGATATTTTTGAAGGCAGTAAGATGCTGCGCTGGACGCCGACCGCAGATCAGGAAGGTAGACACAAAATGACGCTCGTACTGGTCGCAGAAGATGCATCAGATGTTTCGTTGCTCACTGAGCGAGAAGTTTTGTTTGTTGTTGCACCGGCGCCACCGGTTAAGTTGGAGCCAGAGCTTGCCTTCGAGCCAATGTCAGCGCAGATCGTCAGTGCCGGGCGCAGGGTCAATATTCGAGTTGAGCCTAAGGCATCGGACGATAAGATTGCGTTACTGCAGGTTGATCGTTTGCCCGCTGGCGGTAGTTTTGATGAGAACAAGGATGGTACCCGCACTTTTCACTGGCCCACAACACAAGCTGATCAAGGAGAGCATACCTTTCGCTTTACAGCGACCCATCCTGACAATGCCGAACTGGTTGCTAACGTTGAGGTGCTGATTGTTGTTGGTAGTCCAGATGGTGTTGCGTCGGGGCCGGGTGCGGTTAATACTATTGTCTCAGAGAATCCAGACCCATTACAAGAATTGGACGTTTACCCATCGGAAGATTCTCCGCCTCCTGCACCGAATTTTTCGGCGGCCTCTCCATCACCTGATTCGCCTGCGTCGATAGATTCGCCACCCCCGGAGCCGTATCCTTCTGCTGACACTGCATCACCAGAGCCGCTTGCCATTCGACCAACACCGGATTAATCTCATCTGTAGCGTTTTGGCAATTGGCTTTTAAAAAAATATTTTGCAACGCTTTAACGCCTTGTCCGACAATGTAAAGGGATCGCTGCTTTTGATCTGTGCAGCGTTCTTACTAACCGTTAGCGTTGCGTTGATCAAGCTGGCGGGTGAACGCATTCCTGTTGTACAAATTCTGTTTTTACGTCAGATGGGTATGTTGCTCATGTTATCCCCGTCGCTAATACAAAATTTTCCCGAAGCAATCAGAACTCGTCGCCCCGGGTTACAACTCGTTCGAGTTGGTCTGGCACTCATCGCGTTATTCGGCGGTTTTACAGCAGTAGTTAATATGCCACTGGCCGATGCAACAGCGTTGGGATTTGCCAAGAGTTTTTTTATCACTTTATTTGCAATGATTGTCTTGAAAGAAAAGGTTGGGCCATATCGTTGGGCAGCGATTATAGTCGGGTTTTTCGGTGTCGCTGTTATGCTTCAACCTGGAGCCTCAGGCTATAGCGTCTTTGGCTTGTATGCGATAGCCGGTGCCGCTGCAGCTGGCTTGGTTATGGTCATTATTCGTTTGCTCAGTAAAACAGAATCCAGTAGTTCGATTATTGGCTATCAAATTTTCGGTGTTGGTTTGGTTACCCTGATTCCCGCCGTTATGGTCTGGACTCACCCAACGCCTGCCGAGTGGCTCATTATTCTGGCTATAGGCATCGTCTCGTTTTTCGCACAGAAGTCAAATATCTTTGCCTTTAAACACGGGGAAGCTTCATTGCTTGCCTCTCTGGATTACGTGCGATTGCTGTTTGCTACTGTTCTTGGGTTTATGCTGTTTGATCAACTTCCTCAGCTCTCCACCTGGATTGGTGCCGGCATTATAGTTGCCGCGGCCGTATTCACGGTCTTTAGGGAGGCGCGGCGTGAGCAGATACTTACGCGTGCACCCGGAGGTAGAGGCTTTAATAACACCTGAATGATAGAGTGTGCATCTCAACAATTGGGCATCGAATTGTCGATGCAAACCCCCAAGATAAGCGTATGTACAAATGTAGTTATGTATAAATTAAACCTCACTAGTGTGCTATTAACGTGCATGGTTTTGGTTTTTGTGGCTCCGCCGGTGCTAGCTAATAGCACGTCAGAATCGTCCTTACCAAAAGAGTGTGTCATTCTCTTGCACGGATTGGCACGCACCTCTTCATCCATGAATGATCTCCAAGCTGCATTGCTCGAAGCAAACTTTGTTGTTGCAAAAATAGACTATCCATCCAGAAAATATACCGTCCAGGAGTTAGCAGCACCGGCTATTGAGCAAGGCTTGGCATTGTGTCGTGAGCAGGGTGCGCAGAAAAATCATGTGGTCTCGCATTCCATGGGGGGAATTTTATTTCGGCAATACGTAACCGATAATGGGGCAGAACAATTTGCTCGCACCGTTATGCTGGCACCTCCGAATAAAGGCAGTGAAGCGGTTGATGCATTGCGAGATGTCCCGGGGTTTGACTTTCTTAACGGTCCGGCTGGTTTGCAGTTGGGCACAGATAGTGCCAGCTTGCCATTGAAGCTTGGGCCGGCAAGCAGTGATGTTGCCGTCATTGCCGGTACGTTTAGTATTAACCTGATGCTATCGACTTTCTTGCCAGACCCAGACGATGGGAAAGTGTCTGTTGAAAGCTCTAGGCTTGACGGGATGTGTGCACATCTTCAAGTGCATGTGTCGCACCCGTTTATCATGGAAGATGAAGAGGTTATGCCCGAGGTTATCAGTTACCTTAAAACGGGGCGTTTTATCAGTGACAAGGCCGAGTACCCGGACTGTGCATTTCGATAACCGGGTGAATGTATGGAGGTCTAGTTTTGCCAATTTCTGAGTATCTCGCCAAAATCCGCTCGCTTGTTGGTAACCGCTTATTGTGCCTGCCTTCAGTTACCGGAATTATTAGAAATTCTGACGGTGAGTTCTTATTGGTAAGAAACACTGGTGCAACGCAGTGGACTACCCCTGGCGGTATGATAGAACCGTTTGATCGGCCAGCCGAATCTGTTGTGCGGGAACTCAAGGAAGAGTTAAATATTGATGTTAAAGTCAAATCACTGTTAGGGGTTTTTAGTGGCCCTGAGTATCGCATGCTGTACCCGAATGGTGATGAGGTTGTTTACACCACGGCTGTATTTGAATGCGAGATTCTCAGCGGGTCACCGCAAGCAGACATGGATGAGCTGGAAGAATGTAAGTATGTGAGCATGGCAAATTTGGCCATGCTAGATGCGCCAGATTGGGTTAGAGGTCTGCTTGCTCAGCTAGAGGCCGGTGAGATGTTTAACTAGTGGATGGACCACTAGCAATCAAACCACTAGCAATCAAACCACTATGCAATCGCCTACAGACCTAAAACACACCATAATTTTAATTGGTACCGAAGATTCCACTGTTGCGGAAATTGGCAAATCGTTAGCGTCGCTACTTGCAATGCCGTTTCTTGATCTGCAGGAATCGTCTCAACAATATTTCGACGAAACAGACTTCGATGAACAGTTATTGGAACAAGCCTGGAAGAGAGATGGAATCAATGGGGTTTACCAGTACATGGTGCCCTATCACATTCATGCCATTGAACGTGGAGTTAACGAGCACAACAACTGCGTGATCAGGCTGGGGGCACTGCAAGCGGTTTTTGATGACAATTTGCTCTTGGAAATCGTTAGTGAGTTCCTGAAACCATTTAGTGTAGTTTTGATACAACCTGTTGAAGATAAAAACGAATCTATAAGACTGGTTCGTGAACGCAACAGCGAAATGTATAACGGCATGGAGTTGAACGAGTACTTTCTAACCCATCGTTCAAATTTTGATTTAGCCAAACACACCGTCTATACCAAAGGCAAAACACCTGATCAAACCGTCGAAGATATACTCACTAAACTCGACAAAGATGCGAAAGAAATAATATTAATCGGTGCACAAAGCGTTGGTAAAACCACGGTTGGTAAACTGCTATCAGAAAAGCTTGGTATCCCTCAGGTATCGATGGACAATCTGCGATGGAAGTACTACGAAGAAAAAGGTTGGAGTCGGGAACAAGATCAAAAAATTGGTGCAAAAGAAGGGTTTGTCGGGATTTTTCGTCACTGGAAACAGTTCGATGTGCATGCTGTAGAGAGACTGCTTCAAGAACATAAGCACTGTGTCATTGATTTTGGTGCAGGGCATTCGGTGTTTGATAAAGCTGACGATTTAAAACGCGTCACTGATATTTTGGCTCCTTATGCAAACGTCGTTCATCTTCTTCCGTCTGCTGACAGGCAAGAATCGATTGCCATCCTCCATGAGCGACGAACGAAAACCATTAACGGAATTGAGCTAATCGAGTTTCTGATCTCTCATCCTTCTTATGATGAGCTAGCCAATCATGTTGTGTATTCCGAAGGAAAAACGGCTGATGAATGCAGAGATGCGGTGTTGGAAAAGCTTGGGCTAGAACACCAAAGCTGATAAAGCTGGAGCGATTAGACTAGCTTATTAAAAAACACCCGATTAAACCCCGACTGAGTTTTGCGTTCAGTTTCCCGGTAGCCAAGCTTTGGATACATAGCGAGGTTTTCGTGCATCATTTCATTGGTATAGAGGTCTACACCAACGGCACCTCTGGCAATTGCCTGATCTTCTACATGTTGTATAAGCTGCCTGCCAATGCCCATTCCAGTGTGTGATGGCAATACTGCGACATTTTCAAGGTGTATGCTATCTGCTACTGGATAGTACACAACATAGCCAACTAGTTCATCGTTATTCATTGCGACAAAAGCAAGCCCTTCAGACACCTGAAGATCGAAATCGGCCAGCATCGGTGCAGGTTCCTGATTCATGCGAACAATGTATTTCTGATAGGCAGCACGCGCACAGGAGCGAATTGCGGTCACATCGCTTGACACAGCAATACGAATGAGAATGTTTGATGAGGTCATAGTTGACTAATGCAGCGCAACTCAGGGCTCACCGTGTTCGAGCCCATGACCATAGAATCGTTTCGCCAGTGACACATCTTCAGTGGCGATGTTGGCGACAATCCGTTTGACTGCCATTTGCTTGGCCTGTCTTGCCTTAAGAAGGTAGCAGGGTAGCACGCACCTGTGCAGTCAGTTTTATTCTGCCATTCTTTTTTGCTGATTGAAGTGCGGCAAGAGCTAACCGTGTTTATCTTTTGTCTCAAGGCTTTCAGCAAGCTCATTAAGCTTATCGGCAAAGTCATACTGCATTTTTACATCGCCTTTTCGCAGAGTAACCCGGTGTGAGTAGTTGCCTTTCGTTAATTCTTCAACATGGCGAGTGAAGGGGCGAAATGGCCCGATCAGTCGGTGTGTGTAGGCGACGCATACGGCTGCAAGCAGTAACACGTACAACACAAACAATGCACCACAATAACGAAACAGATAGACGAGTTGCATGTTCATTTCATCTTCGTAGTAGCTTGTGCCAGCAGATGTTGAAATGCTGCCAATCAGATTGCCGAACGCAAACCAAAGAAAGGTGCCAAGTGCTATGGCGACGATAGCCGTCAAGCCAAGCATGTACATCAACAGTTTAAATTGCAGGAATGGTTCCCATACCGCATTCACCAGTTTTCGTTGGTGTTTGGGTTTGCCGTCTTCTGCCGGTTGCTCAATCGCTTCGGATACGCTCATGGCTTGTTAATCCTTCTCAGTTACCTGGGAAACCTCTGATTAATTCATTACGTCATTCTGGCATCCTATTTTTCCGATTGCTTCGTTGCGATTCTTACCAATAGATTGACTATTGGCTGCGAATCGACGCCTTGCAATCGAAAAAATATGCCAGCCAGACTGGCCGCACTGAATTTATCAGAGGTTCCCTAAATATATCGGATGCTGTGGAGCAATCCTTAGTCTCAAGGCAAGGTCGCGATCGTATGATCTAAAGGTCTGTGGCTAATTGTGAGATACGTCTCTCATCAACAGTGTGATACGGGCTGCGGTATAGTGTGACCCAGTTTCACATTCGGACCCGTTAAGCCCATGTACAAGCTCGGAGATAAACAACCCACACCCAGCGACAACTACTACGTAACACCAGGGGCTTCGGTTATTGGCGATGTCCGAATTGGTATGGATGTGAGTATCTGGTTCAACGCTGTGGTTCGGGCGGATAACGATATGATCGAGTTGGGTAATGGTACGAATATTCAGGATGGTGCAGTGTTGCATGTAGACTCGGGACATCCGCTTAAACTAGGTCAACGTGTCACGGTTGGCCATAAGGCCATGTTGCACGGTTGTACCGTTGGCGACGGTAGCTTGATTGGCATTAACGCGGTGGTACTTAACGATGCTGTTATCGGCAAACATTGTTTGATTGGTGCGAATGCGCTAATAACAGAAGGCACAAAAATTCCGGATGGGTCGCTGGTGCTCGGTTCACCTGGCAAGGTTGTAAAACAATTGGATGATAAAGCGCTGGACATGATGGATGCGGGTGCGCAGCACTATATCGATAAAATTACCCTCTACAGGGATGAGTTATCTCGCATCCGATAAAAAGGGGCGCAATTTACCCCATTCAATGAGGTAAATTTCTCGCCCGTTTGCTCTGCATCAGCTAGGAAAACTCTCCCCACCGGCGTTGAAATTATTTTGTATATTTTCGGATTCTGCACCATAACTTGACGTGTTACCGACACCGCCATCGCCATCATAACCGTGAAGAATAGATTCGAATGCCTTCAATCGTTTATGTATAGACATCAATTCAATAATGGTGGGCCAGGAGTTCACCAGAAACTGAAATGAGTTTTCAACCTGGCTAAAGGCATTACGAATTTGCTGGAACTGTCCGAAGGTGATGACGCCGGCTACGATGGTCAGGCCAAGTATAATCAGCGGCACTAAATTGGCGAATTGTAAGTAAGCAAAACGAAAAACATTAAAGTACAAATAGTTGAAGTACAGTTTAAAGTAGTTTTTTCGCACAGCTCCATACATGGTATTCAGCGCCTCGGGCTGTGCTTTTTCTGGGTCGTCCTCCCCATATACCAACTCTTTACGATAAGCAGCTTCTACTCGCTGGTTATGAAACTCTAATCCGGGCAGTCGATATCCCACCGCTGCCAGCAGGACCGTTCCGAACGCTGCCGAGAGGAGCGCAATGAATACTAATGAGCCTTTAACGGGTCCAATTAATGGCAGCTCAGTGACAAGTTCAGATAAATTCCACAGCAGCGGGAGAAAAGCAATCAAGGTCATAACCGATGAGATGAATGCAGAACCAAGATTTTCCACAATGCCAGCAAAGCGCATTGTGTCCTCTTGTACACGCTGAGCCGCGCCTTCCACTTTACGCAATTTTGCCCAATGCAGCGTGTAGTATTCATTCATTGCAGTACGCCATCGGAACACATAATGCTGATTAAAGTAGGCAAAAAATACTCGGGCCATTATGATGGCCATCGCTACAGTCAATACCGATATTATCGGCTCGTAGTATTCCTTTATTGTCACAGACCCCGGCGTGGTCAACGACTTCTGTATTAAATCAAAAAACTCCCCATACCAATCGTTTATCCAAACACTGAACTGCACCATAAAGTAGGTGAAGACCAAGATAAACGTAGAGCCAATAACAGACCATAGAAACCAGCGATGTCGCTCTATAAAAGCCCAAACCACGCAGAACAGCACTGATGTGGCGATGATGTACTGATAGACCCATATTTTCTCAACGGTTAAAAATGGTGGTCGTTCACCTTCGGCTAATTCGGGTGAGTCCGCGCCAAACAGAGCTAACTTACTGGCCAGATCCTGGGCGCCTGAATACCAAATGGCTAACGCCACCAGAAAGAATGCAAGGGCAGACCAGAAAAATATTTTCGGTCTGGGGAAAAACGAATGAAACATAAGCAACGACCATCTGTTATGGGCAAGCTCTGGTCAAGAACCTGCCAGTCAATTTATTAGGTATCCCCTTAGTCTAGTGTGCTTTACGGTAGTTCGCCGCCGGATCATTGCTATATCGTTCATATCTGACCCAAAAGGATGCTTAGTGTGGAAAAGGACGCCATCGATATGTCAGCGTTACCCGCTATTTAGATACAATGAGCGAATAACGAACAAAGATCGCTACAGGGTGTGTAATCTCAGATGGCTCAATACGTATACACAATGAATCGGGTAGGTAAGATCGTCCCGCCCAAACGCCAGATTCTTCGCGATATTTCTCTGTCGTTCTTTCCCGGTGCAAAAATTGGCGTTCTGGGGCTCAATGGGGCAGGTAAGTCCACCTTGCTGCGCATCATGGCTGGCGTTGACACAGAGATCGAGGGCGAGGCACGCCCTATGCCGGGCATTAAGGTAGGTTACTTGCCGCAAGAGCCGCAACTCGACCCTGAAAAGACCGTACGCGAGGTGGTAGAAGAGGCCGTGGACGAAATCAAATCGGCGCAAGCCCGACTGGACGAAATCTATGCGCTGTACGCCGAACCCGATGCCGACTTCGATGCGCTGGCTGCCGAGCAAGGCAAACTGGAAAACATATTACAAGCCAGTGATGCACACAACCTGCAAACCCAATTGGATATCGCCGCTGATGCGCTGCGCCTGCCGGACTGGGATGCCAAGGTCGAACATTTATCTGGAGGAGAAAAACGCCGAGTCGCGTTATGTCGCTTGCTGCTGTCTGGCCCCGATATGTTATTGCTTGATGAGCCAACTAACCACCTTGATGCAGACTCTGTTGGCTGGCTTGAACAATTCCTTCACGATTTTAATGGCACGGTTGTCGCCATCACACACGATCGCTACTTTCTCGACAATGTCGCTGGCTGGATTCTGGAACTCGATCGTGGTTACGGAATTCCGCACGAGGGTAATTACTCTGGCTGGCTTGATGCAAAAGCTCAGCGATTGGAAACCGAGTCGAAACAAGAATCAGCACACGCCAAAGCCATGAAAGCCGAACTCGAGTGGGTACGACAAGGTGCAAAAGGTCGTCAGTCTAAATCCAAAGCGCGACTTGCTCGTTTTGAAGAACTGCAAACCCAGGAATTTCAGAAGCGTTCGGAAACCAATGAAATCTATATTCCGCCTGGTCCGCGTCTTGGCGACAAAGTTATCGATTTTGAAAACGTCACCAAATCGTACGGCGACAGAGTGTTAATTGAAGACTTGTCATTCAGCATTCCGCAGGGTGCCATTGTTGGCGTTATCGGTGGTAACGGTGCTGGTAAATCCACTTTGTTCCGAATGATCATGGGTCAAGAAAAACCCGATTCAGGCAAAATTGATATTGGCGAAACTGTAGAGCTTGCCTACGTTGATCAGAGTCGAGACGATCTGGAAGGCGACAAAACTGTGTTCGAAGTGCTATCGGGTGGCTCTGAAAACCTGCAAATTGGCAACTATCAAATTCCATCGCGAAACTATGTTGGGCGGTTTAATTTTAAAGGCGCCGATCAACAGAAAATTGTTAAGGATTTATCCGGTGGCGAACGTGGGCGGCTGCATTTGGCTTTAACACTAAAGCAGGGCGCTAACGTACTGCTGCTCGATGAACCTTCAAACGACCTTGATGTGGAAACCTTGCGTGCCCTGGAAGAAGCCTTGCTCGATTTTGCCGGCGCTGCCATTGTTATCTCGCACGATCGATGGTTTCTTGATCGCGTTGCCACACACATATTGGCGTATGAAGACCCATCAGAGATCAATTTCTTTGAAGGCAACTATGCCGAATACGAAGCTGATCGCCGAGAACGTCTGGGCGATGCGGCAGCACAACCGAAGCGGGTGAGGTACAAGAAGCTGGCGGTTTGATATAAACAGGCGTTTTATTAATGAGATAAGTTGACCTTGAACAACACCGGTTACACCATTTTGCTTAATTAAAAATATAACCAGGCACATGCACACGCAAAAACAACTCGACGAAAAAGGCTTGAAAGTCACCTTGATTGAACACCCCTTAGTGCAGCACAAACTGACGCTGATGCGGGAAAAATCACAGCCGGTTACTGCATTTCGTAGTTTGCTGCGAGAGATCTCCTGGTTATTGTGTTTTGAGGTTTGTCGCGACTTGCCGCTGGAAACCAAGCCGATTGAAACACCGGTTGAATCGATGGAAGCCCCTGTATTAAGTGGTAAGAAACTGGCCTTCATTTCGATATTGCGTGCCGGAAACGGACTACTCGATGGCATGCTCGACGTTATCCCATCAGCAAGGGTAGGACATGTAGGGTTGTATCGCGATCCGGATACCTTGCAAGCTGTTGAGTACTATTACAAAGTGCCACACAGCATGGCGCAGCGTTTAATGGTGGTGGTTGACCCCATGCTTGCCACGGCGAATTCAGCCATCGCGGCTGTGCAAAAACTCAAAGACGATGGCGCGGTGAATATGCGTTTTGTTTGCCTGATATCCGCCCCGGAAGGCATTGCTGCTTTTAATAAAGCACACCCTGATGTTCCGATTGTGACCGCAGCGGTCGATTCTCACCTAAACGATCACGGCTATATTGTGCCGGGCCTGGGTGATGCCGGTGATCGGATATTCGGTACAAAATGAACAAACGTGTACGTCGCGGGCGCCGCACTGCACCCACTGAGCTTGTCATCGCGCAGCAGACATTCAAACAGCCAACAAGACAGTCGACGCCTTTAAATATTGCCTCCGAAGATGAAATTGAAGCGATTCATCAAGCATCGCTTCGTGTACTAAAAGAAACCGGTATTAGCGTTCTGCATAGCGACGCTCGCGCCACGATGAAAGCGGCTGGCGCCGATGTAGATGAGTCCACCAAGATGGTTCGATTCGATAGCGAATTGATCAGCCATTGCATGAGTACAGTGCCATCGTCATTTACGATGCATGCAAGAAACGCATCCCATAACGTACACATTGGCGATGACAAGCTTGCATTTTGCATGATGGCCAGCGCCCCCAATGCGTCCTGTATGGATAAGGGGCGGCGCACAGGCAATCGTAGCGATTACCAGAACTTTCTGCGTCTGTCGCAAATGCATAATATTTTGCACATGAACGGTGGTTATCCGTGCGAGCCGGTTGATTTGCATCCGTCAATTCGACATCTGGATTGCATCGATGACCTGATCACGCTGACCGATAAAGCGTTCTGCATTTACTCGTTAGGTGCCGAGCGTAATCGAGATGCCATTGAAATGGTGCGCATAGCACGCGGTATAAGCGGCGAACAACTACAGCAAGAGCCCTCCGTTTGGACGGTAATTAATACCAACTCACCACTGCAGCTGGATATACCAATGATGCAAGGCATTATTGAAATGTCATCGATGGGACAAGTGGTGGTTATAACTCCGTTTACATTGGCAGGTGCTATGGCACCAATAACCATTACCGGCGCACTGGTGCTGCAAAACGCAGAAGCCCTTGCCGCAATGTCGTTTAGTCAAATGGTCCGTGCGGGTTCACCTGTTGTGTACGGCGGCTTTACTTCCAATGTTGATATGAAGTCAGGTTCTCCTGCTTTTGGAACGCCTGAATACATGAAGGCCCAACTGGTTGGTGGACAACTGGCAAGACGTTACAACATACCGTACCGCACATCGAACGTGTGTGCTGCGAATACTGTAGATGCGCAAGCGGCCTATGAAAGCGTGTTTTCCTTGTGGGGGGCAATAGACAGTGGCATGAATATGCTCAAGCACGGCGCTGGTTGGATGGAGGGTGGTTTGTGTTGTTCGTTCGAGAAAACCATTTTGGATATTGAGCTGTTGCAAATGGTTGAGTCGTATCTGACGCCGTTGGATTTTTCAGATGCGTCTCTGGCACTCGATGCTATTAACGAGGTTGGCCCCGGTGGGCATTTTTTCGGAACGCAGCATACTCAAGATCGTTATAAAGATGCCTTCTACTCCCCCATTCTGAGTGACTGGCGTAACTTTGAATCCTGGCAGGAAGCGGGCGAACCAACCGCATTTCAAAAAGCCAACAGCGTTTGGAAACAACGTCTGGAAACCTACAAACAACCTGACTTTGATGCGGCTCGTCGAGAGGAGCTTGATACGTTTGTTACGCAAAGAAAAAGTCAGGGTGGTGTTGCAACCGACTTTTAAGACCAACTGTCGAATCCAATTCACGAGCTAATTTCTGAATGTGTATCCCGAATTTATGAGAAACCCTGAATCCCAATTCGACTACGTCATAGTGGGTGCTGGTTCGGCAGGTTGTGTGCTTGCAGCTCGGTTGAGTGAAGATCCAAGCGTGAACGTTGCGTTACTGGAAGCAGGGGGCTCAGACAACAGTATTTTTATTCAAATGCCATCGGCGCTGTCCATTCCTATGAACATGGATAAATACAACTGGGGATTTGAATCGCAACCCGAGCCACATTTGGATAACCGACGAATGGATTGCCCACGTGGCAAAGTGCTCGGTGGTTCATCATCAATCAATGGAATGGTGTTCGTACGCGGACATGCGAGCGACATCAATGCATGGGAGCGCGCTGGTGCGACCGGTTGGAACTACCAATCTTGTCTGCCTTATTACAGAAAGATGGAGACCTGGATTGGTGGGGCAGATGAGTACCGTGGTAATGATGGTCCGTTAGCCGTGTGTGCTGGTAACGATATGCAGCTGAACCCGCTGTATGAATGTTTTATCAAAGCAGGCGCACAGGCAGGGTATCCGACCACCAGTGACTACAATGGCTATCAACAAGAAGGCTTTGGCCAGATGCACATGAGTGTGAAAGGCGGTGTGCGGTGGTCTACCGCGAATGCCTACTTAAAGCCTGCTGTGCACCGAAAGAACCTGACCATCATTTCAAATACCCTGGTCGATCAACTAATTTTCGATGGTGATCGCGCTATTGGTGTGCGCTACGTATCGGCCGGTAGGCAAATGAAAGCCTTCGCCAATACCGAGGTGATACTATCGGCTGGCTCGATAGGCTCTCCAACCATTCTACAACGCTCCGGTATTGGCCCTGCCAAAGCGCTAAAAGACGCAGGCGTTGAAGTTCGTGTTGATTGTCCCGGCGTTGGGGAAAACCTGCAAGATCATTTAGAGGTGTACTTTCAATACCGGTGTAAACAACCCGTGTCATTGAATCGTAAGCTCGGTTTAGTATCCAAAGTCATGATCGGTTCGCGGTGGATGCTCAGTAAAAGCGGTCTGGGCGCAACCAACCATTTTGAGTCTTGCGCATTCATTCGTTCACGGGCTGGTTTGCAATCCCCCAATGTGCAGTATCACTTTCTGCCTGGTGCCATGCGTTATGATGGGCGTGCAGCATTCGATGGTGATGGCTTTCAGGTTCATGTTGGACCCAATAATCCATACAGTAGAGGCAATTTGAAAATAGTCTCTAACGACCCTCGCGCAAAACCATTCATTTTGTTTAACTACTTACAGCAAAGCCAGGATGTACAAGACTGGCGTGACACGATACGTTTAACGCGTGAAATTCTGGGCCAGGATGCGATGGCTGACTATCGGGGCGATGAAATTCAACCTGGCGACGACATTCAAAGCGATGAAGCAATTGATCGTTGGGTACGGCAGAACGTAGAGAGTGCCTATCATCCATCATGTACTGTAAAAATGGGCGGTGAAAGTGATTCAATGGCCGTACTCGACGAACAGTGTCGGGTGCGCGGAGTGTCGAATTTGCGAGTGGTTGATTCGTCGATATTTCCAAGCATAACGAACGGTAATTTGAATGCACCAACCATTATGGTGGCTGAGCGTACTGCCGATATCATTAAGGGTAATGTGTTACCAGCTGAAAAAAATGCCAAAACATGGATTGCTGAAGATTGGCAGAATAAGCAGCGTAGTTTGGCAGGGATTGAGCTGTAGTCCTGGTTCTATTTTCATCACCAACAGCGTCATTAAATTTGGTTGCCTGCTAAAGCAAAGCATGTCAAGTTTTCATACTTTTTTGTCATTTGTCTATACATAAGATATTTGTATTCGCTATTCACAGAATTGTATGCGAGCTGATAAAGTACGAGGAATTTCCTTTCCGGTCATACGACGAGTCCAATGAATAAACTATCCTATTGTTTGCTTTTCACCAGTTTTCTTTTTTTATCCGCTTGCAGTATCTCGGACGATGATGACGATAACGGTACTGCTGGCAGTGAATCTAACACTGTTACGCCCAGTGAAAATGTCACAGTCGGCCCTCTTGATTCAGACGGTGATGGTTTGTCAGATTTGGTCGAAATAGAACAGGACCTGGACCCGTTTGACACCGACACGGATGGAGATGGTATCGATGATGGCCTGGATGAATTCCCAGCCAATGCGCAGAACTCATCTGATACAGGTGCGGGAGCAGACCCGGTTATTGATGAACCGATTGTTGTCGATGAGCCAGTGGTTACTGATGATCCGGTGGTTCCCGATGAGCCAATGGTTAACGATGATCCGGTGGTTCCCGATGAGCCAATGGTTAACGATGATCCGATGGTTAACGATGATCCGATGGTTCCCGATGAGCCAATGGTTCCCAATGACCCAATTGATGAGAATCTGGATTCAGACTCAGATGGCTTAACTGACCAGCGTGAAACTGAACTAGGAACCGACCCACAAAATGCGGACACCGATGGTGATGACGTAGGAGACGCAGACGATCAGTTCCCGACCGACCCAACAGAAACTACCGATCTCAATGGCGATGGCTTGGGCGACAACGCTAACCCAATAGAACCAGTAGCAATTGACACGGATGATGACGGCTTAACTGATGATCTTGAGTTGGAACTGGGGCTCGATCCGATGAACCCCGATACCGATGCAGATGGATTTTCCGATAGCGAAGACCAATTCCCAAATGATCCAACCGCCAACGCAGACGCTGATGATGACGGTGTACCAGACTCAAGAGATGCGTTCCCTAACGATGCTTCAGAAACCACCGACTTTAACGGTGATGGGTTAGGAGACAACGCCAACCCGATCGATGGGACTGTTATTAGCGGTACCATTGCCGATGTTGTCACTGGTACTGCGATTGCAGATGCGCTGGTATCTCTCGATCTTGTTAACACTGAGAGTCAGAACGACTCTGTAGTGCAGACCAGCACAGATGACCTGGGGGCGTTCTCACTTGTTGCCCCCGATGATCTATTACCTGAATCTTTTGTTTTGGTGGTAACTAGCGCTGCATTTCGTCCCGAAGTCGTTATCTTTAATGACAACGATGAATCAGTGATCGATGCGGAAATTCTACTGACCACTGTGGCGGCTGATTTTGCACCTGTTGAAGCGAATCCGAATGTGCATCACTTAGGCGACGATTCCTTTAACGGTTCTGAAAACTCTCAGTTTCAGAGAAGTGCAGAAGGGGTAACGCTAGTCAGGAATTTTAATGTAACCGCCGGCCAGGCAAGCTCCACAGAGATCATGCTGAACTGGGTTGCTAAAGGGGTACAAAATGAGAATACAATTGTTGTAAACGGTCAGCAACTCGCGGTTACACCTGTTACCAACACTGATAGCTCTTACGATGCTCAATCGATCTCGCTTGCCGTTGAAGGAATACTCATTGAAGGCGCAAATACAATTGAAATAAACAGCGTGCAAGATCCTGATGACGATGACTTCGACGATTTTGAGTTCGTTTTTGTTGGGTTGACCGGGCTCAATTAAGCCAGCGTGAATAACGCAGCTTTGAGCGTTTGCTCAAGGCTGCGCTATAAGTAAAACTAGCTATGCATAATCCGTCAATTGCGTATCATTACAAATCCGAGTAGTACCGTTGCAAGTAAGGTAACAACACTAACCAGAATATTGCCGTCCAATAACAGTATAACCAGCGAAATAAGGAAGGTCATCGCAACAATAGCCGCTCCAATGAATCTTGTCTTTTTGAATGGCAAGAGACTTCCACCGATTAGCTGGGCCGCTCCGTAGAAAATTAACATTGGATTAGAAAATCCGTATTTTCCGAAAAAATCGACATCCTGTTGCATAAGCATAACTTTTGTAATACCAGATGAGATGGCTAGAAAAGTAAGGATTGCAATAGCAATTATCCAGAAATATTTCATAGGCTTTCCAATGTTAACGTTCGGCTTTCGATTGCCGACGAGCAAAATGACGTTGGCATCATCAAGGAGATAATGCTTGACTAACCTGATAATACGCCAAGCCGCTGAATCTGGTGCGCAGTCTTTGTTGAAGGCACAAAGAAAAATTCGATATGCCTGCGGACTGGATTAGTAGACGAGCACATAATGGCGAAACTTATTTAAGCTTTGTTCAGGCCTGATTGCAGCAGAAGGGCTAAAAACTCAATCGGTAGCCCGATGAGCTGGTTATAATGCTCTTTGGACGTTACCGCCTTTTCGACGTAACGAATTTTTGATAGACATCGTAACCATAAATCCGTAAGTGATTGCACAGATACAATGGCGCTTGAAAAAATAAAAATCCGTGAGTGGGTAGCTACTATTGGCCGGCGTTATATAAGCCACTTATTGGTCATCACTGTTTTTTTTATAATGTCACACCCGATGCGAGCAGAAAGTGCGACCGATGTTCGACTCTCGGTGGGCAGTAGTTTTCAATCCAGAAATGACGTGCAAATTCCGAATACGGGAGCCGGTACTCGCTTTTCTTTGTTTGATGCTGTAGGCGAAGGCCCGGTTATAGCCACCCGTTTGGAAATAAATTGGTTACTTGCCGGCAGACATGGAATTCGATTTTTGGTAGCACCACTATCTTATACCGAAGCAGCCGAATTTGAAATGCCTGTGCAATTCGAAGGGCAAAGTTTTACGGCAAATCAATCGCTTGATGCTAGCTACAGATTTAATTCTTGGCGTGTTGGCTATCACTACACGTTGTTGCAAAGCCTGTTAAGCCAGATTCGCGTAGGCGGAACACTGAAGGTTCGCGACGCCGAGATTCGATTAGAACAAGGTAGCACTGTTGCGTCTAACGATAATATTGGATTCGTGCCGTTGTTGTATCTTTCGGCCCAACGACAGATGGGTTCCAGATGGACCGTTGGAGCAGATATGGATGGTCTTGCTGGTGGTCCAGGACGTGCATTCGATGTAGGCGTTACAATTGATTTCGCTGTTACCTCTCGGTGGAATATCGGCGCAGATTTTCGTGTGTTGGAGGGCGGGGCAGACGTCAGCGTATTTAACTTTGCGCAATTTAATTCAGCTGCAATTGCAGTCAGTGCAGAATTTTAGTCGTAAAAAAATTGACAAGTACAGAGTCGGAGGTTGTCGACGAGTTCATTTCTTAGGCTGAATATAGTGTACTTCTCCAATTGCAAGTGCAGCTACTGAGCTTGCTGATATCGCTTTTCGCTTGATCTCTTCAGTAAGCCGTTCTATCGGTTCGGCAATGGGCTCGTCAGAAAGATCAAAAGTTCCGTAGTGCACTGGAATCATGGTGTTGGTGTTGAGGTCTTGGAAAGCCTGCAATGCCTGTTCTGGAGTCATGTGGCTGTATTTATGGGTGTGATCTGGTTCATACGACCAATCGGAAGGATGGCGTATTCGATGTCATTATAAAGTGTACCGATCTCTTTAAAGTGATTGGCATAGCCGGTATCGCCTGCGATAAATACAGTAACATCATCGGTGCGGATCAAGTAGCTACCCCACAAAACTGCATTGGTATCAAAAAGGCCTCTTCTGCTCCAATGATACGCAGGTAGCAGAGTGATACTGATATCTGATTCAGTCTCATAGGTTTGATACCAGCCTGCCTCCCGGGCATTTATATCCGGTCGCCAGCGAGTTAGCAGCTTCTCCATTTTCAATGGTGTAAACGCTATGTCATTCAAGATTTTCAGATGTGTGTCATCCTTTGAATTTGTGCTCCATTGCACTAAGGCGCTGTAACTACCTCCAGAAGTGAATGGTTGAGCTGTGCTATCCAGCGCAACGTGATTGTTCGCTTCACTGGCCTCAGCTGCAACTAATCGGGTAAGTGAGTTGTGCGAATCGTATAGCTACCGGATAACCTTCCATAAGGGTGTTGGATTTTGAGAGCAGTTGACGATTTCCATTCACATGATTCAGCAGTAGTGGTAAAAATCTAAAAGTTTGCGTTGTAGAAAGAGATCGGCCGTTGTTGTCTGTAAGCATGGCTCGCTCGAACATCAATAATAAAGAATCCAGTAAGTCTTCCTTGTGCTTAAAGTGATTATAGAATGTAGTTCTTGATACCCCCGCGCTCTTGCAAAGCGCTTGAATGGTAATGTCACCCCAGGTGGTTTTCCCTAACAAATCTCTCATGCTGTTTTGCAATAGAGTTTATGTACACTTTCAATTCTCTTATCCATCGCTTTCCAACTCGCTTCTGAACATAAGAGCTCATTGTGTTCAGTATCTGGTGAATTAATTTATAACCGTGTTTAAACGACTATAGTCTCAATAATGCGACAGGAGCAATACTGTTTAGTCTTGCACAAATTTACTAGATCTGAAATAGCGTTGTAATTGATACAGACGGTATAAATATGAAAGTTCAATCAACGAAATCAGCCCATCTGTTGGGCGTGCTTGCATCTTATTTGGTTTTGGCCGTTACAGATATGCTGCATCACTTACACGCTGTA
>CAYTJF010000051.1:24930-26404 GCA_964437945.1 uncultured Granulosicoccaceae bacterium
CACGCTGTAGTAATCGGAGTGGTCTTAGTCCCGATAGCATTAACTATGCTTTGGTTGTTTAAAAAGTTTGGGAAAAAAGTAATTGTTGCGGTATTTCTCCTTATTGCCGCTGTGGTAGTGCTGCTTCCTGGTATCTACCACGGTGGATGGCATTATGTGGTTAAATTGATTGCTGCATTCAGTGCATCAGGTCAGGAGAGCTCAATAGGGCAGTTGTTGCCAGGTGACAATCTGCATCTATGGTTTTATGAAATTTCGGGAGTTGTGGAGTTTTTTGTAGCTTTGGTGTGCGCCAGTTTCATCATCATGTATATTCGAGACAAGCCAAAACTATAGAGGTGCTAATATATATCCGATTTGCAAGTAGGTGATATTTTACCTGTGGGTATTATTTTCCCATTCTATATAAAGGAAAACCCGGCCTTTGTTTGAACAGAGAACCGGGTTAATTATCTTCTTATTGCAGTTGGTAAACTACTGAGCCTGAATTTCCAATAACTCAACTTCAAATACCAGTGTTTCACCGGGGCCAATGTTTTGACCAGCACCGCGATCACCATAGGCCAGGTCCGATGGTATGACGAATTTGAACTTGCTGCCAAGATTCATCAGCTGCAGTCCTTCAGTCCAGCCTGGAATAACGCCTTTGAGCGGAAACGAGGCTGGCTCGCCACGGGCGATTGAACTATCGAATTCGGTTCCGTCGATTAACGTTCCAACGTAATGAACACTGACTGTGTCATCGATTGACGGCTTCGCGCCATCATCGGCTGCGGTCAGTACTTCATATTGCAAGCCGCTTTCGGTGGTGGAAACACCATCGCGTGCAGCGTTCTCAGCCAGAAATTTCTCGCCTTCCGCTTTGGCAGCCGACGCCTTTTCTTCTGCGGCTTTGATCTGCTGAGCTTGCATGATTCCTTGAGCATCCTCTAATGTCATGAGGGTGTCAGTGCCTTCGTTTTGGGCCTTCATGGCTTCAAGTAGAAGGTCGTAGTCGAGTTCGCCGTAGTTCTTCAAAACGCGCTCGCCGATAATCATGCCCAAGCCGTAACTGAGCTTGTCATCGTCAGATTCAAGCGTGGTTTGAGCAAAGGCACTGGTGGATAGCGCGCCTAGTAGTGAGACTGTAAAGGCAACAGCGAAAAGCTGTGATTTCATGTACTGGATCCTCTGGATAGTTAAACCATCAAACTTACCAGAAAACTATGTCACATATCATGCCTAAATTGTGACAAGGCGGGTAGTGAAGACCGCGCAGGCTCAAAAAGGGCCCTATCGCAATACAGTTTGAA
Organism: uncultured Granulosicoccaceae bacterium; assembly: GCA_964437945.1. Taxonomy (GTDB): domain Bacteria; phylum Pseudomonadota; class Gammaproteobacteria; order Granulosicoccales; family Granulosicoccaceae; genus Granulosicoccus. The sequence goes on from CAYTJF010000051.1 coordinate 26,223, forward strand.
TCTGTCGACCGGCATGATTTTCGGCATTATTGCTCTCACTGAGCGATTCGATGACGTGGTGGGCGCTGCTGGTTAGCATCTGATTCACCTCTCCGGCCATGTTGTGTGGGTACAGTGCGAGCACATCGCGCTTGTGTCCTTCACAAGCTTGACTCATCAGTTTATCCACTTGAATTGCTGGC
>CAYTJF010000052.1:0-8895 GCA_964437945.1 uncultured Granulosicoccaceae bacterium
GGCTGATCTTCGGGTTGTTACAGCACAGCATTTCATACGCATCATTTTAGTGGTTGCCTCTGTTCCTCTACTCTTTCTTTTCATTCAGGGATCTGCGGTGGGCTCGTTGGCTGGACAGACCATGTCCTCCACCAACTATGACTATATTGACGTCGCATTGATCATGGCGATTGCGCTGGTGGGCTTGTTTGTTGGCCATCTGACCAAATTACCGGTATCCCATATGATTGGTCCTTTGTTACTGGCGCTGGCACTATCGGTAAGTGATATTGTGCAAATAGACATACCACCGTGGCTTGGCCATGCAGCACAATATATGGTCGGCACAGCACTGGGTGCCCAGTTCTCCGGCGTGTCGCGACGACTGCTAATGCGCGGTCTGGGTATGGGATTGTTGTCCGGGGTCTACATGCTTTTGCTTGCAGCCACATTTGCGATAATCCTTGTCCAACATGTACCAGCAGATTTTGGCGCCATGTTTATAAGCTTTGCAGCTGGCGGTTTAGCCGAAATGAGTTTAATAGCGCTATCACTAAACTTTAACCCAGTGGTAGTGGCGATACATCATCTCGGTCGAATTCTTTTGACGGTGTATGTAGGGAGTTACTTATCGCGCCGCGTATTTAAATTGGTACCAAAATCATAGCTAGCTGGAGTCATCTGAAAAGATAAGTTGGTGATTATTTGAATCACTACCAGTGTAGTCTTCAAGTAATTTGAAAAAATGAGTGAACAGGCAATCCAACAATTGATGAACCGACAAGGAACACATCCATGACAACTGAACTGACTCTGCCAACAGACAAAATGCTCGCTCGAGTAGAAGGTAATGCAGGCCATCTGATTTTTAATAACCCAGAACGGTATAACGCCGTGTCCCTGGAAATGTGGGAGGCGGTTGAATTGGCTTTGACTACCTTTAGTGACGACGAACAGGTTCGCGTCGTTATTTTGTCTGGAGCAGGAGGTAAAGCGTTTGTCTCAGGCGCTGATATTTCCAAATTTGAAAAAGAACGGGGTTCAAAGGAAGCCGTTGAACACTACAACGCTCGACTTAAAGTTGTCTACAACATTATCGAAAACTTCCCCAAACCCACTATCGCCATGATCAATGGCCATTGCATCGGAGGTGGTCTGAACCTGGCTGCCTGCACAGATTTTCGCATTGCATCAACCAAGTCGCGCTTTGCAATGCCTGCAGCCAAACTAGCACTGGGTTATCCATTCGATGCCATCCGACGATTAGTTAACGCGGTCGGCGCAGGGGCTGCGAAAAAATTGATGTTCACGGCTAAGTCTATCGATGCAGAAGCTGCCCTACAATTGGGTCTGGTACAAGAGGTGGTTGATGAAGATGCACTAGCCAACCGAGTAACCGAGCTTGCCAGCAATATCGCTGACAATGCGCCATTGACAATTAGGGCAATGAAATACATTGCCACTCAAGTAATGCAACCCGATCCATCCATGCGAGATTTGGCGCGCTGCGATGAAATGGTGGCTGCGTGTTTCGCGTCTGATGATTATGTTGAAGGGCGCAAGGCGTTTATGGAAAAGCGTAAGCCTGATTTTAAGGGTGCCTGATTTATTGTTGTGTGAATCGAATGCATGTTGTTAGATTAATTCCTGGTTGTACGGCAGTAGTCTTCAATCTTATGCGGCTGAGATAATGCTGTATTAGTCCATATTAATTATCGTTTGATTTCCACAGCGACTTATCTGCGAACCAAATCTGTCAAATGATCTAATCTTTAACGATAGCTCTTCATGCATTTTATGGTTCTTCTTTTCGCAATATTGCAGTCGTTAATACCAGGTGCTATTCTCGCGAGAGACTATAAGAGAGCTTTCTGAACCAACACTTCTATTACGTTAATAAATAAACAGTTCAATCAAAGGATGACACCGTGTTCTGTACAAATTGTGGTACTCAAGCAGCTAATGATCACAGTTTTTGTTCGACATGCGGATCAAAACTTGCGCGTAGTGGCAATTCCCCAACAACAGATTCTTCGTCAACTACCAGGGAACAGCTTCAAGTAAATCGTCATGACAAGGTTGATGATTGGCGCATGCTAACAAGTGCCAAAGACATCTTCACGCATCCACAGGTTGTTGAACGAATAAAACGAATCTCCGGGCTTAGCTCCACAGGTATGCCTGCGAGCGTTATTTTAGAGCAAATTAGAATTTTCGATTCTAAAGGAGCTTCGAAGGTTGCGATGGGTGCACTCACAGAAGTTGTTTTACCGTTCTATTCAAACCTTGGAATCAAAAAGGAAAGCGAAGTAAACTCAGACTTCCCTTTCAGTTATCAAGAAGCTCTGGTTGCCGTACTTTGCTCATTAGCCAGTAGATCGCAACCGCTTAGAGATCTAAGAGACGCCAGTAACGGCTTTGTTGTGGATGCTCAATTGCCCGCCTCGGTTTGGGCATGGAAGGGAGATTTTATTATCACGCTGGAAAATGTGAATGGCGGGACTAGAGTCTGCGCGACGATAAATATTCCCGGGCAAATGTTTGATTGGGGAAAGAGCAATAGAACCATTTCCAATATGTTCGAGGATGTCAATCGGTATTCGCAATTCGAACTTTGAGAACACACAGAAGCCAAACGTTGGCACTCATAGTGCGGCAATAGGTTTTGGGAGAGCCGTAATGGATTTGGACTACACTCTCTTGCCACTAATCCTGAGTCGGTAGCATCAAATCTTCCAGAAAAAAAGCAGACAACTCTGCACGCCCTCGTAAACCAGCTTTCTCATAAATACGTGTAGCTTGTTGGCGAACTGTGCGCTCTGACGTACCACGCATTTGCGCTAATTCTCGCAAACTATAACCTTTGAGTAAAAGCAGAGCCACCTCTTTTTCGGCTCGCGTCAGCTTCCAAATATCCAGCTGTTGGTCGATGCTCTTCGACAAACCTTCTATGTAGTTGGCCGCAATAGTCTTCCAATGGCTCAGATCAGCATTTTTGCGAGCCAAATCGGTTTCCAGTCTTTTCGTTCTTTGCAATTGAAAAAAAGGCTTGAATCTCCAAATGTAGATGAGTAATGCCAATGGCAGGAACGTATCAGTCACATCATTGAATAGAGTGGCAGTACTTGCGCCCTCGGCACGATCTTCAAAAAAATCAAAAGCGGAAAAAACTATCAGCAGACTCAGCACAATGGAAACAATAAGTCGTTCGTTGCTTAAAAATTGCAGCGCCGCGGTGCGTATGTCGTTAGCACTGTAGAGCGCTGAACCACCCGCCAGGCGTGGCTTTGGTTCGTTCTCAGTCATTTGCCGGATTCCAGAATAATCGAATATCTCATTAAATCTTAGTCTCAATCGGGAGAGACAAATGATAACTCACCGAACAGTATTAACAACTGGATTGGAGTGCTTGAAGCAGATCATGAAGTTGGGCAATCCTGCAGCGTGGCCGCAGGACATGCACCTTTATCTTTTTGATGGAATCGGCGCCAAGTGGGCTCAGCAAGACGGTCGGCGCGACAACAAAGATTGTGTATTGTTCAAGATACTCTGTCGTAGTCATCTGTAGCAATGAATATCAATAGTAAGTAGTAAAAACCCCAGCGATTCCATGTGTTTGAGTACAGATGCTGGCAAAAAAAGACTATTAGTGGCTATAAGGGCACGCATATACAGCGCGGGCCAAGGTTTAGGTGCCTGAACGCACTAGCCAAATCCATCAACCAGACCACTACAACTAAACCACAACACCACCATTGACCTGCACCAGTTGGCCATTAAAAAAACTTGCGTGATCACTGACCAGGTGCCTTACCATCCTCGCTATATCCATCGGCTCACCGAGCCGAGCCGCGGGATTGTGCTGTTTCAGCGTTTGGTATTTTGAATGACCGGAATCCTCTTTATCCCCCACAATAGTGCCCGGCGAAATGATATTGGCAGTAACACCATGCCGCCCGTACTCCTTAGCAATGGATTTAGTCAGTCCCCAGGCGGCATGCTTGGAAATACTGACAGCTGATTTCCCAGTGTAGCCTTGTTGTGCATTCATGCCAGTAAAATTGATAATCCGTCCCCAACCATTTTTAATCATGCCTGGAAGGCATGCGCGAGTGAGCCACAATGCCGCGTGAAAATTGATATCCATGATGCGATGAAAGTCGGCTTCATCATCATTGATCAGATCAAACGATGGACGAATCGCGGCATTGTTTACCAGCACATCAATTCGACCAAAGTGTTGGATGCCACGTTCGGCGATTGACAAGGCATCGTCACGTACCCCAACATCACCCATGGCAATTAGTACGCTGGAACCGGTCGATTCGATTTCACGCGCAACGGATTCACAGGCTTCACGATTTGATGAGCCATTTAGAATGATATTGCAACCGTCGGCAGCAAGCTCAATAGCAATGGCTCGACCAATGTTTCGGCCAGAGCCTGTTATGAGTGCAGTTTGTTGATTCATTAGATAATTTGCTCATCACGCATTCTACCGAGCTCTTCCTCTTTAACACCGAGCTCGAACAGTATTTCCTGCGTAGCATTACCACGTTCAGGTGGTGCTACCTTGATGCTGCTAGGTGTTCTGCCCAGAACAACGGGCTGTGCAATTAAATCTATTTCCCCCATGACTGGAGAGTTCACCGTGCCACGCATCTGCAGGTGTTTAACTTGCGGGTCATCGAAGGTTTTATCGATGGTATAAATCGGTCCACTGGGGACACCTGCCTCACCAAATGCATCTATCCAGTCTTCACTGGTTTTAGTTATGGTGACCTCACTGATTAGCTTGTTCAACTGATCGCGATTCTGCGAGCGCAGTTTTGCACTGTTGAAATCCGGGTGATCCTGCCATTGCTCTTTGTTGATTGACTTACAGAATCGAGCCCATGTAGCTTCACCTGCTACTGCAATATTGATATAGCCATCATTGGTTTGAAACACGCCGGTTGGAATGCTTGTTGGGTGATTGTTACCTGCCTGCACTGGCACCTCATTGTTAACAGTCCAACGAGCAGCCTGGAAATCCAACATTGCAATCATTGATTGCAATAATGATGTATGTAGCCACTGCCCTTTGCCCGAGCGCTCCCGCTCATATAAAGCGAGCAGAATACCCTGCGCACAAAAATGCCCTGCGCATAAATCAGCTATCGGGATACCAACGCGCATAGGTCCCTCACCTGGCACACCCGTAATCGACATCAATCCACCCATACCTTGCGCTACCTGATCAAATCCAGGGCGTTTTGCATAAGGCCCGGTTTGTCCAAAGCCAGAGATACTGGCAAAGATAAGTCGATCGTTTGTTTTAGACAGCGTGGCATAATCAATGCCGAGTCGCAGCTTTACATCAGGGCGGAAATTTTCTACCACCACATCGGCGGTATCGGAGAGCTTGCGGAACAATGCCATGCCCTCATCAGTTTTAAGATTCAGGGTAATACTGCGTTTATTGCGCTGCAAATTCTGAAAGTCCGCCGTGTGACGGGCCGCACCCAGGGAACCATCGGGTTCCAGGGCTTCGGGCTGTTCAATCCTGATAACGTCAGCCCCCCAATCTGCCAGCTGCCGCACTGCCGTCGGGCCTGAGCGAACGCGCGTCAAATCCAGAACGCGCACATTTTCGAGTACCGATGAGGCGGCTTCATAGGGCATAGGTATTATCCTGAGTGGCTGTCTTGATCTTTGTATTTAATGATCAGTATAGCGAGTGCCTGACATTTTTGATAAAACTGTCGACAAACCGCTGGCATGGGCAGCAGTTTTCAGGACAACTCGTCTGCTCAAACCCCGACTGTTGAGTTGTACTTACTTGTTGAAATTGCCCTGACAAAGACAATATTAAAAGGAAGGTTATGAAAAAGCCACCGCTTTGCAGCTCCCCGGACGCGAGGGTAAGCGCAGCTGACTTTACACTGCCCGAAAACGCATGCGACTGTCACTACATATATATTCGATGAACCATCAAAGTAAGTAAAGTTAACACGCATTATGATGAAAGCAGCGACCGAGCAAGGGCTATTGTTGATGGAAGCACATATCAACGCGTTGAACAAACGCGACGCGAAAGCGATCGCAGCAACCTTGCATTTTCCCCACCACCGTTTAAGTGGTACCACATGGAAAACCTGGCAAACAGCCGAGCACTATTTTGAGGATTTCTTAAATCGTGCCGGTACCCATTGGAAGCGATCCAGTTTCGACAATATCAAAGTTGTAGATTCTTCGGCGAATAAAGTCCATCTTGACGTTGAAGTGCGACGCTATGACGCCAGTGATGCGGTAATCACCAGTTTCAGATCGCTATGGGTCATCATAGAAATTGACGGCGTTTGGGCTGCAAAGGTCCGATCATCCTTTGCATCAGTGTAACTGTATAGCCATGTAACTGTGTACAACTAGTCTATTTAGCAGGCAAACCTTCAACAAACTCCCTTGCCAATTTTGACAAAGACTTCAAATGCTTTGTACTACAGTTATCGGCGTCAACAAACACCATTCCGGCCATTCGTCGCCCGCCCTGCTCTACTATGGTTGTGCCCGGGAAAGACAACGCTTTTGCTTCATTGTCTTTTCCTACTCTAAACATAAATCGGCCATACTGCGTTTTTGCATGTCGATCGGCCCCACCTACCATATTGCCGTCAATCATAAAGCAGATGCCACCCATCATGCGTTTCTCGATAACACCATCTTGCCTACCCAAAGCCTTGTAAAATCGTTGCGTTAAATTGTCATCTGCGGCCATCGGTCACCCTCAGTTATTCAACAATTAAGATTTAAGATTACAGACTATTGCTACTAATGTGCTTGCAGTAAAGAATACACAGTCTTTTGTTATGTGTGGCCAAAGGCATTACTTGAATTGCTCAGTATTGATCATTGTGACGAACCCAGGCCATTGTGAATTCCAATGAGGCTTCATCTCGGCCTTTGGGTAGCAGATCAAGCATTTGATAGGTTGGATTTAGATTATCGAGCCCTCGCGAATAACAGGAATAAGTATGAAATATTCTATCCTGCGCATCTTTTGCAAACACACTTATACCAGGTAATTCCTCTGAAAAATACTTCATGTCCCGGTAATTATACTTGGCTATACCTTTTGCTTTTTGTTCTTCGGTGAAAGACACGTGGAAATCATGATTAAATGAGGTACCAAAGCACGAAACCCATTTAAATGTCCAACCCATTCGTTTTCGATACTGCTCTAACTTTTCAAGTTTAGCGCTAGACACGACAACAAATGCTGCATCTCGCGCTGCCAGGTGTACTGCCGTCCCCTCGTAACCATCTGCCCAGAACGAACAACTGGGACAACCTTCTTCCCAACTATCGCTGAACATAAAGTGGCTTACAATGAGTTGACTTTTGTCAGAGAACAAATCGCGTAGCGTTTTGACACCTGAGATATCAGTGAACTCATACTCTTTTTTTAATTCTACCCACGGCATCTCTCTTCTTTGCGCGCTAACTTTATCTCGTAACCGAATCAGTTCTTTCTCAGATTGAAGAAGTTTAATTCTTTGCGCTTCCCATGTTGCACGATCTACCGTCTTTACACTGCTCATTTGAATAACCTCACTAAATTGGTGTTTGCTTCAAATTACAACGACATCATCAAAAACCCGCAAAACGCTGAATTATTGGGAGCTGCTACATCACTTGTTTCGGCTCTCATACTTATAACGTACTTACGAAATTTACTGTAGAATTCCCATGTCGGAGCTGGTTTATAAGTTAGATCCAGCTCCAATTTTTCAATAATGAGTTTCGTTGTATTTGGTTTGATATAAACGTCTTTATCTGGTCGGTAGTAGGACTGTACGACCGTTGCCAACGTCCATTTGGCAAGTTTATGTTTCGCTAGCTCACTAACCATGCATCAAATCCGGCTTTCTCTTTGCCGTGTAATAACTCATACAGTGATTTGGCAAAAGCATCTTTTTTATCAGCGCTCATATTGTCCAGCATTGCTTTATACTTTGGTTTTTCAAACATCGATACCATTGCAGATCTGCTGACAAGCTTTGCAACATCAGCCAAAACAGATTTTGACTCATCAAAAGACTTTTTAGTAAAAGCCATTTTTGCTTCAGCGATGTGTTGTTCCATTTTGAATCGCTTGCTCGTTTCAAGCATGTCCGGATGCCCAAACCCACCAGGGTGTTGTTTAAGAAATCGCTTTTCCGCCGCTTTCAACACTTCTATGTTCATAGTAATAGCAATTCCATTCTTGTCTGTAATATCAATTTGGGTTTCGACACTGCGTAAACGACGACTGATGTGTTGTTGACGCTAACTATCAGTCATTAATTGTTGAGTATCCAAATACAAATTCAACATTGCAGATTTAGTGAACCTTTTGGTAGACTATCCACATCAGCATCAAAAGTCAACCATAAGGTTCAGTAACAATGAACGACCTGAATGCTACTTTTTCAGCGCTTAGTGACGAAACCAGGCGAGCGATTCTAACGCGGCTCACTCAGGGCGAAACATCGCTAAGTGAACTTGCAGAGCCATTTGAACTGACTCAGACAGCAGTATCCAAACACGTCAACGTTCTGCGAAACGCTGGATTACTGACAATCGAGAAACGAGGTCGGACCAGGCACTGTCGTTTAAAAGCCGAGAACTTAAAACATGCATCTGCTTGGTTACACGACTACGAATCTTTCTGGTTAAAGCAGTTTGACAACTTGGGCAGCTATTTGGCCAAGAAGGGTGATACATAATGGACTTTGTTAAATCTGAGCCAGGTTCAATCCCGATTATTGTCGAATGTTTTTTTAATGAGACACCAAAAATAATTTTTAACGCATGGAAAGACCCAGATATTGTGAAACAGTGGTTTGGAATGGAGCCAAACTCAATGCATTCTGCATTTATAGATTTGCGGGTCGG
>CAYTJF010000052.1:8995-25830 GCA_964437945.1 uncultured Granulosicoccaceae bacterium
ACCAAACGGGGATGGTACTGATGTGAGACTACAGCATTCAGCGCTAAAGGATACTCAAAGCAGCCAGAACTTTGCCTTTGGCTGGAATGCCTCCATGCACAATATTTTCACGATATTGACGCCAGTAAAATAAATCCACAATTTTACGAACACAAAATGTTCGTGTATTTACTTTTTAACTTTAACCGTCATGCCGCTTTGCTATCGCCTCCGCCAGCCCCACGCGATGCCAACCACTTCGTTGCTGACTCTACGTCCAATGGGCGAGACAATAAGTACCCTTGTAGGACATCACAATTGTTTTGTTTTAAAAACGATTGTTCAGACTCTGTTTCAACCCCTTCAGCAATGGATTCCAGTTCTAGGGCATTTGCTAAAGAGAGCACCGCTGTAACTATTCGACCATTTTTTGAATCTTCAGAAATATCAGATATAAAACTTCTGTCTAATTTAATAGTGTCTATAGGCAACATGGCCAATGCTGAGAGGGATGAGTATCCAGTACCAAAATCATCCAATGCTACTCGCGTTCCCAGCTTTCGCAATTCCTCAATGGTATTGATAACCTGTGCTGGCGCTTCAATTATACAACTCTCGGTTAGCTCAATTTCCAGCGCGCAAGCCGGCATATTGTACTTATCCAGTACCTGTTCCACTTGCTCTTTCAGATTTACCTGTGATAGCTGCAGAGGAGAAACATTTACAGCAACACGTGGTGGCGCGATACCTTCATTAAACCATTGTCTCCACTGTGCACACGCTTCGTTTAGAACCCAAAATCCGTACGTGCCGATTAATCCAAACTCTTCAACGATCGGAATAAATTCATTTGGTGGGATGTTGCCTTTTTCGGAATGATTCCAACGAATTAATGCCTCAAAACCAACTACCTCACCTTCCATAGAACCAATTTGTGGTTGATAAACCAGATAGATTTCTTTTCGCTTTATAGCGTGACGTAAGTCGTATTCAAGTTGAGCCTTGTTCTTTACCTTGTACGTCATTTCGGTGTTAAAAAGACAAAAGCCATTTTTGTTTGTTAGTTTAACTTCATACATAGCCGTGTCTGCGCTTTTTAGAAGTTCGTTTACATTCTCGCCATGGTCCGGATACATAGCTGCACCAATACTTGCGGCCATAGTGAATTGCTGATTCTCAATAAAAATTGGTAGTGCAAATACAGTTTTTACATCATCAGCGATGTCAGAGATATCTGACTCGCTATTGATTTCTGGCACCATAAGAACAAATTCATCTCCGCCAATTCGCCCAACAATTGCCGACTCTGCTAATTCTATCTGTGTATTGGTCGAGCTCACAACGGCGGTTAGTCTTTTACTGATCTCCTGCAACAATAAATTGCCTGCGTCATGACCAAGAAGATCATTTACTCTTTTGAAATCATCGATATCAATAAAATAAATCGCAATTTTATAAGATGACTCAGTCGTATTTGCTTCTTCAATTGCATCTTCAAGCAAGCTCAGAAAACGTCGTCTGTTTGGCAGACCCGTCAAGCTATCAACGAACGCAAGTTGCTCAATGTGTTCATGCGATTTTTGTATTTCAGCCATCGAGCTATCGAGCTTGGCGTTCATATCATAAAATGACTTTTCTAACTGGCCTATTTCATCTTTTCTAACGCTTTGGGCTGGAACAACGTTTCTTCTATCACCAATTGCTTCAGAAATATCCTGTAGCTTTCTGATTGGCGACAGCACCAATGCCTTAAGAGTAGCCCATAGCGTAAGAGTAGTAACCAGTATTGCTATTAAGGTTAATAATGCTACGCTCATTGCCAACTTCAGCTGCACCTCCTTAAACTCGGCTATCGGTAAAACACCGACCAATACAAGGTTCTTATGTAGCACTTTTGATTCATACAAGGCTTCATAGCCATCAAATGTTGTACTGAGCAGTTTGCCATCTTGCTCAAATATCCTTTCTTCTTCGGGTGCTACTTTCACAGTGCTGAGTATTTTCTGAGCCGATGGTGCGATCGACCCAACGCGATCTGTATCAGAATGAAAAACAAACCGTCCTTCATCAGTTAGTAAATAAAAAGATTTGATTTGAGAATTGTTGAATCTAATAGCCGACTCACCAAATTCTTTGGCATCAGCTGTAACAACAAGATATCCACGCAACTTGGAGACTTCATCATTAGAGGGGTCATACGGGTTTCTGATCTCGATTCTTCGTCCGAAGACAAAGCCAGATTGCTTTAGTTGAGGGTCGCTGATAAACGTACTATAGGACTCAAGATTATTGGAAACCATATGCTCACAAAATTGTGTGCTTGCCATAGGGGAAAGATTACTGGAATATGGTAGTGCTAACTTTGAGCAGCTAACTTCACCGTCGTTTGTGAACAGTTGAATTTCACTATACTCTGGATATTGATTTTGGTAGGTAGTGAACAACTCATCCAACGCCGGTAGAAGCCTGGCCTTTCGCCGCGCGTCACCCTGGACGGTTACGTATCGTAAAATCTGATTTGATTTAGACAGTAAGTTAATGCTGGCATTTGCGTCTTTAACTAAGGCATTTGTTCTCATAGAGACCTGCTCAATTACCAGTCTCAGTTGCTTTACTTTGTCCTGTTCTTTTTGTCTTCCGAGTTGTGAATAGGCGACAAAACCAAGACTGAGTGTTGTAATCAGTATTATTGGAACGATTCCAAATAATAGTTTACCCTTTAGATTCATCACTATTCCCAGCCAAACACAGTTCCATCACAGGGTTATCGGCTGGTTACATATACTCTAAATCAATGAAATCCCATGGAATGTTATTCCGACCGTTTCACAAAATTTTAAACTGATCATCAAAAAGCCGCTATGTGTTAAGTACGCAATTAGCATTGTGATCACTTTCAGCTTTACCTAGTAACTTTCATTCACTATGCAAATTAGCCGTTATAAAAAACGCAGACTAATTCACATAACAAACTGTGTTGAATCTCTCAGAAATACCATCCAAGAAGAGTACATATAGAGTTTTAGCTGCTTGAGCCGACGTATAGCAACCCCATAATCCTCCATTTTCTTACTCGCTCGACCTTTTTACACTGATACGCTTAATTATTTCCAGCCAATAAAGAACTCCGATTGCAATTTAGATGAATTCTTCAGTTACAGGTGGATTAGATTTTGCATGGCCATAGTGCTCAAGATCTTCTGGGCTCAACACCTTAAATCGAATAGAAAATCTGAGTAACAAATAGGCCAGAAAACATGGATACACCAGCAATTAAGCACAACAATTTGATACCAGATCGAATTGTGCAACTTTTCCTGACTAACTTACTTATCATTTTACTGCTCGGCCCAGCCCTGGCAGCAGCGTCAGATACACTTAAAATCGGTGTAATAGCAACTCTTGAGGGAACCTATACCAAATTAGGTGAAGACGGTGTTCGCGGTGTAAAAATGGCACTAGCAGAAAATAAGAGCTTAGCCAACGATTCAGATATTCAATTGTATTTTGGTGTTACCGACACTAGTCCCGAGAGTGCAGTAATTGCGGCCAAAAAACTAATAGAAGATAACGGAGTAGACATTATTATCGGACCAGTGTCTGGATCTGAAGGCATTGCTATGCGCGACTATGCCAGGACCCAACCTGAAATTACGTTTATCAATGGCAGTTCAGCCGCTCAGGAAACGACGTATATTCATCCAGCCGAGAATTTTTTTCGGTTCAACCTCGATGGTGCTCAGTGGTCTGCCGGTTTAGGTGAGTATATATACAACGAAAAAGGCTATCGCAATATAGCTACCGTTGGAGAAGACTATTCATTTGTATACACACAGGTTTTTGGTTTGGTTACCGAATTTTGTGCCGCAGGAGGTGAAGTCAGCGAACGCTTGTGGGTGCCGTTGGGAACTAAAGATTTCAGATCCTTTATCGCCGCATTACCTGATGATGTTGACGCCATTTACCTTGGTCTTGGTGGTGAAGATGCAGTTAACTTTCTAGACCAATACCAACGAGCGGGTGGCGAAGCCAATCTAATTGGTGGAACTATTATGGTTGACGCGACTGTACTCAATTCCAAGGGTTCGGCCAAAGAAGCACTAATTGGTACCCCATCTGCCGGTCCACAGGCTGATACCTGGGACAATAAGAAATGGAAGGATTACGTACGTTTATATCAAGAGACGTTTGCACCTGAAGATCGATTTCCAAGTCCTTCGCTGTTTGCAACAGGTTATTATAATGCAACAACAGCTACTCTCGAATGCATGCAACAGATCGATGGAGATCTCTCTGATGGTCACATCGCGTTTCGCGATTGCCTTTCAACACTTGAACTCGATGCCCCAAATGGCGTAATTACACTTGATGATAACCGTCAGGCTATCGGAACCAATTTCGTGTCTGAAGTTGTTGAACTGGACGATGGTAGTTTGGCTACACAGGTACTCCACATAAAATCTGGCGTAGATCAAATGCTCGGCATCGATTCAGAGAGTTTTAAAAAGATCGGCCAACCGGGACGTAGAACACCAGAATGTAAATTATCTTATAAGTTTAATCACAAAGCTGAAATGAATGCTGAATTTGATGATCTGAAGTAAATTAACGCTGGTGCGATCGCTGAATCACAGACGAAACTACTTTATCGCTGACATGCACATCAATAACCGTTAAGCGAGCAAGGCCTACCAGTGAAGTATCATTGATTTCTATATTGTTAAACTGATCAATTAGTGCAGGTAATTGATCAAGCTGCGTAACTGTTGCGCCAGCAGCGCCGAAACCTTTGGCTATAGATGCAAAGCTCGGCCTGCCAAATACCGCACCGCGTTCCGGCAACCCCTCAGCTCTTAGTTTATGTATCTCTGAACCATAAGCACCGTCATTCATGACAACTATTAGTATATTCATGTTGTGACGTACGATTGTCTCAAGCTCTTGTATGTGCATCAACAAACTACCATCACCGTCAAACAACACTACTCGATCTTCCGGTTGTGCAGTAGCAACTCCCATAGCAAACGGCAACCCGTTACCAATGGCACCAAACTCTCGAATGGTTAAGAAACGATCTGCAGGCCGTTTTTTCATCTGCGCAAAAAAGCAAGAACAATGGCCAGATGAGTTAACCGAACGCCAGTTTGACGGAATCAAATCGTCTAGTGTACTAACTACATCGCGAGGATCAAGCAGATCAGGTTCTATGGTAAATTGGGTGTCATCTGCGGGCGTGTCTCTTATAGCAGCTGCTATCGAGTCCGATCGCCAGTAATTCTCATTACCTGGTTTACGCTGTAGCACTGATTGGCTTAATGCATCGCAACCGAGCTTTGCATCACAGCGAAGGTGATGTTTTGCTGCAATCCTGCCCTGACTGATTGTCACCGTCTCAATATCAATATGCAGTACCTTGTCGGCGCTAAACAACTTGCCATTGTCGGAGTTGTGATTCGCAAGACTGGTTCCAACCGCTATTATCAGATCAGCATCCTGCAAATACTGCCGCGCCAAAGCACTTGAAAAACCCCCGGCAACACCGATGCAAAAAGCATCCGTATAAAACAACCCTTTAGCCGGTAGAGTGGTTGCCAACAGCGCACCCAAATGATCGGCCAGGGCAACACAAGCAGACCTGGCATTTGCCTTGATTGCCCCCAACCCGGCCATGACTATAATTTTATTTGCACATTCTATGTGCTTAGCCACGTTACTCAAACTTTTACTCTCTGGCGCAATCGGTGCAAGCTTGGGCGTCAGTTCACTGGATGTAGGCAAAGGCGCTAAAGATTCTTGCCAGGGTTCATTCTGCAAATCCACTGGCGCTGCGACTACAACTGGACAATGCTTAGTTCTAGCCAATAAAAACGCATCTCTTATTTGCGTTCTCATCGTCTGCTGATGCTGTAGCTGTACATATTGTGCACCACAGGCATCAACAAACGGCTTTTGATCAATTCTCTGGTTGTACCAGGTTGTTTTAATCGGCGCTTCACCAGCAAATATAACCATAGGTATACGCGCCCGCACCGCCGCTGGCAACGCCGTCATTATTTGCGTTAATCCTGGCCCGCAGGTTACTGATGCTACGCCAACTTTTCCGCTGGAGCGTGAGTACGCCATTGCGGCTGCAACCGCGCAGTGTTCGTGTCTGACATACACAAAATGACAACCCTGCGCTGCCATAGCGGCCGCCCAGTTCATGTTGGCATCGCCAAGCAAGGCGAAACACGTGCTCACTTTCTCTGCATTGAATACGCTGGCAAGTACTTCATAAACATGTTGGTCTTTCATAAGGTAGTCTGAGATTAACCAAATCTAGATCTTGTAGTGCAAAATACCATACATACTTCAGAAACGCTGAGCTCTATGAATTGTGAAAAACCAAAAATGAAAAAGCTAAACTGTTGTATAAGCGCCTAATCAGTGTGCAACATTGAAACCTGAAGCGAGAGTCACAAATGAGAGTAACAATAATTGGATTTGGTGAAGCTGGCCCTGTGTTTGGCGAGCAGCTACACAATGAAGGTTTGGTGGTCACTGCGTGGGATAAACTGCAAGACGATGCAACAACTGCCGAGCTGCAAATAATAAAAACACAATCACTCGGTATTACACCAGGCACATCGATTCTCGATGCGATAAGTACCGCTGATTTGATTATTTCAACTGTAACTGCATCCCAGGCGCTTATCGCAGCCCAACAAGCAGTAAAAGGATTGCGCTCTGGCTGCCAGTGGCTGGATTTAAATTCCGTGTCACCAGCCACCAAGCACGCTATTCACAATGCCGTGTCGAGTAAAGGTGTATTGTTCACCGAAGGCGTCGCGATGGACACTGTGCCATCCAAAGGTGCTCAGGTACCCATACTACTGTGTGGTCCCGAATCACAATCACTTAGCCAGCTATTAAATAGTTTTGGGTTTCATACCAAGTCAGTCTCTCAAGATTTAGGTGCCGCATCGACAACAAAGCTGTTGCGTTCGGTCCTGATCAAAGGCATGGAGGCATTGTTTGCAGAATCGATGGAGGCTGCCAGCAAAGTTGGTATACAAGATGAAGTTATCGCATCATTGCAAGCAACCTATCCTGAGCTTGATTGGCAAAAAGTAGCTGGCTATCAATTGTCTCGCGCAACCTTACATGCCACACGGCGTGCAGCAGAAATGCGGGAGGCACAAGCACTAGTACAGCAATTGGGAGTTGAACCAATCATGGCAAGTGCAATAGCCGAACGGCAACAGGATTTGTCAGATCGCGATGTCGCTTCGCATTTCACACCCGACAAAGAGCCGACAATAGCCGACTACATCGACGCGATTGGCAAGCTGACGATGAACAACCAAACTTGATAAATGACTGTACAGAGTCGTTTACGAAAACAGCACCCAGGACTATTTAAGCACCCGGTAACGCGCCATTTTTCTAGCTATCGAGCAGCTTTTCATCCACTTTTCTAACCCGCGTATTTAACCACAGTAAAATCAACACCAGAACCACCAAAGAAAGATGCCATGCTAACGGCAAAGGCCAAATTAGCGCGACCCCTGCGAAAAAAATCAAAGGCCTTAACCAAAGCGCCACTGGTTGTTCCGAAAACCCTTCAAAACCAGCAGCAATTGCGTAAATTCCCACAGCAGCAAAACCACTGATGGTTATCGCTGCAATCCAGTCACCGGACAGAATGGGTGTATAGGCGAACAGTACTGGAATTATGTATAAACCTTTAGCGATACGCCATGCGGTAAACCCGGTTGCCATCGGCGGTGTTTTAGCTATGGCTGCAGCTGCAAATGCGGTCAGACACACTGGCGGCGTAACATTACTGTCCTGGCTCAGCCAAAAGATAATCATATGTGCCGATAATAACGCTGTGGTTAAAGCAGATGGCGAGACTGCTTGTTCAAATAGTGTGTTGGCGAAATCCCTGGGGACCATGGCATATAAATTCTGCGCATCAACCAACGGCATTGGCGATGCCAGTTTTTCCATTGCATCGGGGCTAACCAGCATAAAAATACTACGCGCCTCCACTGGCAATGTACCAGCGGCAATTTGCTCTATGATCACTTCATTGAGCATAAGCTCTTTCAAGGCCGGTGCAGATAGCGTGGCCAGTACAATGTATGAGGCAGTAACCGGCAGCCCCATTCCTAGTATTAGTGAAACCAGTGCAATAAGTAATAGCGCAATCATCAAATTGCCGTTGGCCCAATCGGCAAGTAACAGGGAGAGCGTATTACCAATACCAGTGGTACTAACTGTCATAACGACAATGCCCACCGCAATAAGAAGGATGGCGGTGGTTACCATATTACGTGTGCCCAACGCTAAGGCTTCCGCTATTGCTTTCGGCCCCATCTTGTTGGGCGTTAACCAGCTTGCTGCAATAACGGCCAAAATGGCAAAAGCGGCTGCATAGGTCGGCGTATAACCGGACATCAGCATACCGATCAGAATCCCGAGCGGTAACAAAAAGGAAATTCCACCGCGCGCAAATACTTCGCGTACTGTTGGTGCGTCGTCTTCACCATGCACCATGTGTTGCTTCTTTGCCTCTATGCGCACCCATACCGCGACCGAAAAGAAGTACAGTATGGCCGGCAGCACCGATACAGCCACAATGGTCAGATAAGAAATTTGCGTGTAGGTGGCCATAACAAATGCACCGGCACCCATGATAGGAGGCATTATCTGGCCACCAGTCGATGCAGATGCCTCAACACCTGCTGCAAATTTTGGCGGAAACCCCGCTTTTTTCATTAACGGAATAGTGATGCTGCCAGTTGATACGGTGTTGGCGACTGCAGATCCGGACACGGTACCGGTGAGAGAAGAACCGATAACGGCGACGAAACCTGGCCCACCAACCAGACGACCCGCAACTGCACGCGCCAGGTCAATCACAAACTCACCCGCTCCCGAGCGTAAAAGAAATGCACCGAACAATATGAACATGAATACAAACGTGGCACTGATACGAGCTATCGGGCCAAACATACCGGATACTTCGATATAACTTCGGAATAATGTGGTCTCCCACGTTAATCCGGGAAACTTGAACAAGCCTGTGATCATTGGCCCCATCCAGGTCATGTAGGATAGGAAAAACAGCGTCATGATGGGAATGAATAAACCCGCTACGCGACGTGACAATTCCAGCACAACCGCAATAGCGAGTATCGCAAATAACCAGTCACTCCAGATAAATTTGATTCCGGGTCGTTCGTAAATCCAGTCAAATGCAAAGATCACATAAATACCGCAAACAAATGCACACAGCCCGATTAATACATCAAACCACAATGGTGCAGTTCGCCAGGCTGGTAAGGTTAAGGCTGCCAACAGTCCGAATCCGGCAAAATGAATCGCCGCCAAAGTCAGTTCTGGCAGAGTCGCAAACGTATTGGCCCAGACATGAAACAGCGCAAACGCTATGCTGAACCAGAATATAATCCGCCCCATCAGGCCAGACTCAGTGTCACGAAGCTGATCTGTAATGGCAGGTGCTTGAGTAGATTGATTCACAAGATGTGATGCCAGACCGAAACGTCAGAGTTGCGCGTTCACGACACTAGTGGTCTAGCCACTGGTCTAGCCACTGGTCTATCCACGTGATGCGGGCCACCAGTGCCGTGAACGCAGTAAAAAGCAATTCGCTAAATAACTAGCTACTTCGCCATCAAAGCTTCGGGTATTTCAATGCCCTGTTCTTTATAGTATTTGGCAGCACCAGGGTGTAAAGGCGCAGGTAGACCGGCAATAGCTTTATCAATAGCCATGGCTTTTGTTGCAGCGTGTATACCATTGAGGAACGGCAGGTTTTCATAGATCGTTTTAGTGATCAAATAAACGGCATCCTCGTCGACATCGGCGTTAACAGCCAGAAAGTTTGGTTGCGCAATAGTATTGATGTCTTTATCAACGCCCGGATAAGTACCTGCAGGTATAACGAATCGTGTCCAGAGTTCGCCGTCACCATTAGCACTTGCCATTTGTTCATCGGTAAAGTCCAGTACTGTTAATTTATCACCCATCGCTGCGAAAGCCTGTGTAACGGCAGATACCGGAGGACCGCCAGTCATGTTTGCGCCAACGATTGTGCCGTTCTGCAAACCTTCGGCTGTAGGTGTGTAACCCTGATGTACCAATTCAAAACCTTCGTAATCTATTCCAAGATTGGCGAGAATGGTTTGTCCTGAACCCTCTGTACCAGAGTTCTTTTTACCAATTGAAAACGCTTTACCACTAAGCCCGTTAAGATCTTCTATTGTGCCGGTAGCAGCACTTTCAGTGGCCACAACCATTTGCTCTACGTTTTGCCACAGCATTGAAACTGAACGAAGGTTCTCTTGCTTGCCATCAGCTTCAACCTTGCCAGTGCCGGTAGCTGCCCATTGCCCAAACAAGCCTTGCAAAATAGCGAACTGCGCTTGATTTTCACGCAGCAGTTTTACATTCTCGCCAGAGCCTGCAGAACTAATGGCAGATACATCAATTTTTTCAGCATTCTGCAACTTGACTTTGATAAGCGTAGCCAGCGCAACCCCGACAGGGTAGTAGGTGCCGCCGGTGGTTGCAGTGGTCAATATATATGAGCGCTCGTCCTGAGCGGCAGCGTTCGACACAGTAGCCACAGACGCAACGGTAACGAGACCGGCTAGCAGATATTTGAATTGTTTTCGAAAAGATTTACGCACAGATTGTTTCCTCCAGATGTTGATTAGTCATTCAGTCTGAGCCGTCGCATCGACCGTCACTTGGGCCTACTTTTGCTCACAGCTGTTATTAGATAGTATTCTATTGGAAATAGAGTTGCCACAGTTCATCCCAAATGGGCCGGAATTTATTCACAATCGCCACACAATAGGGTTGCAAATGACCTCAGAATCAACGCTTAAGCTAGCCATTGGCAGTCTTGGCGCAATCGGTCTGAAAGTGGCGCAGTGCGTGGATGCTGGGGAAATTCCCGGTATTGAACTCAGCGCGGTAACAGCCAGAGATCAAGACAAATTAAAACGCAACCTGCACAATTTCAAACATCAACCAAAAATAGTGCCCATCGAGCAGTTGGGCCAGCACGCCGATATCGTTATTGAATGTGCTCCCAAGTCGGTCTTTACCACAATAGCGAAAGCTGCAATTGACAATGGCTGTACTTTTATCCCCCTGTCTGTTGGTGCACTACTCGATAATATGGAACTGATTGATCGCGCACGCGACAACAATGCGCTGATCTTCGTGCCCACGGGCGCACTGCTGGGCCTTGACGCGGTTAAAGCTGTAGCTGAAGGCAATGTCAATTCAATTACGTTGGTGACTCGCAAACCACCTACTGGACTGTCAGGTGCGCCCTACCTGACTGAAAATTCAATTGATATTGAAAACCTGCGAGAACCTCTACAGGTTTTCGCAGGCACCGCCAGACAAGCAGCCAAGGCGTTTCCGGCTAATGTCAATGTTGCAGCTGCACTCGCGTTGGCCGGTATTGGTCCTGAAAGAACCACGGTTGAAGTTTGGGCTGATCCGTCGATTAACAGAAACATGCACACGATAAAAGTTAAATCGGATGCATCAAACTTTACGATGAGTATTGAGAATGTACCCAGTGAAACACCGGCAACCGGTAAAATAACGGCACTGAGCGTAATCGCCTCGTTAAGGCGATTGACATCGCCTCTGGTGGTTGGCACCTGATAATACAGCCGCAGATTAAGCAACTATCTTGCAGTATAAATCAACCATGCTGAGAGTACGCTGACCGGACGAGGATAAAAATTTGGGACTGCGTTTTTTTTCTACCAAAAACCGAGCGCCACACCTGGGACCATACCCATTGGAGCGGCTTCGCCGGTTAGCCGAACAACCGGACCTATCAAACGTGCCGACCGCTCAGGTTCTTGATTTTCGTCAACTTCAAACACCGCATTCACTGGTTAATGCAATGGGTGATTATCAGGCCATGATGGATGTCATTCGCGATGGTCCGATTAACCCAAATATCGCTGCTGCACCTGACGACCCTTTAGAGCGAGCCAGGCACCTTAAAGCGTTTGGGTATTTTCAGGATGCCTCGATGATGGCCGTTTGTCAGATAAACAATGATTCCATTCTTGACGCCCCAACATGCAACCCGGACGTTGAAAGATTAGGCCACGACATTCGAACCAAGCAGACTAAAACGCTGGCTTCGGGTATCGATGAAATCATGGCAGGATTAAAAGAATCATTGGAGCGTCCTCCATCATCAATTATTGAGCATACCCATGCTATTGTCATACTTGATGAGCATTTGCGCACGCCATCTGCGAATGAACCCGGTGTTGAATGGATCATTGATGCGCAAGATCATCGCTCGGCACTGCGAGCAACCGAAACCGCTATTATCCTCAGTAGCTATCTCAACACGCTGGGTTTTCAAGCCAAAGCACATACACCAACTTCATCAGATGTTGACGCAAATAAACTCGCGGTTGCAGCCGGATTGGCGACGGTAGAAAACGATCGCTTGTGCGTACCATGGTTAGGCGATGCGTTCGGGTTGGCAGTTGTCACCACCAACATGGATATAGCAATCGATCAACCATTGGCACCGTGGCAGGACCAACCGTGGTTTAAAACAAAAGGCCCAGCGTGGTGGATTGGCGGACGAACAGCAAAGAACGCCTTCAACCGTGACGTTTATGCGAAACGAGATTATGCCGCTGGCGCACACCCGTTCGAGAAACTACGGCGGGTGGATAAACCGACAACCTTTATCGACGAGGAACGAGTCGCCCGTGTTCCCAAGCGTACCGACATGTTCGCTCGCTCGCAGTTCGGCGACCTGGGTAAGAAAGTTCAGGCCGGTGCACTGGGTGGTTGGTACGCTCGCAAAAACGCACCTGCCACTGCACAACGAAGAGCCTTGGGTGCCTTTGTTTTGCTGCAGGACGGTGTACCGGAAGCTTGCGTTGAAAAACCAACCGATGCGCAACGCAATACTGATAATGTAAAAGCTGCCAGCTACTTTTTAGGTGTTGATGCTGTTGGTATTTCCCGGTGTCCGGACTGGACCTGGTACAGTCATGACGCCACCGGTGCAGAACTCAACCCACCGCATAACAACGCCATCAGTATGATCATTGATCAGGGTTTTGAAACGATGGAAGGAGCCAGCGGCGATGACTGGATTGCTGTATCTCAATCCATGCGGGCTTATCTGCGCTTCTCTTTATTAGGCGGTGTAATCGCAAAACAAATTCGCAATTTAGGCTATTCGGCAAAAGCGCATACGGTACTCGATGGTGAAGTTTTACAACCACCTCTGTTATTGCTTTCTGGATTGGGTGAAGTCAGCCGTATCGGCGAAGTCATTTTGAACCCGCTACTCGGACCGCGGTTGAAATCAGGTGTTGTATCAACCGATATGCCACTTAACCACGACAAGCCAATTGATTTCGGGCTGCAGAACTTTTGTGAGAACTGCAACAAGTGTGCACGTGAATGTCCAGCCGGTGCGATAACAGCTGGACCAAAACGGATGTTTAACGGCTATGAGATCTGGAAATCAGACAGCCAAAAATGCACAACCTACAGAATCACCACCGAAGGTGGTGCAATGTGCGGACGATGCATGAAAACCTGCCCGTGGAATCTTGAAGGTTTATTTTCCGAGAAACCGTTCAGATGGGCTGCCAGTAATTTCTCGAGCGCGGCACCGCTGCTGGCCAAACTTGACGATAGGCTCGGTAAAGGCGGACTTAACGATATTAAAAAATGGTGGTGGGACCTGGAGCTAAATCCAGAAGAAGGCAGCTATCAGCCACCAGCCAAACCTGTGAACCGGCGTGAACTGCAAACCGATCTTGATTTGAAACACGAAGATCAAACTTTGGCTGTTTATCCTGCGCATCTCGTACCCTGGCCATGGCCTTACCCTTTCCCTATGGATCGCGAAGCGGGTATTCAGGCTTACCAACAACTACTCTCTGCGGGTGAATACAAATCGCGGCTAGCAAAGGGTGACACTGCAGGTCTATCGCATCAGCTACCAACCTTTGCAGACGCACCGGTCATTATGGCCAAGGTCTCGTTAGCTGAAAAAATGACTTCCGATGTAACCAAATTCGAGTTTGTATCATCCGATGGAGAGCCATTGCCTAAGTGGACCGCTGGAGGCCATCTGGACGTTGTCGTCACACCTGGGCTTTTACGCCAATACTCCATGTCTGGTAATCCTGCTGATCGATCAAAATACCAAATCGGTGTGTTAAGGGAAGATGAAGGCCGTGGGGGATCAAAAATGATGCATCGCATATTCAGCGAAGGTCGACGCGTTTTCATCTCTAAGCCAATCAATCATTTTGAATTAAACGAAAGCGCCACAAAGACTTTTCTGATGGGCGGTGGTATTGGCATCACACCGATGATAGCTTTCGCTCATCGGCTACATACTCTAGGACACGACTTTGAGATGCGCTATTCAGCTAGCAAGCGTAACGGTGCCGGATACGTCAGGGACCTCTCCTTAATGCCGTGGGCTGATAAAGTAACGATGCATTTCTCTGATGAAGGGTCACGCGCCAATCTGGATACCGTTTTATCCGGCTATAAACAGGGTTGGCACGTTTATACCTGTGGGCCAGAGCGCTACATGCAAAGCGTTACAGAAGCTGCGAACAAAGCTGGCTTTCCTGAAGATGCACAACATCTTGAATACTTCTCTGTTCCGGAGCAACCTGACTACGTGAACCATGAGTTCAACGTTAAGATTGCCAGCTCTGGTCGGGAATTTACAATCCCCGAAGACAAGTCCATATCGGATGTGCTCGTTGAAGGAGGCGTGCACATCGACGTAAAGTGTTCGGATGGAATCTGTGGTGTATGCACTTGCTCAGTAATCGATGGAGAAATTGAGCACCGCGACTTTGTGTTGTCTATGGAACAACGCAAAACACAATTTATATCTTGTCAAAGTCGCGCAGCACCAAACTGTAAGACCATCATAATTGATTTGTAACTACAAAACGATTACTACAAACCGATTACTACAAAACGGTTGCTATACAACCATTGCAATGTTCCCGTACATGGTAGCCGTAAACGGAATAACGCGAGTTCCATCTTCGAGGCGAGTCACACGAGATTGAATCCGACGATATTCTTCAACCTTGGTCAACAAAGTGGATTGCTCTCGCCTGTCAAATTGCACTTGCACTTCCTGCTTCGCCGGAATCGTAATGGAGTTATTTAAACAAGCTGTATTGCAATCGACAATACTGCCATCAAACATCAAGGCACTTTGCAGTAAATGCTCTATAACCATTGTTTGATCTGTATGATTGCGTAACACCAGTGTTTTTACTGGATTCGATATGTTGCACACAAGCTTGCCAGAAAGTTGGGGCGTTGATTGACTCGCCAAATCTTTACCGAATAAGGCGGGAGCAAAACTTGCTGCACCTACACAAACCGCACCTTGCAACAGTATTCTTCTCTGCTGGTTGTCTGGTTGACAATTACGTGATAGCTCATCAGTCATTATTATTCTCCGCAATTTAGTTAGTTCACCATACCTTAGAATGGAAGATTCATTGAATGGGTTTACATTGTTTAAACAACAGGTTAAAAACATTGCAAATTACTGCAATACCGGCAATTTTACCCAGCAATTTATTTCTATAGCTTTTGAGATTGATCAGTCAAAAAAGTTCACATGATCGGGTCGATGAAACGAAACAGTTTGGGTAGAACATGACAGCGGCCAGCATAATCGGCAGCACCAGATTCTTTAATGGCTACTCGTTCACATTAAAATAGACAACGATATGGTTAACATAATATTCAAAATTAAAACATACCGAACAACATTCAAGCATATGCTTGCTTGTTTTTTACTGTTAAGCGCACACAGCGAATCGTTTTCTGCAATCAACTCAACCCATCTTCGTCTTATCAATAATTTGGACCGACCAACAGATGGTTATTGTATTGATATCCATGGCACGCCGGGGAACTTGCGTACTGACTTACCCTTATTCGCTCACAACTGCAAACGCCAGCTTACTGTTGACAGCGCAGTCGCCTATGAACCAACGGGAACTATACGTTTTATTGAACTCAATTTATGTGTGACTGTCGCCGGTGTAAACTCACAGGCATTGCCTGGTTCTGCAATACTGTTGCGCAATTGCGGTGAGTCTTCAGCTTTTTTTGAAACAGAACGTTTGCAGCAATTCACACTGCATTCCAATGGGCAACTTGAACTTTTAAAATCCGGCCTGTGTTTGGCAGTTGGTCAACGGTCGGCAACCACCTATTCGCCCAACGATCGTTGGCGTCCGCTTTTCGTTGATGACTGTGCAACTGCTGACTCAACACGGTCGCGCTGGCAATTCAGCTCACCTGAATAAAATAGTTAGATAATGCCGCTCTCACAGTCGTCGTACTCGACAGATTGTTGCATCACGCTTACGTATACAGATAAAAGGTGATAGCTATCGGCTAATAGAGAAACGAGCGCGCTTGCCGGCCCGGAAATCCAGACCTGATGCGTGCCGGGCGAACTCCCGTGGGTGCATGAACTAACAACTCGGTATCAACCTGCCAGTGTGATCGGTTTATCAGTCCAATTGCATCGAATCAGGACGGATGATTATCTGACTTCATATCTATCTAATGCACTTCATTAAAAATATTAACTAGCTCAACCACCACTATTAGAAAGCGGATATACGAGTAGCGATTAAACTTGGCCGTTCAAACAAGCGAACCACCTTCTGCTTCAATTTTTTTTATTCAGCACCTGCCGCACTTTAATACCAGCGCCATAGGCACCCAGAGTAAATTCCAGATAATCCAGACCACGCGAGTCG
>CAYTJF010000053.1:0-25829 GCA_964437945.1 uncultured Granulosicoccaceae bacterium
TTTTTCCGGCAGTGTGTACCCACCCATGTGCGTTGCAACTGACAATGTTGATTTTTTGATTAGCATATTCAGCAGAGACTGCGTTAGCGTTCTAAAGTAAGTTCTGCGGGTCATGACCATGTCGATCGATACTTGTGCCATGGGTACAAACGGCAGTTGAAACTCATTTGCTGCTGCCTGTGTTCCACAGGTGATATCCGCGCTGCCAGTATTAACCGCCGCCATGGCACTGCGTTCGGTGTTATGCATTGTTGTTGAGCTTAGCGATTGAAGGGATTGGTAAGTTCGGCCATTCGATGCGCAAATTTCTTCCAGTAAACGTTCTGTTCCAGAATCGGTATTGCGTTGTGCCCAGCGTAGAGAGGTGTCATTCAATATGGTTTCGACTTCCGGGCTTTGATTGCTAAATTGATCGGCAAATTTACGTGACAGTATTAATCCTTGCGTTCGCTGCAGGCAACGTACCAGTATCCAGCTACCATGATTCTTATAACTTCGTAGCAGGCCAAGATGTCGACGCGCTGATGTATCGCTCTGCCCCCAGTTAATAAAACAGGCATCAGCCCGGCGCGTATCAAGCATGCGTAATCCGTGTCGCGTGCCGCAAGGGCTGTAGCTTAGTAGTGCTGATTGCTGCATTTCAATAGCAGCCTGATTGCAAACTTGATTGAGTAATCGATCATCACTGCCAGCAACAATCAACCGATCGCTCATTGCGCCACCGTAACTGTTTTCGGCAATCCAGTCTTCAATCAGGTGCCTTGGAAAAATCCATTTGCCGGTAATTTTAGTGCCGGGAATATCGCCTTCACCTGCAAGCTTATAGATTTTTTTTTCATTGACGTGCAGCAACTTTGCAAGTTCCTGGACCGTCAGGAATGAACTGTTATTGTCTACGGTATAGACGGCACTCAAGACAAGTCTCGCATGCCTTTTGTCGGCGGTGGTACGCGCCGCACTGGTGGCTTGTCATCAAGCTCTACGTGTTCTGCTCCATTATAAATAAGGAAGTGTTTGCCCTTCGCACGGGCAATCATGGTCATGCCAATTTCCTGGGCCAGTTCCAGACCCATCCGAGTAACACCTGATCGAGAGAGCAAAACCGGTATACCCATAAATGCTGTTTTCATAACAATTTCGGATGTCAGTCGGCCGGTGGTATAGAAGATCTTATCGTCACCCGGCAGATCTTCAAGCCACATTTTTCCGGCAATAGCATCAGCAGCGTTGTGTCGCCCAACATCTTCAATATGCATGATTGATTCTTCGGCCGTACACAGCCCGCAACCATGTACCGCACCCGATACGCGGTAAACATCATTCAGTTTGCTTACGTTCTTTATAAGATTGTATAGCGATGATTGTTTTAGCGAGGGTGGGGTGAGTTTGACTTCGTATAGTTTGTCTACCGTGCAACTGAATATTGTGCCTTGTCCGCAACCACTGGTAATGATGCGACGTTTCATTTTTTCTTGCCAGTCAGCTATGCCTTCACCTGTGTGAGTTTCAACGTCGACCAGCTCACGATCCCAATCTACAGACACAGACTTGATTAAAGTGATGTCTTCGATCAGTTTCTGGTTTCGTATATACCCAAGCGTGAGTGCTTCAGGTTGGGTACCCAGTGTCATGAGCGTTACGACCTCCATGCCATCAACTCGTAGCGTTAATGGTATTTCTCCGGGTACGTATACGTTTCGTTTTTCACCGAACTCGTTAACAGCATCGACACCGTGTGCAGGGTCGAGCCCTTCGTCGGTCATCGTGGGTCGATACGCGGCAGCAGCTACATTCATTACAGTTTTATTTCCACCGTTTTTAGTTACAGGAGTGACCATGGTCCCAGCCCTGGTTTCAGTGTTGCACGCACCGATCTGTTGGTCCTAGTGATTGTATTTCACCTGACGATCAGGTAGGTACAAAATGTCTCATTAATTCGTGTGTTAGGGTTAAATTGACCTCTACAGGTACGTAATTGGCATTATTAGGGATGAATTGGTCTTCTTTTACCTGTGGAATTGAAATAATCTTGATGCGTCAACTACTCTCAAGGTCCGGCCCATTGTCAGACGAACCGAGCAAAACACCAGGCACACGGCTGAGTCTGCCGGTTACGGTGCTGCTTGAAAAACGCTTAGCGAAATCCCAGCGCTGGCAGGTTCCCTCGTGGTACTTACAAGGCGTGGCCGTTGGTGATTCCATGGCGCATCAGTCAAGTGTGGGTCAGAGAGTGGGTGAAACACAAAGTGGCGAAATTTTTTCGTTCTGTGGTTACTCGGTCACTTTGTACAAAGATGCCTGCGAGCGTTATTGGCATGCATTGATCGGCGACAAACCACTTGTGTATGTGGTGTGTAACGAAGACGTCGAGTCTGATGAACACGATCTCAACGTTGAGCCAAAATTGGTAACGATCGATTACGATGAAGCGATTTCACATGCGGAAACCGATGGGCTGGTATTATCAACGGGCATCCCGGCCGAGCTCTATCGATACATGGAAGCATTCGTCCTGCAACACTACCAACCCAAGCCATTCGAAAAACGCAAACGAAAAAAATGGCTTGATAGTCCGCAGAGCCAGCGATCGTGAGTAGGGACGAAAAGTCATCGCCAGATCGATCTTCCAATAGCCAATCCTTTGTTGGCCGTTGGTCGCAACGTAAAACTCAAAGCCGATCTGAACAAAACGCAACTACTGAAGTACTGCCACAAAGTGATGCGTCGGTTGATGAGCCATCATCAACTACATCGCCTGCTAAAGAACTGCATGTTGTAGAACCAGTTATACCTCCGCAAGGCATACCTCGGGAAGATCATCTCGATGAGGAAGAACCGCTATTAACGGATGCGGATATGCCGGATATTCAGTCTTTGGATGCGACCAGTGATGTTAGCCCGTTTTTTAATCGTGGTGTTTCAGTCGCGTTACGTAAAGCAGCGCTGAAGACTATTTTTTCATTGCCCGTATACAACATTCGCGATGGTTTGAATGACTACGACGAAGATTATTCTGTGTGGGAGCCGCTGGGTGACACGGTTACCTGTGATATGAAATATCACGAAGAACGTCGCGAAAGAGCAAGGCTGGAACGCGAAAGACTGGAAGCCGAAGCCGAAGCCGAAGCCGAAGCCGAAGCCGAAACAGAAACAGAAACAGAAACAGAAACTCCGTTGTTTGATGGTGAGTTAGCGGTTGCTGATGATGGGCCGTGCGAAGATGAAAAACGGGAGCAGGGCGATTTATTGCTTGATGGCGAAGCTTTGCAGCGTGAGTTGACGGCACGCCTGCCCACGCAGCATCCGGATCAAAAGGCAGACCAATTGCCCCATCAGCAATCTGAGCTGCAATCAGATCAGCGAGCAGGCCGAAAACAGGATCACCAAAGTCGCGATGAATCTTCAGATAAATCACGACCAGGTCACGGCACGGAACATGCATGAGTAATGAAAACGTCACAGTCAGTTTTGTCACTTCAACCGACGAACTGGTTGCGAACCAGAATATCCAGAGCGCTACATCTATTATTGACTTCCGCTCTAATGGTCATTGCCTGATCATTGGGGATGCTGATGCGGCTTTATCACTGGTTGCGCAGCTGACAACACTGAAGTGTACAGTGGCATCAGTTGACCCAACGCTATCCACTATGGATAAACAGTTAACTGACAATGGAATCACCGTTTTTCGTGTTCCAGGATTAATCCTTGATGGCTATCTTGGTGCCTTTACTGCTTTGGTTGACAATGGCACTGCGGAGCTAACCAGTCTGGCTGTTTCCGCTTATCTTGAAAGCGGTGCTTTTGACCTGGTGCTTGATTTGAGCGAAGTACCGTTGATGCCGGCAGCCTTACCACCGCTGGGCTATTTTCGAGGACACAACGAAGTGAGTTTACAGCTGGCAATGGATGCCTTACCTGATCTGCTGGGTGATTTTGAAAAGCCTAAGTATTTCGACTACGACGCATCCATCTGTGCTCATAGTCGTAGCCAACTCAATGGCTGTAATGCCTGCATCAGTGTTTGTGCAACTGGTGCCATCCAATCCGATGGGGAAAGCGTCGCTGTTGATCCGTACTTGTGTCAGGGCTGTGGAAGTTGCGCAACAGTATGTCCAAGTGGTGCGATGACGTATGCCTATCCTAAGCCGGACGATGCCATTGAACGTACCCGAGCTATGCTCAAGGAGGGTGGGCAATGCGTATTGCTGTTGCACAATGAAGATCAGCAAACGTATGTTGATTCAATTGAATCGAACGATGATGTGCTAACACTGTTGGTAGAGGAGGTCAGTGCGTTCGGTATGGATTACTGGGCCAGTATGTTGAGTGCGGGGGTACATCGTATATTGTTATTGGTTAATGATGATATGCATGAACAAAGCCTGAACGCGCTGCATTCGCAGATAAACGTGCTTCATGAATTGCTTGCTGGGATGGACGTAAAAATTGAGGACAAAGGTGCGACTGTGCAGGTTGTTGGACCTGGTGATCTGCATAAGATCAACACTGAAGAAATGAAAAATCCGGCACTGACCACATTGAAACAATCGAGTTTTGCTACCCACAATAATAAAAGGCAAACCTTAAGAAATGCCATTGATGTTCTGGCAGAGCAACTCAAGCCTGCAGAGCCTACTATTGAACTGGACAACTCGGCACCATTTGGTGTCATTGAAGTAGACAAAGACAAGTGCACCTTGTGTATGGCTTGCGTATCTTCGTGTCCCGGCAAAGCCTTGCTCGATGGTCAAGATTCGCCCGCATTACGAATGATCGAGGCGAACTGCCTGCAATGTGGTTTATGTGATTCAGCGTGCCCGGAGTCGGCCATTTCGCTCAAGCCTCGCTACAACTACGACAGTATTGAAGCGCGTAAGATTCACACTCTCAACGAAGAAGAGCCATTCAATTGCATTCGATGTCAGAAGCCGTTTGCAACGGCCAAGATTATTCAAACCATGTTCGCCAAACTCGACGGACACTGGATGTTCAAGGACGATGCAGCCAAACGGCGTCTCAAAATGTGTGAAGACTGCCGGGTAAAGGACATGTTTGAGAACGATGCTAAAGGCATTGATGTGCATAAAAATGAAAACGCATGAGATGGACAAAATTAACCAATGCGCAGAAATTGATCAATAATTGACCAGTTTGATGTTGTAATTAGTTCTTTTAGGGTGCTTTAACAGATATGTGTGAAACGTATAGCTTGTTGACAGGATAAAAGGTAACTTTCATGACTACAGACTCGCCTGTTTTGGCGGTGAAAGACGAGAGTGCGTTTCTGAACGATCAGGCTCAAAGTATGAGAGCCAGCGTGTACGAATTTCTAGGACGTCTTTTGGCATCACCGCCCAGTGAAGATGTTTTACAAGTGCTCCGCGATATTGAAGATGTGGATGCATCTGAAGGCCAGGTTGCAATGGGTTGGGAGCTGATGAAGCAATCAGCACTGAAAGCCGACGTTAGTAGTACACGGGACGAATATCTGGATTTGTTTGTCGGCGTTGGGCGCGGTGAATTGGTTCCATTCGGTTCCTGGTACGTAACGGGGTTTTTAATGGAAAAACCACTTGCTCTGTTGCGTAACGACTTGGTAGAACTGGGCATAGAGCGCCAGGACGAGGTTAAGGAGTCGGAAGATCATATTGCGGCGCTCTGTGATGCAATGGCAATTATTATTCGCAGTGGCACAGAGGTGCCTCTTGCTCGACAGCAACGGTTTTTTATCGACCATATTGACCCGTGGGCAACAACGTTTTTTAAGGATTTGCAAACCGCCAAAACGGCACATTTTTATCGCTCAGTTGGATTTTTTGGTGAAGGTTTTTTTAGTTTTGAGTCTCGATTGTTAGGAATGAAAAGTTAAGACTCTTTAGCATTTATATGAATGTTCAATTATTTCGCTCATCGGCGTAGTCCGTTAAGCGGCTTTCAGGAGCACTAGTGTTATGAGTAAGAAAACAAAGTATATCGACGCCAAGCGACGTGGATTTATTCAAGGCAGTGTTGTTGCCGGAGGTGCTGTGGCCACAGGCGCTGTGGAAGCAGCTGTTGATAGTGGCGACGATTTGGCTGAAGGAGTCGATAAGTCAAAAACTGCAGGCCATGCCGGATACAGACTGACAGACAAGGTGCGACGCTATTATCAACGAGCGCGTTTCTAACCATATCTTATTTTTTATTAAAAATTGCATTGATAAACATGCCTTCGCTCACTTAGGGCATCACATTAATTATTAAAGTTTTCGGTTGGAGGAAACTTCCAATGAAATTAAAAAAGAAACAGTTAACGGAAAATTCAAACGCATCGTCGGCACCAGCTGGCTTGCTTGGAGATGCGATAAACCGTCGTACTTTTTTGCGAAACTCGGGCATCACGGCCGGTGGTGCTGCACTGGCATTTACCGGTGGACCGTCAATGATGAAAAAGGCCAAGGCTGCCAGCACAAGCCCTCAGGCTGGTGTTGAAACCGAAGTCATTCGCTCTGTCTGTACTCACTGTTCCGTTGGCTGCGGTGTCATGGCCGAGGTTCAAAATGGTGTGTGGACAGGTCAGGAGCCTGATTACGATTCTCCCATTAACATGGGCGCACATTGTGCCAAAGGTGCATCGGTTCGCGAACACGGACACGGTGAGCGTCGTTTGAAATACCCAATGAAGTTAGTGGGTGGCAAGTGGACCCAGGTTTCATGGGATGAAGCGATGGGCGACATCACAGACCAGATGTTGAAGATTCGAGAAGAGTCTTCTCCCGATTCAGTTTACTGGTTGGGTTCAGCGAAATTTAACAATGAGCAGGCTTATCTGTTTAGAAAGTTCGCTGCCATGTGGGGCACCAATAACGTTGACCACCAGGCGCGTATCTGCCATTCAACCACTGTGGCGGGCGTTGCTAATACCTGGGGTTATGGCGCCATGACTAACTCCTACAACGACATGCAGAACTCCAAAGCGATGTTCTTCATTGGCTCCAATGCTGCCGAAGCTCATCCGGTTGCCATGCAGCACATTCTCAAAGCCAAAGAGAACGGTTCGAAGTTGATTGTGGTAGACCCACGCTTTACGCGCACTGCTGCACACGCTGATCAATATGTGCAAATGCGTCCGGGTACCGATGTACCAGTAATCTGGGGCATCTTGTGGCATGTATTTGAAAATGGCTGGGAAGATAAAGAGTTTATCAAGCAGCGCGTTTATGGCATGGACCAGATTCAGGAAGAGGTAGCCAAGTGGACTCCTGATGAAGTAGAACGTGTTTCTGGCATACCCGAAGCAACATTAAAACAGGCCGCGCAAACGATGGCTGAAAATCGTCCTGGCACCATTGTGTGGTGTATGGGTGGCACGCAACATACCATCGGCAACAACAACACACGCGCGTATTGCGCAATGCAATTAGCCCTGGGCAACATGGGTGTCAGCGGTGGTGGCGCAAACATTTTCCGTGGTCACGACAATGTGCAAGGTGCAACTGATATGTGCATCCTGAGTCACAGCTTGCCAGGCTATTTCGGTTTATCAGATGGTGCCTGGAAGCACTGGTCGGGTGTTTGGGGATTGGAAACCGATTGGGTTCGCAGCCGTTTTGATCTTGATAGCTACGAGAAAGTGAAAGACAAAGACGTACCGACAATTAATCGTCCAGGTATGCCTGTGTCTCGCTGGATTGACGGCGTTCTGGAAGACCCGGAAAACGTGGCGCAAAAAGACAACATACGCGCCATGGTGCTGTGGGGACACGCACCGAACTCACAAACCCGTCTGCCGGAAATGAAAGCGGCGATGGAAAAACTCGATTTGTTAGTGGTTATTGACCCGTACCCAACACACACCGCGATACTGCCAGACCGACAAGATGGTATGTACCTGTTGCCGGCGTGTACTCAGTTCGAAACATCCGGGTCGGTAACGGCATCGAATCGATCATTGCAATGGCGGCATAAAGTGATCGAACCCTTGTTCGAATCCTTACCCGATCACACCATTATGGCCAAGTTCGCTGACAAGTTCGGTTTCAAAGAACAGATGTTCAAGAACATTGCCATGAATGGTGAAGAGCCTGTTATTGAAGACATCACGCGTGAATTCAACAAAGGCATGTGGACTATCGGTTACACCGGTCAAAGTCCGGAGCGCATCAAGGAACACATGGAGCATCGCGGCACGTTCAATGAAGTCACATTGAAGGCTGAAGGCGGTCCTCTTGATGGCGAGTACTACGGATTACCTTGGCCTTGTTGGGGCACTCCAGAAATGAAGCACCCCGGAACACCAAACCTATACGACACCAGCAAGTCGGTTGCAGATGGTGGTTTGAACTTCCGTGCCCGATTTGGTGTTGAGCACGAGGGTACAAACCTGTTGGCTGAAGGGTCTTATTCGCTTGGTGCTGAAATCGAAGATGGGTATCCAGAATTCACCGCCGACATGCTTAAACAGCTCGGCTGGTGGGATGATCTTACCGACGAAGAAAAGACTGCGGCGGAAGGCAAAAACTGGAAAACCGATGTCTCAGGTGGTATCCAGCGAGTCGCAATCGCACATGGTTGCGCACCGTTTGGTAATGCCAAAGCCCGCGCCGTTGTCTGGACGTTTCCAGACCCTGTGCCCATTCATCGCGAACCACTGTACACGTCGCGTTATGATCTGGTTGCTGACTACCCAACTTACGAAGATCGTAAGTCGCACTACCGTCTACCCACTCGTTATGCATCGATTCAAGCTGACGACTACTCAGAAGAATTTCCACTAATACACACCAGTGGACGACTTGTGGAATATGAGGGCGGTGGTGATGAATCACGATCAAACCCTTGGCTGGCTGAATTGCAACAGGATATGTTTGTTGAGATAAACCCGGCTGATGCCAACAATATCGCCATCAAGGATGAGCAAATGGTTTGGATTGAAGGGCCAGAGGGTGGCAAGATCAAAGCCAAGGCAATGGTCACTAATCGGGTTGGCCGCGGGGTTGTGTTTACACCGTTCCACTTCGGTGGACATTATCAAGGTGAGGACATGCTTGATAAGTACCCCGAAGGTGCAGCACCTTATGTCCGAGGAGATGCCGATAACACCACTATGACATACGGCTACGACTCGGTTACTCAAATGCAGGAATCTAAATGTTCCTTATGCAAAATAACAGCGGTCTAGGCGCGAGGAGATAATCATGGCTAGAATGAAATTCTTATGCGATGCAGATCGCTGTATTGAGTGCAACGGTTGCGTAACGGCATGTAAAAACGAGCACGAAGTGCCTTGGGGTGTGAATCGGCGTCGCGTAATAACACTCGACGATGGTCAGCCCGGAGAGAAGTCTATTTCCGTAGCGTGCATGCACTGCTCCGATGCGCCTTGTCAGGCTGTCTGTCCGGTCGATTGTTTCTATACAACCGATGATGGCATCGTTTTACACGATAAAAATCTGTGCATTGGGTGTGGCTACTGTTTTTACGCTTGCCCGTTCGGAGCGCCACAGTATCCGCAGCAAAGCTCTTTCGGTGCACGCGGCAAGATGGATAAGTGCACGTTCTGCGCAGGTGGACCCGAAGACGACATGAGTCAGAACGAATACGAGCAGTATGGCCGTAATCGTATCGCCGAAGGTTCACTGCCATTGTGTGCTGAGATGTGTTCAACCAAGGCACTTATTGCTGGAGACGGTGATGAAGTGGCAGACATCTATCGTGAGCGAGTTTTGCGTCGCGGTGGACGGCCACAGACCTGGGGTTGGGACACCGCTTACGAGGGGTAGTCGAACTTGGGTTAGACGAATTGCCCCGCACATCACGATGCGGGGTTTTTTAGAACAGTTTTTTTAGAACATAAGAAGCAATGCGAGCAGCCCGTAAGGTTTGTATCGCGTCAGGAGAGATTGTGGCTAAGTCAAAAATGAGTAAGGCCAGACGCAGAAAAATCGCGATCTGGAGTACAGTCCTCGTTCTGTCTTTATCACTGGCATTGCCGTTAGCCAGTTACTCCGTACATTGGTTAGGCATGTCTGCGTCAGCACAAGATGCAACAGAGCAAGAAGCCCCCGCAGAGAACGCAGTACAGAACCCAAAGAACAAATTCTGGAATCAGGTTCGTGATGGTGCACCGGGTTACTCTTCCGTAAAGGGTGAAGGTGCTAACGTTCTTATGCAGCCAGGCGGTGAGGACTGGAGACAATTCAGAGAAAGCCCCTTGTTAAAAATGGTTCCGTGGGTCATTGTTGGAATGGCAGTGTTGTTACTGCTTTATCACCTGATACACGGTAAAAATCGTCTTGACGTTAATGGACTTTCGGGTCGCATGGTTCCGCGCTGGAACACATTTGAGCGGCTGGTGCACTGGGTGACGGCATTCTCGTTCATAGTATTGGCAATCACTGGCATCAGTATGCTGTTGGGCAAGCAACTGCTTATTCCGGTGCTTGGCAAAGCCGGTTTTGCAAGTTGGGCGGCGATCTCTTTGAATGTACACAACATCATTGGACCCATTTTTACCATCGGTATCGCGTTAATGATCATCATGTGGATTTGGCACAATTTCCCCACTGTTGTCGATTTGAAGTGGTTTGCCAAAGGTGGTGGTCTGTTTGGTAAGGCACACCCGTCGGCTGGTCGAATGAACGGAGGTGAGAAGGTGTGGTTCTGGATTCTGATGACTCTGGGTGTTGCTGTGTGCATCTCTGGCGTCATTCTGGTAATGCCTATTTATCCGCAAATCACTATTCCGGGCCTGGATTCAGCCAGAAGCATGATGCAGCAAGCCAGTGCGGTTCATGCGATTGCCGCTGTTATCTGGACAGCCATAGCGCTTGGCCACATTTATATTGGCACGGCTGGTACTGAAGGTGCAATTGAAGGCATGGCGACAGGCTATGTATCAGAAGAGTGGGCGCGCCAGCACCACGATATCTGGTTCGATAAAATGCACCGGGATGGAAAGGTTTTACTGCCTGGTGAGCCGCGTGGAGCGCAGAGCCAGGCTGGTACGGTTTATAGCCGTAGCACATAGCAACCATCGGTTTTCAAGGCTGTTACACTCAGCAGTTCAAGCACAAAACAGCTCTACCCATATATTGTACGTGTATGTGGGTAGAGCGTTGCGTCACGTCACTGTAAAAACACATGCCTAATCAACCAAGGCAAGAAGCGCTGCAAAAATTTCCTGACGAAGTCATTGTCGCGCTCCATGAAACTGGCATTACTGCCACATGCATGCCTATCCAGATTGACCAAGGTGAGTGGCAGGCCGCATTCTTTTACGTGCTTGCGCCAGATGCACCTTGTTTAAGTGGTGGACAATTGTTGGGTGGTCCATTCACCGTCGCCTTGGATGCGGACTTACACGAGCATGAAAATGGCACGATGATAGAGATCGGTATCGAAATTGTTACACCGATTGAGCCGAGCCTGGGTGTCATGTTGTTCCTTACTGGTCATACCTCCACGCACTTCGATGCGCTTAACTTGCTGAGCGATCAAAAAGACATACCCTTGTTTATAGGTGACCAGTATTGTTCTATTCTGTCGCAACAACGCGTACCTGTGAACGATGCGTTTCGGTTAGGGATAAGTGGTTTAATAAATGAAGCGGTGACCCGTGATGCAGTTATACGGATGACTGATCGCTACGATCCAGATGCCGTATTTGCAGATACTCTCGCCAAAAGGCAAATGATATGAAAGCAGTGTGTCCGAACAAATCAGTTCGGGTATGTGACTGCTTCGCAAAAATTGATTTAATGCGCGCGGCATTGATTAATCTGCTGTTCCTTGGCCTTGCTTTTTATTGCTCCAGCGCATTTAGTAGCGATCACAATAATAGAGATCAAAACAGAAGTGAACAAAAACTTCAAACCCCGGCCGAGCAATGGGCCAGCGCCATAGCCAATGATCGAATCGATACTCTGGAACGAATGCTCGATGCTCACATCGAGAATAAAAATGACCCATTAAAGCTGCTGCGCGCAGTTGCGCCTAATGGAAAAAGCGCATTAATGGTTGCCAGCAAACAAGGAGAGCTTGCCTTGGTAAAACGCATGGTCGAGCTGGGTGCTAACGTAAACGAGCTTACACAAACCGGTGGAACTCCGCTTATGTTTGCTGTGTTGGGAAACCACGTGACACTGGCTCGCTGGTTACATAAGTCTGGTGCAAACATCAATGCCAAAGGTTCTAATGGTTGGTCCGCAGCAACTATCGCCGGTGCTAAAGGTCAAACTGACATGTTACGTTGGTTAATCAGTGCTGATGCAGATATTAATTCACCTGATGTTTATCGCTTTACGCCGCTAATGCGAGCGGTTGACAATCAACACACCGATGCCATTCAGGTCTTACTGTTACTAGGAAAGGCAGGTGTTAACTTTAAAGACGAATCGGACAACACCGCCTTGCACTTTGCGGTAGCAAATCAGCAAAGCGATGTCATAAAGTTATTGTTGCAACATGGGGCAGATCCGTCACAAGCCAATAGGGATGGAATTACACCCGCCGATCTGGCAAAGCAGCATCCTCGGTTATCGAAAATTTTTAAACATTAATGTTTTAAAGATGGGAAATTCAATTACTTTAGTGGACACATTAATGACAGAACTAATGCTCAGATTAATGCGTTCGTATCAAACTCGGCCGTTAAAATCGATGGTGATTGCGTATGCAAAGACGTGAATTCAACAAATTGTGTGGCGGTTTGCTCACCGGCGCTGCCAGCCTGTCCAAAACCACCACTGCATTAGCGCAACCCTACCCAGAATCGGCGTTGATATTCGAGGACAACTCACCTGTTACCGTGAACTCAATAGCCCCGGGCAGCAGTTATGTTTTCAGTTACCCGTATGTTACAACCCCTTGTTTTATTGTTCGGCTGAATACTGCTACCAAAAAAAAGGATAACTGGCAGGGCGGGGTTGGCGATGACCACTCTGTGGTTGCTTTCTCAGCAATCTGTAGTCACAAGATGTCCCACCCGGCCAAACCTATCAGCCACATCAATTATCGAGCGGAACAAATCTCATTCCATGATCGGGAAGGTGTTAAACAGGAACGCGAACAGCTGATCAGTTGTTGTTCCGAGCGTAGTGTGTATGACCCTGTCGACGGTGCTAGTGTATTAGCTGGCCCAGCGCCTGTACCGTTGGCGTCTATTCTGTTGGAGATTGATGAGAATGGTCAGTTGTTTGCTATTGGCAGTACTGGAGTCGATCAATATGATCGCTTCCTCGAAAAATTTGGCTTTCGTCTTGCAATGGAATATGGTGTCACCGATATCCGTGCGCGGGCTGGAAATAAAACCGTAGCCACTCTGGCACAGGATTTTTCCTCACAACAAATTCGCTGCTAGTTAACTTAAAAGTACCAACTAAAAAAGCACATCAGTTTATGCCATTGACTACGACGCTGAGTCGAGCAGATGCGATCGCGCGATATACGCAAGTCGCGCATCGAATGCCTTCGGCCGTTAATCCGAATACCACTGTAAATGTAGCTGACCTTGCTCAATTGGCCAATGAGTTCGATGTATTTGTGCTCGATGGTTTTGGTGTGTTGAATGTAGGTGAAGACACCGTACCTGGTGCTCCCGAACGTGTGGCACAGTTACAGGCGATGGGTAAGCAGGTGATGGTATTAACCAACGGTGCAACCTTACCGGTGGAGAAAACAGTGGAAAAGTATGCCCGGTGGGGCATGCGCTTTGCGCTCAGCGATGTTATTTCAAGCCGTAATGCGCTTGAAGTAGCATTGAAAGATGAAGATGATCAAATGCTCTGGGGCGTTATCGCAACCGACTTTGCGCAGATCGAAAAATTAGCGCCTAAAACCCTGTTGTTAACCGATAACGCTAATGACTATGCGTCAGTAGACGGGTTTGTCTTTCTTAGCTCTTTGGACTGGTCGGATGAACGGCAGGCAATACTGCATAATGCGTTAGCAAATATGAACCGTCCTGTGTTGGTTGGCAATCCGGACTTAGTAGCACCACGCGAAGGTGCAATGTCGATGGAGCCTGGTCTGTTTACGCATGAGCTGGCCGATGCAGGTGTATGTGAACCACGCTTTTATGGAAAACCATTCAAGAATGTGTTTGACCTTGCAGCTCAACAGATTAAGCCTGTTGAGCCACATAGAATTGCGATGGTTGGTGACACTCTGCATACCGATATTCTGGGTGGGGCGAGCTATGGCTGGCGTACCGTTCTGATTAAAAACCACGGGCTAATGAAAGAGGCTGATTGTGAGCTTAACTTTGCACAGACCGGTATTCGGCCAGACTTTATTGCTGCGACTACATAATATGCTCGGACACTGTTCATCCCGCAAACCTACTGCAACCCCGACCAAATAACCCATTGACCGGGTGACTGGCGGGTCCATCGCCTTCTTACGTATTAACGATACAACCGAATTAGACAGTCACTTTCAGACGACAGAAGATGTAGAACTCGGCTATCATTGCGAGTCAAATTCGGAAAAGGTAAATCTTGGCCGCTATCTTGTCAGCTATTGTCTGCTGCTGTCAGCTAATAGTGGCTAGCATCCATGAAGTTGTACTCAATGGAAGGTATTGTCATGACTGTCCCAAAATCACATCCATTTGCCCCGTTGTTCGAACCCCTGGCTATTGGCCCCGTCATTGCTCGCAATCGTTTTTATCAAGTACCTCATTGTACCGGTCTTGGGCACGCCAACCCTCAAGCTGAAGCTGCTCTGCGGGCAACCAAAGCTGAGGGCGGATGGGGTGTCGTTTGTACGCAGGAAGTAGAAATTCACCCCAGCTCAGACATATCTCCCTATTTGGAAGGGCGACTATGGGATGATGCCGATATACCTGCCCACCGCTTAATGACCGATGCAATACACAAGCATGACTCACTTGCAGGCATTGAGCTGGTTCACAATGGCCATCATGCGGCCAATTTGAATACTCGCATACCGCCAATAGGTCCTACTCATCGCCCAACTGATTTGTATCACCCGGTGCAAGCTCGTGCTATGGACAAAAGCGATATTAAACAACTGCGACAATGGTATGTGGATGCAGCAAAACGATCACGGCAAGCTGGCTACGACATAGTTTATGTGTACGCTGGCCATGACATGGCTACCTTGATGCATTTTCTGTTGCCTCGTTTCAATGATCGATGTGAT
Organism: uncultured Granulosicoccaceae bacterium; assembly: GCA_964437945.1. Classification (GTDB taxonomy): domain Bacteria; phylum Pseudomonadota; class Gammaproteobacteria; order Granulosicoccales; family Granulosicoccaceae; genus Granulosicoccus. Next base: position 15,148 of record CAYTJF010000053.1, read on the forward strand.
GAATATGGCGGTAGTCTGATTAATCGAACACGACTACTCAAAGAAACCTTGTGCGACGTGCGTGATGCGGTGGGGGCGGATTGTGGCATCGCGCTTCGATTGGCGGTTGATGAGCTACTAGGTGAGGGTGGCTTGCAAGCATGCGATGAGGGGAGCGAGATAGTATCGATGCTGGCCGATATCCCCGACGTATGGGATGTCAACATCAGTGGTTGGGATAACGATTCGGCCACGGCGCGTTTTGAACCCGATGAAGGCTATCAGGAGCAGTACACATCGTTTGTTAAAAAATTGGTTAACAAGCCGGTGGTTGGTGTTGGTAGATTTACGTCCCCTACCGCGATGGTGTCTCAGCTAAAACGCGGTGTATTGGATTTTATTGGTGCGGCGCGTCCATCTATAGCAGACCCGTTTTTACCGAATAAAATTTTAGAAAACAACCTGAGCGCTATTCGCGAGTGTATTGGCTGCAATATTTGTGTTTCAAGCGACAACGTTGTTGCACCAATCCGATGTACGCAGAACCCGACAATGGGAGAGGAGTGGCGCCGCGGTTGGCATCCTGAGCTAAGTATCAAAACCAAACATACTGAACAAACATTGGTGGTAGGTGCGGGTCCTGCAGGTCTTGAATGTGCGTTGCAGCTGACCCGTCGAGGGTATCAAGTTATGTTGGCTGATAGTGAATTGGATGTGGGCGGACGTTTACTGCATGAATGCAAGCTACCTGGGTTGGCCAGTTATCGGCGTGTTCGGGATTACCGACATCAGCAATTGTCGGTGCTACCCGAGGTGGAGCTGCTGCTGGATAACCGACTTGGTGCAGCAGATATAATAGAAACAGATATAACTCATGTGTTTATAGCCACCGGTGCACGCTGGCGCCATGACGGTTTGGGTCGTCAGCATCCTAAAGGGTTATCGTATTCGCAAAACAGTATGCCGGTGTACACACCTGATGATATCTATGCCGATCAGGCATTGCCTGAAAATATACTGGTGTACGATGATGATCACTACTACCTTGGTGGTGTAATTGCGGAGTCATTGCAAGCCAAAGGTCACAAGGTTACGCTTGTTACCCCGGCGAATTGTGTGTCCGCATGGACGGAGCACACATTGGAGCAACACAAGATTCAAACGCGTCTAATCAAGCTTGGTATTCGCTTGAATACTGCACAGGCTTTGGATTCTTTGAGCCATGACCATGTCACGATTAGCTGCGTTTATTCTGAGCAAATAATGCCACTTCCTGCCGATGCCGTGGTCATGGTTACATCACGTCTGCCAGTGGACACGGTGTACAGCGACTTGCTATCTGCGCAAGAAAGTCAATTAAGCAATATTAAAAACTTGCACAGGATTGGTGATTGCCTGGCGCCATCGACGGTGGCAGCAGCCGTGTATTCTGGGCATTTGATGGCGCGTGAACTTGGAACCGATGAGAATCAATTGATGTTCAGGAGAGAATCGGTATAGCCTTAGATGGTGCTGATGTTACGGTGTTTGGTAACAGTGTGTATGTCGTACCCATTGCCCCTGAAATCGTATTGTATTTCGGAGGCAATGTTCAATTAAACTTTTATCGCCGCTTTAACGAACTGTTGAGGCAACTAATAACAGCAAAACCAATAGCGATAAAAATAGCGGCTACGATTAGGGTGATGTTCCATTCAGGAATTCTTCAAGGTTCGTATAGCCGTCTTGATCGTTATCGCCGTTGCGATCATCTGCATGGGTTGAATTGCGAAGCGCTTCGGAAAAAAATTGTTTTGCAGCGTGACTCGATCTGAAGATGTGGCGTTCATAATTTCGCCAGTAGACCAGCTCATTATAGACAATAGCGAGGTGTACGCGCTTCTCAAGAGTCGGTAGAGAACCACAATTCGCTTATCATAGGTCAATACTTAAGTTAGCCAATGTATATCTTGCTGTTATGGTGAATTAACCCACTACGTAATCGATGGTATATAAATTAAAGATTTTATTTCGCTTACCTTAGATTGAATTCGAATTCAGGCACAAATTTCGTTTTCAATCGGTTCTCATTACTCATTATTGCCGCCACTTGAAAAGTACAATACAGACCCCATATTGCATAGTGGCGGAGTAATCACTGTGTGTTTGCCTTAGTCTATGAAAAGTGCTGTGTCGTCAGCGTTTAGTCATGTTTCGTTTAGTCATGTTTAGTGTAACGGTTTGTAACGCTATTGAATTAACATGACCTTCTCTTGAAATTGTATTTTCCATCCTTAGTTTTATTTCTGTAGCCGGTGTCTCGAAGAGAGTTGGTTACATAAACTACTTATTGCTTCTTTTGGAGAATAGAGATGAAACTTGATTTAACACCACTTTATGCCAACACAGTTGGATACGATCGATTTGGTTCTTTGCTCGATGCTGCATTAAATGCAGAGCGACAAGGTGCGGGTTATCCCCCTTACGATATTGAACTGGTTGACGAGAACAAATACGCTATTACGCTTGCTATTGCAGGTTTTGTACAAAGCGAAATAGATGTACAAGTTGAGAAAGGCGTGCTGACGATACGCGGTAAAAAAGATGAGCCTAAGAAGGATTCACGCTATTTACATCGTGGTATAGCTACCCGCGCATTTGAGCGTAAATTTAATTTGGCTGACCATGTAGAAGTTGTTGATGCTCAACTTGATAATGGGCTGTTGCATGTGTCGCTGGTTAAGGAAATACCTGAAGCCATGCGGCCTCGAAAAATTCCGGTTAATGCGTTTGCTGCTGAAGCAATGGAAGGGTCAATACAAGAGGCGACAGACGATTCAATAAAAAAGCGCGCGTCTTAACCGACAATTTGACTGGCATGAGAAATTTATGCCAGTCCACCGAACTGGCGAGGTATTGCTAGTATCTCCTCCATGTGCCGAATACGTAGGCACAATTTATGGCAGCGGCCGCTAGGTCTGCTGCCATTTTTTTTGGTAATAGCTGCCACTTTTTTTGGTAATAGCTGCCACTTTTTTGGTAATTTTTTAGCAATATTGTAGATCCAACAGTTTAGTTGGCCTTTGTGAGAACGGTTAGTAACTCTCTGTGTATTTAACCTGCTATGGTCGGCCGTGCAGCGCAAAAATATTAACCAGAACACTGAACTTTGTTCTACACGGACGTCCAAAAGAAATGCGAAATCGATCGATAGCAGCGATGTTTATCCTGAAAAATATCAAGCTTGTAACAGTCATATCTCTGGTAATGCTGCTGTTTGGCTGTAGCTCTGGTGGTCCTGGTGGTGATAGTACGGATTCCAACCAAACCGGTATTCTGGAAGTTCAAACAGGTAACAATGCATTGCTTATCGATCAACCAGAACTTGACTGGTCAAACTGTGTAGACCAACCGGCGTTGGAGTGTGCGTCGTTGCTTGTGCCATTGGACTATTCGAATCCTGAAGGTGAAACAATTAGTGTGGCTATGGCACGAAGGCAAGCCCTGGCGCCAAGCTCCTCAACGCGTACCCTCATATTAAACCCCGGTGGCCCCGGTGGCCCCGGTCTCGATTTTCTTGATACAATCGTTCGATTTGGCGATATCTCTGACGAACTAAGAGATACGTTTAATTTTGTCAGTTTTGATCCTCGCGGCATTGGTGAAAGTGAGTCAGTGGTTTGCGATACAACTGATCTCTTTACCCTGCACCCATACCCTGACACCCGGCTTGACATTGCATCGAACTTTAACTTTTTTAGTCGTTTTGCTCAAAGTTGTTTCGAGAGCCATGGAGACTACACACCACATCTGGGTTCGCTCAATGTTGTCAGAGATATCGATGAAATGCGCAAAGCGCTTGGACTAGCCGAAATAGATTTCCTTGGATTTTCTTATGGAACTCGTCTGGCAGCGCTTTACATGCAAACCTATCCGCAAAGTACCGGACGATTTGTACTTGATGGGAGTATGACACCAAATCCTCGAATTGCGCCTTTGGTTGCTGGTGGTTTGTTGCCGGGTCAGGCCAATATTGATAGCCTCGCTGCTGCTTGCATCGGAGTCACTATCGTTTGTAGTCCTAGTGAGTTTGCAACAGATTTGCAAAGTCGAATAGATGAGTTGTCCGTAGGGCCGGTAACCAATGAGGCAGCGTTGGTTTATAGGCTACTGCAGTTTGCTGCCACCAATCCAGGCTTTGAGCAGCTGATGATTGGCGGTTTTTCCAGATACCTGGAAACGCAGAATATTGTACAGCTTGTTGTGCTGATTGATATATTGGGGCTAGGGGAAAGCGATGAAGACAATGGTGGCTTTAGCATAACCGCTTTCATCGCAGTGATGTGCGCAGATGATCCAACACGTCCTTCGGTCGATAGCTTGGACGCATTACGAATAGAGTTCAATGCTGTTTCAGACTTAATAGCGGAAACACTGATGTTCAACGCAGGCAAGTGCTCAGGCTGGCCTGTATCACTTGAGCCAATTCCGCAAATTGCGACTAATCAAGCCCCTGCATCTCTTGTTATTGGTGGGATAACTGATGCGCAAACCCCGCTGGTGTTTGCGCAGGAAATGGCGGCTGCAGTAGGTGGGCAGTTTTTGCGTTCAGAGCACGATGGCCACACCGTTTCTTTCGTTCCCGGCCATAGCTGCGTTAATACGGCGGTTGAGACATTTTTACTGACTGGTACGTTGCCTTCTACGTCGGTGTGCCTGCCTGATAGTGCTGTTAGTCCCATTGCGGCTCGTAATGCCATTGCGTCAGATAACCCCAATGCGGCAGATTGGCGAGATAAGGTGCCGAGTCTGTTTTACTAACAGGTCGGTATCAATTTTTTCCACTGTCGAGTGAATTATGCTGTATAAATAGCCAGTAACATTAATACTGGCTTAAATCTCTGCTGTTATGAACTCACAGCAACAGGCGTTTCTGGAGCATATTGGCACGCTAATACCGAAGCTATTCGATGCCATTCGACTGGGTAATGTGAAATCCGAATGCGTGTTGGGCGATCGAATTATCGGGCAGCGGCAGGTTCGGCTAAAGTTGGTGGTGGAAGTGGTGGACCCAGGAAACAATCCGCTGGCAACTCACAGTCAAATGCGGCAAAAACAGTTACAGACACTTGAAAATGCAGATCAGTCTGGCTCAGCAAAACAGCCAGCTTTATCGAACCAAGCCAAACCAACAACACCGCGTCGCGGACCCCGGCGAAATCATCCGCTGTCACGTTAGGTTTGTAGCCAACGCTCTGGTTTTCTAGTTATAACTTTCAGGGCTGATCGCAATGGAAATTCGATTGATCGCGAACAGTACAATGCCAAGTACTACAATGGACACGGCTGCTTTGAACAAACGGCCACCGTCGCTCTGTCCCTGATGCAGCACTTCAATGCCTAGTGGCGAAGCAAGATGGAAAAATACGGCTCCTGCCATAACCATCGAAGCCAATAGGCCACCGATTTGATGGCAGCGTATTCGAATTTTACCGAACGCTTGTTTGGCAATCAGCGATTTTAACCACAGTAATATGGGTGCTAATAATACTATTGAAACAAGCAATTCAAAGCTACCGACAACGTAAGAGCCGAAACGGGAAAACAATTCACCTGCGGCACTGCCTAAAAACGTGCCAAGCCAATCTCCAATAGTGCCGAATATATGTACAGTATCCGGGTGTAATGTAAATTTGTATTTGAGCGAGCCAAGAAATATATAGCAAACCCAAGCCACAATGACCCAGGACACAAACGCGATGGCTTTTCTCATGAGCGAGACTCTTGGTTAAGTTCGCCTGGTCAATTTCAATTAGCTAAGTCCGGTTGGCTAAGTTCGATGAACTCATTCGACGAATATTATTAAGCGGAATGGAGAGTATAGCGCTGTGCTAACCAGAGTGCCAGAGTTAGGATAAAGCGATCGCGGCTGCAAGCACTGTTTGGTGGAAACAGGTGCAGCCGCTGCTTTTTTTCTTATTGGTTGCGATCGTGTTCGATGAATTTGTCAGCGACACGATTAGCATCGATTTTATATTCGCCAGCTGCAATAGCAGCCTTGATACGGGCTACTTTTTCAGCATCGAATCGACGATTGCCGTGGCGGTCGTCATCTGACTCATCGCCTGGCTTGTCCGCCAATTTGTCTGCCGCCGCTTTGTTCGTCAATGAAGCACCTTGCTTATCGGCACTCGACTCAGCCAACGCTCGGGCTTGTCGAACATCGGCAAGATTGGTCACGTTGTTAGGGCCGCGTGAGCCTTTCTCTTTCGGAATCATGCACTTCTTCCTCTTCGAATCCTTTTAATGCCACGGTTGACCACGATCATTACAGGAGACATTTTTATTTTTATAGTTTTGCTGTCAGATTGGGCTGATGCTGGGCAAAGATAGTTACTACAAGCAGGATATCCCAAAATGACAATGACGGAATCGGCCACTCGTCAACAAATGTAACTGGCTTTTAACAATTCGATCGTGCGGTTCACAAAGCCGCCTTGCAAACCGATCAGTATTGATGAAGCTGTCAAGTAACGTGCGCTAATTGCGAACTCGATATAGACTCTACGAATGAATTAATTCAATTAATTTGTCGTCAATTCTTTGTCTTATTCAGAACATCTTCTATCCTTTGGTGATGTACTACACAATTTTGGTGATGCGGTACACATTTTAGGTCGGCGAGGTCCGAAAGAGAGTTGGAAATGAACACCAAGAAAGAAGCAAAAAAAGTATTAATAGTTGATGCCAATGCGGAAAATTCGCTACGGCTTACCCACCAGCTCGAATTCATTGATCATGAATCCAAGGTGTTGAGCTCTCATGAGTATTTGAGCAGCATGGGTGACCTTGTCGAATATCAGGCTATTTTAATTGCTAATTTTCACGGAATTGTTGATTGGGCCAAGCAGCTGACCGCGAAATACACCGATTGCCCGCCCATGGTATTGATGTTGGGTGACCAGCCAGCCGATATCAGTCAGCCAGAGATTGAAGAAACCTTTATTGGGTGCCTGAAGTCGGATATTCGCTATGGCATGCTTTCAGATTTGTTGCACCGTGCTGATGTTCGTGGCACTGCAACCACCAGCGTGAACAAAGAAGGCACACAGAATCCGGAATTGTTTCGAAGTCTGGTTGGTAACTCGCGTGCCATTGTGCGTGTTCGCAAAATGATTGATCAAGTAGCACCGACTGAAGCTACCGCGCTCATACTCGGTGAATCTGGCACCGGAAAGGAGGTGGTAGCGCGTAATATTCACTACTACTCCAACCGGCGTAACAAACCGTTTGTGCCAATTAATTGCGGGGCGATACCCAGCGAACTACTGGAAAGTGAGTTGTTCGGCCATGAGAAGGGGTCGTTTACAGGTGCTGTTGGTGCACGAGAGGGGCGCTTCGAACTGGCAGAGGGTGGCACCGTCTTTCTGGATGAAATCGGCGATATGCCACTGAGCATGCAAGTCAAATTGCTGCGCGTCATTCAAGAGCGATCTTTTGAACGAGTAGGTAGTAACAAAAGCATCAAGAGCGATGTTCGACTGGTGGCAGCAACACATCGAAACCTTGAACAACTCATTGAAGATGGTACTTTCCGAGAAGACTTATATTATCGACTCAATGTATTTCCGATCGAGATGCCTCCGCTTAACAGTCGCGCAGAAGATTTACCGTTGTTGGTCAACGAGCTTATTACGCGTCTTGAGCACGAAAAGAAGTCTTCCGTGCGACTCACGCCGGCCGCGATGATGGCGTTGTGTAACTACGACTGGCCAGGTAACGTGCGAGAACTGGCTAATTTAATGGAACGTTTGACCATTTTGCATCCGTATGGGGTTGTTGATGTAGGCGACTTACCACCCAAAATGGCCCCGCACGGCCGCTCACAAATGAAAGATGAAACGGATGAGACATCAGCAATACCATTGGTATCAGGTATGCCGGCAGCTCAATTGAACAACAAGCCCAGACTGCCCAGAGACGGTTTGGATTTGAAGCAACATTTAACAGAAATCGAAATCAGCCTGATAGAGCAAGCCTTGGATGAGTGTTCCGGGGTAGTGGCTCATGCCGCGAATCGCCTTAAAATAAGGCGCACCACACTGGTAGAAAAGATGCGAAAGTACAATATTCAGCGTCCAGAAGAAGTATCGTAAGCCACACCACTGAATGTAAAAGCGTTCATGCAAGCTTCTATGCCAGCTTCGTATGCATCTTCATATGCATAATGTGACGGAGCTGGCAGGTGAGCACTCCTGCGTTAATCGGTTACCAACAAATCCTGCTATAGCAACGGCCCAATTTCTTGCCGACCGTTAATCAAAAAACCGTTATTGTCCTTTAAAACAAGGCGTGTTTCACATGCCAATCTGCTTCTTGTACACGCTTGCCTATTCTAAATTGCGGTGCGTTTCCCAATTATGATCTTGCAATAGAAAACCATCGTGTTATGGGTCCTGTGCCTTTGTTCAGTGGTTCAATGCTTGCACTTTCACACCCGGAATTTGCACGGCTTGTGTGAGTGCAGCACATGGACTGCCCGATAGATGTGGAAGGATAACTAAGTTGGTATTCAATACGACAGGTCGGTATGGCTCAGGCACGATGCTATGAGCTCATCAACAGCACTAGCAAACGAGGACGAACTTGTTCCAGTTCAAACTATTGCTGTCATTAGCGGTAAGGGAGGAGCGGGTAAGTCCTGTTTGGCGGTGAATTTGGCTGTGTCTTTGAGCGAGCTGGGTCGGCGAGTGATTTTACTCGATGCCGATTTTGCCAAAGGCAATGTCGACAGTCTGATGAATATAAATCCTGCGTTCAATCTTTCCCACGTGATGTCAGGTGAGAAGCAGTTGCGCGAGGTGCTTGTTGACGGCCCGGCAGGAGTAACAGTGGTACCAGGGGCAAATGGTGTCATTGAAATGGCGCGTCTGTCACAGTTTCAGCACATAGATCTTATTGGACTCTTCAGTAATCTCGGGATCGATGCCGACACTATGGTTATCGATTGCGCGAGTGGGTTATCGGATTGTTTGCTGATCAATTCACGAGCCGCACGTGAAGTGCTTCTGGTTGTCAGTGACGAACCAGCAGCAATGCAAGATGCGCTTTCGACGATTAGTGCGCTGAACAAGATGTCCAACGTGCGACGGTTTCGCATTGTAGCGAACCAGGTGGAAACTTCGCAACAGGGATTGGATCTGTACTCGAAGTTGATGAAGTACGCCGAGCGGTATCTGGATGTATTGCTCGACTACTGCGGATCGGTTCCGTTCGATGCGCAATTGCAACAAGCAGTAAAGGAACAGCAGATAGTGGTGAATGCATATCCGCGATCTGCTGCAGCGATGGCTCTGAAGAAGCTGGCTGCAAGGGTGGATAAATGGCCACGACCACAGAGCCCGGGGGGGCATGTGGAATTTTTCGTAGAACGGTTAGTAAAAACCGAAAACGAAACTCGGTGAGACGAAGAAAATAAAATGAATGCACATGCCATGTACAACGAGGTGGAAACGGTTGATCCAGACGGGTTGGTTGCTGCCAATGCCAATCTGGTGAAACGTATTGCGTTTCACCTGATGAACCGATTACCGCCTAGTGTTCAGGCTGAAGATCTTATCCAGGCGGGTATGATCGGATTGCTTGAAGCTTCGCGTCACTATGACCCATCACAGGGTGCAAGCTTTGAAACCTATGCTGGTATCCGGGTAAGAGGCGCAATGCTCGATGAGATTCGTCGTTCAGACTGGACTCCGCGTTCAGTGCATAGAAAATCCAGAGAAGCTGCAGAAACACTACGAAACCTTGAACAATCAACCGGTCGTGATGCAAAAGCGGCTGAAGTTGCGGAACTGCTTGGACTTGATATTAGTGCTTATCACCTGATATTAACTGAAAGCTCGGCCGCACATATTTACAGCTTTGATCAGCCGGATGAAAATACGGGCGAAACCATAGCGTTACCGCAAAGCGATGAGGTGACACCGGGTGAGCAGATGGAATATCACTCGTTTCGTGATGCTTTGGCGGAAGCCATAAAAAATTTACCTGAACGTGAAAGCCTGGTGATGTCGTTGTATTACGACGAAGATCTTAACTTGCGGGAAATAGGCGAAATCCTCGGTGTAAGTGAGTCGCGTGTATGTCAAATTCACGGTCAGGCGCTGGTGCGATTAAAGGCCCGGTTGACTGAATGGACTCAAGCATAGGAATAGGGCGGTGAGTATGGTTTCCGACGAGTCTGTGTGGTATGTGCAAAAAGGATCTCGGGTGCAGGGTCCTTATTCAGCCCACGAGGTCGGCCGCTACTTGTTACTGGGACGGGTAAGAAATACCGACAGAGTCAGTCGTGACGGTGAACTTTGGGAACCGGTTACCCAGGTACCAGAACTCATTCCGGAAGAGTTGCTCGATCTGGATACTGATGTGGGATTTCAACGATTTGTTGACGCGCGATCTCGTCACGACCAGCGTACCGAAACCAGCGACGTAGTTACCGACAGGCGTGTGGTTCCGGAGACTATGGGGGAGCAAATACGTGACGACTGGACTACGCAACAGGAGCATCAGACAACAACGGCATTGCCCTGGTCACTGCTAGGAATCACTCTGGGAGCGCTGGGCATAGTGCTTTATCTGAATTCCACCGGCGGTGTATAGGTTTTATTCTGCACTAGTGGTCCAACCACATGATATGTTCGAGTTCAGCGAGTCTGTCAGCATCT
>CAYTJF010000054.1:0-25243 GCA_964437945.1 uncultured Granulosicoccaceae bacterium
GCAAATGCAGCATGGTAGCTTGCCATTATGGCTACAGCACCACCCCAGGCATGCACCACAACACCCGTATTGCGTGCGTTGGCTGCCTCGAAAATTTCCATTACCGCACTAATACCACCAATAACAGAGGCATCGGGTTGAACGAACTCGTAAACATCATCGTTTATCCGATTGATCATTTCTTTTGGTGTAGTGATGATCTCACCACCACAAATTGGAATATCTACCCGTGAACGAAGTTCCTTGAAACCTTCAGGGGCATCAGGACCAATGGCTTCTTCGAGAAACAATATTGGCTGTTGGCAAATCGCCCGGACATTTTCGACGTATTGAACAACATCATCAACGGCCTGTGGCGGGTCGGCCAGATTCTGGCACATGTCGATACCAACCTTAATACCTCGGCGACCGGCTTCCTCCAGTATCCATGCAGTACGGTTTATATCGGTTTTTATGGCACGTATTTTATAAAGCTCAATGCCTAATTTTTCCAACAATGCCAGCTCTTTTATAAACTGCTCTTTGGCGTCGCAGCATCCCCCGCTGCCGTACAGCTGAATTGACTCGGATTTTGCACCACCGAATAGTTCATAGGCAGGAACACCTTCACTTTTGGCTTTCGCATCAACCAGTGCAATCTCGTATGCGCTAGTGACATGGCGTGCCGCACCTTCTAAAGACCAATAATCGCAAACGCTGCAAAGATCTCTGACTCTGGCAGCAATGTCGAAGCCATCTTTTCCCAAAAGGTAGGGTTTTGTCAGATCGACAATCGATTCGAACACTTTGGGTGCAAATACCGCCATGTATCCTTCACCAATGCCGGTGACACCGTTGTCCAGTGTAACCTCAACCATACCGACGGTGCGCTTTGGACCGTTCGGAAAACACTCCTTTATTTCAGGATCGTCTGCATCTGCATAGGATGAACTCAGTAATACACAACGTATCTTGCTAATTGCAGCCATCAGTATCCTCGTTTGAAATCAACGATGCTCTTCAACGGTTCGCCTTTTTTATAGCGCTTAAGGTTGTCGGCAAACACAGAGATCTTTTTATCAAGTTCATCATCAGAGCCACCTCCTGTGTGTTGCGTTAGCATCAGGTTTGGACAATTCCAGAACGGATGTGAATCATCCAGTGGTTCATCGACCGTAACATCCAGGACAGCACCACCAATTTTCTTATCATTTAATAGCGAAGCCAATGCAGGTTCGTCAACAACAGAACCTCGTCCGCAATTGACAAAAATGGCATCAGGTTTTAATAAGGATAAGCGTTGTAAATTAAAAACCCCAACAGTTTTATCTGTTTCAGGGACTGTACAAACCACAACGCCTGCGTTAGTGAGCGCCGCATTCAGTTCGCTCTCTTGCCATTGCTTGCCGAATTTCGTAATGACACAATTAAACGGCGCCAGTAACTCTGCGAATCGTAGATTGATTGCTCCCTGACCAAATAGCACTACGTTTACATTCGCAAGGGTTCTAAGCGTTGAGCGCATTGGATCTCCATGCCATTGCTTAGCTGATCTTGCCAAGGTCAATTTATCTATCCCTCTATAAAGTGATAGGATACCTGCCAGCGCAGTTTGAGCAACGGGTTCGGCAAAAAAGCCGGCCAGATTTGTCATGGTAATCTGCTTTTCCAGTCTGGACCAATCAAGTGCCCTGTATTCACCGAACCCAACTGAATCCAGTTGCGCCCAACGAAGTACTGCTGATTGTTCAATCCAGTGTGCCGGGACATTTCCAAAAACCACATCGCATTGATTAAAATCTGATTCAATTGGTGCTTCATCTTTATAGTTTTTTCGCTCGATCAGCGTTGCACCTTCCGCTAAGCGCTCAATTCGCGCTAGCTGTACGTCGGTGAATTCGTCAATGGATAAAAACAGTTTCATAGCATGCGTAGGTTGTGAACAATCGTTCAATTACGACGTTGGGAAATATGCCATGGTATTAGTAGTCGTTCGGCTAGCGTTACCAGACCAAACAGGCTTAACCCGAGCACAGTGAGAAAAAATATACCGGCGAATGCCAGGTCAGGTCTCATGTTTCCAGTCACAATTTGAATGTAAAACCCTAGCCCTTGATCAGAACCGATAAATTCTGCAATCGTGGCACCAACCGTTGCGTTTATTGCCCCGTATTTAAAACCGACAAAGCACTGAGGAAGGGCCGCGGGCAATCGCACTTTAAAAAAAGCGTCTTTTTTACTTGCGCCGGTTGCAGCGCAGAATCGAGTAAGTTCTTCACCTAGCGATCCGAAGGCCAGTATTGCATTTAAAACTATTGGAAAGAAGCAGACCAGAAAGACAATAATAACCTTGGGCAGGAGTCCGAAACCCAGCCACGAGATAAACAGTGGCGCAAACGCAATTTTCGGGATCATTTCAATACTGACGAAGAACGGGTAAATGGTACGACGTAAAATGGAAGAGAACGCAATTGCCAAGCCTAACGGAACAGCAACGATGATGGCTATGATATAGCCAAGAAAACTTTCAGAGCCGGTCACCCATGTGTAATAAAGCAATTTGTCGAGATCAGCGCTGCTCTTCGTTATTATTTCGGTTGGTTTGGGCAGGATGTATCTGGGGATATCGAACCAGTCAATTGAGTATTGCCAAAAAAGAAAAAATCCTGCAAAAAAACACAGAAACATCCATGACTGTTTAATCCACTTCCAAATAAAAATGACTATTTTCGATATCACTACAGCACACCGTAATTCTGAAATATTCGTTGAATCTGTATTACGTAATCAGAGAAAGCCGGGCTGTTCTTGACCTCAAGATCACGAGGCCACGGTAAATCTATATCGAATATCTGATCGATCACACCGGGACGCGGTGAGATAACCACAACTCGATTGGACAGCTGCACTGCCTCTTCAATACTGTGTGTAACCAACATCACGGTCTGTTTTTTTTGCATCCATAACGTTTGCAAATCACGTCGTATAACCTCACGTGTCATGGCATCGAGTTTGCCCAGTGGTTCGTCAAGTAGCAGGGTATCTGGCTCGTGTATTAACGCCTGACAAAAAGCTGCGCGCTGTTGCATACCTCCCGATAATTCGTAGGGTGCGTTCTGGGAAAATTCTGTCAAACTGACTTGTTGCAGCAGCGTATCTATCTGCTCACTATAAACATCAACGTTAAGTCCTCGCAGTTCAAGCTGTAATTCTATATTGCCGCGAACCGTTCGCCACGGTACCAACGTATTGTCCTGAAACATGATGCCAATATCAGTTCGAGGTCCTGAGACACTAGTACCTTTAAGTTTGATGGTTCCTGAAGTTGATTCAAGTAAGCCAGCGACCATAAGCAGTAAAGTGGATTTACCGCAACCGGAGGGTCCAAGTAGTGAGATAAACTCCCCTTCATTGATGCCAAGGTCGCTAGGGCCAAACGCTTTGACTGCACTGTCACCCTGACCAAAAACTTTGGTCAGGGCATTTATCTCAACTGCTGCCAGGGTCACGGCAGATAGTCATTGGTATAAAATGCTGATGCAGGTTGATCTGTTTCAAGATCGTTGTAGTCTTTCATCAGAGTAAGCATGCCGTCCCAATCTTCGGGCACATTCATGCCAAGCATTTTATCCGCGTTGGCCGCCGAATAGAGAACCGATAAAGTGACATCCAGAACCGATCGTGCTTGTGCCTTACCTTCATCTTCAGCCATAGTGCCACCAACAATATCTGCCATTGATGCAATGGCTCCATCAGGATCGGCTTCTGCACCTTTGTACGCCTTGACCGTTGCCGCCATAAAGCGCTTAACCAGGTCAGGATTTTCTTCGATCGTTTTGGAGTGTGTTGAAATGCAGTACCCAACCTGGTTCACGCCGAAATCGGAGTAGGGGAAAGTCACCGGTTGTTCACCACCGTTTGCCATAATTTCCGCAGGCTTGTCATCCAGGCCACCAAGGATGGCCACGGCATCATCAGTTCCCTGCAAATAGGCAGAAACCAAGGCACCATCAGGCACGTTAGTAATGTTGACATCCGATTCGCTCATGCCCGCATTTTTAAGAACGAGTGGAAAGAAGGTATTAACACCAGCGTTCGCCGTGGTCAGAATTTTTTTCCCTTTAAGATCTTGAATCGATTCTACCCCTGCATCGGGACGAACCAAAATGGCTTCGGTACCCATTGCGTCAATGACACCAACCGAGACCAATGGCGCACCTTGTGCCGCGAGTGTCGCCATAGCCGCACATGAACCGTAAGCAAAATCACTGTCGCCGTTGGCTACCAGTCGGTGAGCAGAGCTGGACCCATTGCCGGAGCGAATGTCGATATTGATCCCTGCGTCTTTGTAGTGTCCCTGATCTTTACCCATGGCAAACCCGGCGTGTGATCCGTAATACATCCAGTTCAGCCGTAAACGGACGTCATCTTCGGCTACAGCTACATTGGCAAACATTGCCAATGCGATTGCCGACACGGATAGTCGTATGGTTCTTTTCATTGAGTTTCTCCTATGTATTAATTGTCAGCCTTTCTGGCTGAACTTTGATTAAGCTGCGGCGAAGCATCAGCCGCAATTGACACAATCATTCTTCAACCAGATTTGGCACGCCTATTTTTCGCATCATTGCAAGCGTTTCTTTTCTATATTGCTGGCGTATATCCCGGGTTGGCGGGCGACACCGGCTGGACGGTAGTCCAATTAACTCCATGCACAATTTATCCAGATAGCCATCTCCGCTGGTGTAGTTGTTTTCGATGTCTACCCAGAGCTTGTACCAAGGCATGGCTTCCTGCGTCATCATGCGAGCAATTTCAGGGTAGTTTGCTGATCTCACTTCCTGGATTAATTTCAAACCCCACTGTGGCCAGAAGTTACAAAGATGCACTTCAAACGCACGTGCACCCATCGCCGGCATTGCACTGAACGCAAAAAACAAATTGTTATCAATGACGGTGAATCTGTTGGAGAAGTGACTGCATACATCTTCAAACTCCATGGCATCGGTTCGGGGAGCCGCCCATTTAAGGCCAACTATGTTGTCCAGCTCACTTAATCTGTCTACCATCGAAAACGACACGCCCGACGAGGTCCAGAACGTGTTGTAAATAATAATCCCGACATCGGGAGCAGCCTTGGCTGCTGCTCTGACAAACTCTTCAAAGTCCGCCTCGGTATGGGTGAAATAAAACGGACAGGAAACCTGGATAAAGTCGAGCTTCATGCTTTGGGCAGCCTGAGCTAATTTAACCAATTCGAGTGTGCTGGAAGTTTGGGCACCGAATGCCAACGGCACACGTCCGTTGACTTCATCGGCGACGATTTCTGCCACTTTTATGCGCTCATCGAACGTCATAGTGGAAAAATCACCGGCTGCACCGCCTGCTAAGAAAGTCGCATTATCACTTTCCAGGCCATTGCTGATCAGAAAATTTACGTAAGTTCTAAGCGCTTTTTCGTTAACAGAAAATGATTCGTTATCATCGAATGGGGTAGGTACGGTGACATAACACCCGTGCAGTTTTTCTCGGGAAAGTGCGGTGTCCATAATGACTCTTAATTTCCTTTATTTTTCCCTTAATTTGCCCTGTCGTGCATTGCGCTTTTTCACTTACCTATTTAATAGTTACATATGACGATGCGTATCCCTTGACTTTTATCGTCGAAATGTTAGCTTAAATCGTCACAAGATCGAACTCTTTGCGAGTAAAAACGATGCCCGTTCGGATTCCACAGTTTTACATGATACTTGGCTCTGAATTCCCTATTAACGCGCTAATATTAGCCACTGAATCGCTTCGAATAGCAAACCAGAACAGTGGTCGTGAATTATTTAGTTGTCGCCTGGTTTCTGCAGATGGTAATGAAGTTCGTGCAAGTAATGGCATGTGGTTGAGTGTTGACGATTCGCTTGCCGATATTAATCAAGCTGATTTCTGTTTTGTGTTTGACGGAAATCTGCCAACGCAACACCTTTCGCATCAGCTTCGTAAAAAGCTATCCGAACTCTATCGCAATGGAAGCTGCCTGGTTGGAATTGACACAGGTGCGTTTGCGCTAACCCACGCAGGTTTTGTCAATGAGTCAGTTGTTGTGCACTGGGAAGCTGCTTTGACATACCAAGAGCACTTCTCCAGGCTGCCGATAAGCGATCATCTATACCAGATAGAGGGGCGAATTATTTCCTGTGCTGGTGGAGTTGCTACTCTCGATTTAATGTTGGAGCTAATAAAACGTTACTACGAAGAATCGTTGGCTGTGGAAGTTGCCAACGCTTTGGTACATTCTGCTCGAGAGGGCTGCGACCCGCAACGTGCTGCTACGCCCCAGTTGAATGAGAACCGATCGTTCTCTGACCGGCTTGTTGCACTACTGGAGAAGAATCTAGATTTTCCTCTTAGCGTTCGCGAGATTGCAGAGGAATTAAGTGTCTCATTGAGCACGCTTGAACGTCACTGCCAACGTCATTTTTCGAACACACCGATGCAGCTCTATCTGGGCTTGCGCCTACAGGGTGCAAGGAATTTTCTATTCTATGAAAATGCCAGTATAAAGGAGGTTGCGTTAGCTTTCGGTTTTAGCAGCCCTGTCGTTTTTTCGCGAAGCTTTAAACGATACTTTAATCAAACGCCCAGTGCGTTTCGACGCTCCATACGACAAAAACAGACAGAAAATCGATTGCCGGAAGTTAGCAGACTGCTTGCGTCATCTCATAGTTAAGGATTTTTAGTTTAGGCGAGCGTCGCAATTTGTATATCAAACTTGGGTTTTTCTTCGCTTAGATTGCCTGTCGTACATCGAGTGCATCGCGCAGCCAGTCGCCAATAAAATTTATGGATAATACCACCAACATAATAGCCAAACCTGGAAACACACCCAGCCACCATGCCTGACTGATAAATCCGCGTCCGTCTGCCAGTATCAAGCCCCAGGTGGGAGTGTCGGCGTCCACACCCAGGCCAAGAAAAGACAGACTTGCTTCAGCAAGAATGGCGTATGAAACACTGACGGTGGCCTGGACAATGATGGGCGGCATTGCGTTGGGTAATATATGGCCGAACATTATCCTTACATTTGAAAAGCCGAGGGTTCGGGCCGAGTCAATGTATTGTTCTTCTCTTATGCTCAGTGTCATTGAGCGGGCGACGCGGGCGAAGTCATCAATAAAGGCCAAAGATATCGCCGCAATGATATTGAACAAACCAGTACCGAACACGGCCACCAGATAGACGGCGATAATAAAGTTGGGGAATGCCCACTGCAGATCGATGTATCGCATGATAATGAAATCCAGCCGACCCCCATAATAGCCAGCCGCGATTCCTAATGTGACGCCAACAATCAAGGCAATCAACACCGTACTTATCCCGATGAACAGTGATATTCGGGTACCGAAGATAATTCTGCTTAGTAAGTCCCGACCCAGGTCATCGGTACCCAGTGGGTGAACGGCTGACATCTGACTCATCATGTCCAGTGTCATTTCGTTTGGATCATTGGGTGCTATCCATGGTGCAACAATAGCTGCGATCACGAACAAACCGAGAATGATGACGCCGAACTGTGCTTTGCGATCTTTAGCCAGTGTGGCGCGTAATCGGTTCTCACGTTGACGATGAACAGGCGCTTCCAAGACAGATTCAGTATGCATGATCTAAGAAAGCCGGATACGCGGATCTACTACGCCGTAGAGCACGTCGACCAGTAGATTGGAGAATACAAAGAACGCCGAAACCACTAATACAGCTCCCTGTACCACCGGATAGTCGCGATTCAATATACCGTTTATCAGTACTCTGCCCAGCCCTTTTATTGCAAAGACATTCTCCACTACTACTGCACCGGAAATGAGTAATGCGAATGCGATACCAATCACAGTGATTACCGGAATCATGGCGTTTGGAAACGCGTGATTGAGCATAAGTGCTTTTGCTGGCAAGCCTTTGGATGCAGCGGTGCGCATATAGTCGGCGCGAAGTACTTCTAATAATGATGAACGGATCATTCTTGCGATGATTGCCGAGAAAGCGGTGCCCACTGCAATGGATGGCAGTATCAGATGGCTGAACCAGGCCCATAGGCCTTCACTCATTGGTACATATCCAATTGCCGGTAACCACTGAAGATTGGCTGCAAAAACAATGATCAATAAAATTCCCAACCAGAAATCAGGCATGGATAGCCCAAGAAACGCAAACAGTGAAACTGCCGTGTCTGTTGGTGTATTGCGGCGCATGGCCGAGATGATTCCTGCCGGTATACCAATAAGCAGTGCGATGCTAAAACTAATGAACGCTATGGACATTGTGCGTGGCAGCGCTTCGAGTAGAATCTGGGTTACCGGTTGGCGGCTACCATATATCGACGACCCAAGATCGCCCTGAAGCATATTGCCAAACCACTTGACGTACTGAATGACAAGCGGCTGATCGAGACCCATCTTTTGCTTGAGTATGGCAACTTCTTCCGGACCGCCGGCGTCGGCAAGCATGGCTGCGATTGGGTCGCCAGGTACAATGCGCAGCATAAAAAACACCAGTGTCGCAACCGCCAGCATCACGAGTACAGCACCGAACAGGCGGCGTATCAGATAGTAGCCCATATCGTATTGATGATTCTCCAGGTTATGAAAGGCTTATCGGTATTTATTAAACCGTTATCCTGCGAAGCTAACTTTCGCAGGATAACGGATGAAGATAATCTACGTTTTAATTGAAACGCGATCAAAGTCGTGCAACCCGGGTATACGACTTTCATCCGGGAAGTTAACCGAGTTGTGGTAGACCTGAACGTCAACCGGATGATAGAGGAAGCCACAGGCGATTTTGTTACTGGTAATAGCGTTGGCTTTTTGCACCAGTGCCTTGCGTGCTTCAGGTTCGGCGGTGACCGATTCTTCCGCTATCACTGCATCCACTTCGGCTTCAGAGAAAAATCCAAACGGATGCTTTGCTTTATCGCGAGTCGGGCCATTAAATTTTGAATCGGTGATCATCCAGTCGACCAGTCCATCATCGGGGTCGTAGTCGCCGCCAGATCCACCTAAACGCAGATCGTAATCGTTCTTGTTAAAGTCTTCTATTCCCACAGAAAATTCCTTGGGCACCACGTTTACTGTTATGCCAAGCACCTGCTTATAGATATTTGCCAACACCAGGCCATAGCGTTTTTGCGAAGGCGTGGTAATCAGTTCAAGTTCAGGAAATCCATCGCCATCAGGGTAACCTGCCGATGCCATGAGTGCTTTGGCACCTTCTGGATCATATGCCTGTTCAGAACTCTCGCCGATTTTCTCGTCATAATAGAATCCCATGGCAGGATTAATTGTGCCGTAAGCCGGAACGCCATTGCCAAACAGCGCCTGTTTGACAAACAGTTCTCTGTCCAGTGCTTTGGCCAGGGCCAGTCGAACCATAAAGCCTTTTTCTTTCTTGAGCTCTTCAATCGGTTTATTAAAATCGGAGACCTGCATGAATTCTCGCCACGGATTTATCCACACCGACTGAAAACCGGGTGCTGGTTTAATATCCACAGTTAGATCAGGATTGCTTTGAAAACGCTCAACCAACTGGGCCGGAACCGGATTGCCGCCAATGTAGCTGATATCACCGGCTTGAATTGCCGCCGCCAGTGGTTCAGGGCCGTCGATTGGTTTAATGATGATTTTGTCGAGCAGGGGTCGCTCTGGATCAAAGTAATCTTCGAATTTCTCCAGCACAACGCCTTGGCCCAGTTGGTGTTCCGTTACTTTAAAAGGACCGGTGCCAATCGGTGTTAAGCCGTATTGCGCTAATCCGAGTGATTCTATCCCGCCTTTGCTAACAATCGTCATGGCACGACCCGAAGCACGTTCGAGCGCTTTTGGAAGGAAAGAAGCCTGTGGCTTATTTAATGTAAAACGCACTTCCAGGTCATTGAGTTTTTCCAGATTGGCGACATTGGCAATCACTTTTGAATGAATGGATTGTTCTGGATCTTTAGAGCGATCAAATGTAAACAGTACATCGTCAGCCGTAAACGCATCGCCGTTATGAAAGGTTACACCTTCACGCAGTTTAAACGTGTAAACCGTACCATCATCAGAAACCTCCCAACTTTCAGCCAGGTCTCCCTGTGCAACAAGATCGGAATTGATGTGCATCAAACCCGAATAGACATTGGACGTAATCTGAAACTGCAGTACCTGATTAATTTGAGCTGGATCCAGAGTCACAATTTCGCCGACGCCGGCCCAGCCGCAGTTCAGTGTACCTCCGGCATCTGCGGCCTGTGCAATTCGGGTTGCACCGGTGCCAGGTAGCAGATGTGCAAAGGTTAACGCGCCACCTGCTGCCAACAGGCGCAATGTTGCACGACGAGACAGATCAGTTCCGGACATCTCATCTCGTGTTAAGCCAAACAGTGGATCTTTAGGGTCAAAATCGTGAGCCTCTTTCCAGGCACTTTCAATTTTGCTTTGTTTATCATCAGCGTTAGACATTACAATTCTCCTTTTAAGGGTCTAAAGTGTTTTCAACGGACCGGTTTGTTTAAGTTAAGCCTCGTTCAGCCAGCAAGCGGCTGCATGGTTTGGGGTGATGTTTGTTAATGGCGGAATGGATTGACGACATTTGTCCATCACTTGTGGACAGCGGGTATGAAATACACAGCCCGATGGCGGACTGGACGGATTGGGAACTTCGCCCTGCAACGGCTCTATGGTGCGGTCGGCTTCATCTTCCGGGTCTGGATTAGGCACTGCATCGAGCAAAGCGCCAGTATAAGGGTGGCCCGGATGTTTAAATAACGAATCAGAGTCTGCAGTTTCCATGATTCGACCGAGGTACATCACCGCAACCTTATTGCACAGATGGCGTACCACTGACAAATCATGACCAATAAAAATATACGTCAAAGACAGCTCTTTGCGTAGGTTCTCAAGCAGGTTGATTATCTGCGCCTGAATAGACACATCCAATGCAGACACGGCCTCATCGCAGACAATCATCTCTGGCTCCATTGCCAATGCTCGTGCAATACCAACACGTTGCCGTTGTCCACCCGACATTTCATGAGGATAAAGCTCTGCAAACCTGGCTGGAAGTTCGCATAGTTCGAGTAGCTCTTTTACGCGACTTTGCACGCTACTTTCTGTGCGACTTCCTGAGCGACCACTGTTTACAAGTTTGTGCACACGCAGTGGTTCACCAATGATGTCTTTAGTTGTTTTACGTGGGTTGAGGCTTGAAAATGGATCTTGAAAAATAGCTTGTACTTTTTTTCGAAACGGTGCCAGCTTGTGTCCTTTAACGGCTGTGACATCATCACCATCGTAATGAATGCTGCCTTCGGTGGCATCAACCAGTCGCAGTATGGCTCGGGCGATGGTGGTTTTTCCGCAACCAGATTCTCCAACAATGCCGAAAGCTTCGCCTCTGTTAACATTGATACTAACGCCGTTGACTGCTTTTACCTCTGCCACTGTTCGTTGCAGCAATCCTGCACGAACTGGGAACCGAACGTGCAGGTTTTGTATTTGCAATAGTGGCTCGGGTGTCATGTTGTGTGAGTGTCCCCGGATGAATTATCGGCTACAGAGTAATCAATTGCGTTTCCGGGTGTTCTGTCCAGAGGGGCGTCCAGTTGGTTCCAGCATGCCACAGCATGAGCTGAGGTATGATCGATTTGTGGTGTTTGTTTCAAGCACTTGTCAATCACATGTTGGCAACGGGGATTAAATCGGCAACCGTTAATAACATCAAAAGGGTCGGGTGGTGTGCCTTGAATAGGTTGCAACTTCGATTCTCTGTGAGTATCCATACGTGGCACCGACAATAAAAGCCCTCGGGTGTAAGGGTGTTTGGGTGTGCTGTACAGTTGTTTGGCATTGGCTTGTTCAACCACTCTTCCACCATACATCACAACCACCCGACGTGCATGTCGGGCAACGATGCCAAGGTTGTGAGTAATCAATACCAGACCAACACCTTGCTCGCTGCACAAGCGTGACATCAGCGCCAGAATCTGCGCTTGAATAGTAACGTCAAGCGCGGTCGTGGGTTCGTCGGCCAGTATCAGTTTGGGTTTGCAAGCCAGGGCAATGGCAATCATGACTCGCTGTCGCATTCCACCGGAGAGATGATGTGGGTATTGTTTCAGTCGCTGTTTGGCATCGGCAATACCAACTTGTTCAAGTAACTCCAAAGCTCTTGCTTTGGCTTGTGAAGCCGAAAACCCCAGATGTTGTTTCACTCCCTCGGTAAGCTGATAGCCAATCGTTTTAACTGGATTAAGCGATGTCATGGGTTCCTGAAACACCATAGCGATCTGCGGGCCACGCAATTGGCGCAGCTCTTCCTGACCGGCTTGTAGCAGGTCTTTGCCATCAAAAAGAATGCGTCCTGCAGCCGGTGTTAGTTCGTCTGCAAGCAAGCCCATCACGGCCAGAGCGGTTAACGACTTTCCTGAACCACTCTCACCGACAACCGCCAGTGTTTGTCCTGCATCGACTTGCCAGGATGCATCGCTAACCAGGCGATGCGTTTGCGTGCCTCGGGTAAGATCAATGGCGAGGTTTTCAATGGTAAGCAGCGTCATTTGTGTGTTGAGCAGTTCTGTTAGCCAATAGTGGAATTTATTATCGCTATTGGTAATATACACTGAAGGACCACCAATTGATTGGTTTAAGTTTTTAAGTCCTTTTATTTAGTTATTTTCACTTTACATAAGCTCTTCCATTTTGGAGGGATACGCCTTGACATATTCAATTGTCGCAATGGACCCACAAAGCCGCAATTTCGCAGTGGCTGTAGCCAGTCGGTTTTTTGCTGTCGGTTCACTGGTTCCTCACATCAGACACAACATGGCCATGGCAACACAGGCCTTTGTTAATCCGATGTGGGGTGTTGAAGGTGCGCAACGTTTAAGCGCTGGTGAAAGCGCCACGGCAGTGATGGCAGATTTCGTTACGCGCGATGCCGGTCAGGCTATCCGGCAGGCGCACATGATTGGTGCAGATGGGCAGTGTGTTGTACATACTGGCAAAGAGTGTATTGACTGGGCAGGCCATGCCACGGCGCATGGTGTATCCGTTGCCGGTAATATGCTGGCAGGTCCTGAAGTAGTTGAACAAACTCTCAGTTGTTATCTTGATAATGCGCGCTTAAGTTTTAATGAACGGTTACTCACTGCAATGGAAGCAGGTGAGGCGGCAGGAGGTGACAAGCGTGGGCGCCAGTCTGCGGCATTAAAAGTTCATAGTGGGCAGGATTATCCTATTCTCGATATACGCGCAGACGATCATGCAGACCCGCTGGCAGAATTGCGTCGCTTACATTCTGTTGCTGGTGAACGCGCTACCTATTTTGCCCAAACATTTGCAACTGCCGAAAATTTTTCCGGCACCACAGATCGAACAGAACTGGATAGAGCCATCACCGAGCGTGAAGCTCAATGGGCGCATGAGGGGATTGTCTCTCGGTCTTTCGCAACAAGTACCAGTTAGCACCGTATACGCCTATGCAACCTGCAAGTACCGGTTCAGCAGGATAAAGTCCTGGCTGTTGATGACGGTTCATATAGTCGTCGTAAAACCGGGTACAGATCATTTATTGGTCTGAATTGGCGCTGGCGATCAGAACGTTTAGGACGTTACATTGCCCAAGCAGTATAAAGTCTGGTTCCCCAATATTTATCGGTAATTGTTCCAGGTGCTCTTTAAATATTGAGATCGACTTCACAAATTTCGCACTTATCTTCTATGAATCACAGTTAGGCACTTTATAAAGGTAACTACTGATGTGCGTTGGCGCACAAGCTGTATCGCAACTTCAATTCTGTTATTGGAAGTGGAGTGAATATGCGAACCCGGGTTCAACGGCGCATACAAATAATCGCGGCTATTTGCGTTGTGGTTTTATTGGGTGGATGTGCTACTAACACCCAAATTCTTGATAAAGACGAAATCAATAGCCGGGCTGAAGCCGATTTTAAGCGTTTATTTGCTGAAGCGCCTGCTGCTGGGTCGCTTATCAGCCTGCCTGAAGCTATAGCTCGAGCCCTGAAATACAACCTGGATAATCGCTTAAAAATGATGGAAGGCGTTGTTGCTCAACAACGCCTGGATTTATTGGATTATCAGAAGCTCCCGCAGCTGGCAGCGCAAGCAGGTTACACCGTCCGCAGTAACCGTCATGCTTCAAGCAGCTTGAATCTCACCTCGGGTGTGCCCAATTTTGGTGCGTCCACTTCGCAAGACAAGGAAACGTTTGACGCGCAGCTTCAAGCCAGTTGGGACACACTGGATTTTGGTATTGCCTATTTAAACGCGAAGCAGGCTGGGAACGATACGCTGGTTGCAGTTGAGCGACAACGAAAAATGCTACACAACATCGTTTCCGATGTGCGTTATGCCTATTGGAGAATGGTTAGTGCCAATCGTGTTAAAGATAGTCTGGCTGGGCTGCAGGTTGAAATTCGACAGGGTTTAAATGATTCCTACGCGGCTCAGAAAGCCAAACTGAAGCCGCTGGAAGAGTGCCTGGAGTATCAACGGGCAATGCTTGACTTGCAAAGACAGGTTCTGACATTGCAGCGGGATATAGCCGATGCCCGTGTTGAGCTTACAGCCTTGATGGGTATGGCGCCTGGAAGTGACTTCAAGGTAGAAAGCGACCCTGAATTTAGTGCACCTTACGTTGTTGATGGTGAGTTTGACGTGCCTCGTTTGCAGCAGCTTGCGCTACGTAATCGACCCGAGCTGCTAGAGGAAGACTACAAAAAGCGCAATGCGTTGACCGAAGTGCGTAAAGCCCGGTTGAAGATGATACCCGGTGTAGAGCTTTTCACAAATTACAATTTTAACGACAACAGCTTCTTATTAAACGATGCATGGGCATCCACGGGTTACCGTGTTAGTTGGAACTTGCTAAACCTGTTCTCAGGACCAGCGGCTGTGCGTCATGCAAAATCCAGCATAGAGCTGGCTGATTTACGTCGAATGGCATTAAGTGTCGCCGTGCTCACACAAGTTGATGTAGCTATTCACCAGCTTAACCAGGCAGAGCAAGATTTTGGCATTGCCGCAGAGCTGCATCGTGTGGATGAAAGCATGTTCGAACAATACACCAGACGAATGCAGGCATCGCAGATTGATCAGCTAACCATGGTTCAGGCGAAAGCGCGACGTCTGGTTTCATCAATGCGTTATTCGATGTCTTACGCGCAATGGCAACACTCGATTGGTCAACTCTACACTAGTGTAGGTTATCAACCAGCAACGGTAATCGACTACAACATGCCGTTGTCTGATTTGACAAAACAGGTCTCGCAGTATTTAGAAGCACCAGCGTTCGACTTGCAAGATGGGTTCTATTCAGAAGAATCTGCTTCTCGAAAATACAGCGCTGTAAAAAATTACAAAAAACGTGAGTCGCTTGACCCCCGTTTGTCTGAACTTAATTAAGAGCTAGTTAATTCCATGCAAGCAATCAACTTTATCAGTAGTTCCGTATTTGTTGGATCGTTGTTCGTTTCAACCTTAGTTCAGGCGCAGACCCCTAGCATTGGTTTGGTGCCAGATACCATCGTGTCTGAGTTGGCTGCGGTAATAAAAGCACCCAATACAGCTGTTCTATCCAGTCAATCCGAGGGATTGATAAAGCAGGTCTATGTACAGGAAGGGGACAGCTTTAGGCAAGGCGATATTCTACTTTCGCTTGATTGTACTTTGCAAAATGCATCGTTGGCCAAAGCCAAGGCTCATTACAACTATGCAGATAAGGAATACCAGTCTATTAAAGCACTAGCCAAGTTGAATTCCGCCAGTGAAATGCAAATTGCGCTTGGTAAATCTGAGCTTGATAAAGCTGCGGCGGATTTACTTACATCCAGATATTATTCACGGCAATGCTTAATAAATGCACCATACGACGGCAGTGTCGTCAGGAGCTGGGTTAACCCTCACGAGAATATTGAAGCGAAAGGCAAGCTGTTAGAGATTGTGAACAATGGACAGTTGGTTGCGGAGTTTCTAGCCCCTTCGAGTCTGTTGACATCGCTTGAACCAGGTAAGCCAATAGAACTGAGGGTTAACGAGACTCAGCAATCATACGGCGCAACGATCACCAGAGTAGTGCCACACATAGACTCTGTTACCCAGACAATTAAAGTCATTGGAACTTTTGATGCGGTTCAGCCCGAACTATGGTCGGGTATGAGTGGCTGGGTAGTCTTCCATTGATAAAGGAGGAAGTTAATCGCTCAGAGCTTGTTCAAAAATTAGCAAATTTTATGCAATTTGAGCGAGACCTTCGCTCAGCACAAACGCTCGAAGCTTTTGGTTTTGTAGTATGCAACAGTGTTAAGAAACTGGTGTCTTTTGACTCAGCCTTATTACTTGTGAATCAGGCAAGCGATGTGCGTGCAACTCAGAGCGTCACTACGGTGTCTGGTGTATCTCAGTTCGATACCCAGGCGCCGCTGGTTAAATTGTCCCAGTTGTTAGTTAACAGCTCAGAACTCGATATTCAGGATACTGAGCTGCATCGCGTTAATCACCTGCCTGAACAATTCAGTGAGCAGCTTGCGCAGGTACAACTACAGGAGTTAGTAACCGTCGTATTAATACCAGGACGAATTACCCTGGTATTTATCCGACAAAACAACTGGCGAGCCAAGGAATTGCAGTTATTACAGCAAATTGCTGAACCGGCAGGTCACGCAGCTCGACCACTAATCGATATCCATAAGCGAAACAAGTTTGCGCTTTCACGGTTGTATTCCAAAAGAGCCTGGTGGGCCGGATTGGTAATGATGATTTTGTTGGCTTTTTTGCCCGTACGACAAAGTGTCATTGCCACAGGTGAAATTTCAGCCAAAGCGCCGGCTATCGTGGCTTCAGGTCTTAATGGGGTAATAAAGGACATACTTGTCGCTCCAAATGAAAGTGTTACTGCCGGGCAAACGTTAGTTCGCTATGACGATACCGATCTCTCCTTACAACAAAATACCCTGCGCGAAGAATTGAGTCTCGCTCGTGAACGTTTACGCAAAGCACGTCAACAGAATCTGACAAATGGTCGAACCGATCAAAACAACCGATTTGCCGATCTGCAGACTCAAGTTGAACTTAAAACCATCGAACTTGCGTTTATCGAAAAGATGATGAGTCGACTTGAAATAAAGGCAGCATCTAATGGTGTGGCATTGTTCTCCAGAGCGGAAGACTGGGTGGGTCGCTCAGTAGTAACAGGTGAGAAAATCATGGAGATAGCGGACTCATCTGATCAGCAGTTTGAAATCTGGGTGGCTGCCAGCGATGCAATAGATCTGCCTGTCGGAAGCCTGGTAAAGTTTTTTCCAGATGCATTTCCACTACGGTCGTTAAAAGGTTCTATAGAAAGCACCAGTTTTTACGCTACTCAGATTACGCCCGAAACGTTGGCTTATCGAGTATTAGCAAAACTTGAAAAGCAAGATGAACGAGTGCGATTGGGTATGAAGGGAACGTTTCGACTCTATGGAGATCGTGTTTCGCTTGGTTACTACCTGTTCCGTAAACCGCTATCGGCTATTCGACGTAGCGTAGGTATCTAGCATGCCGCCGTCCGCATCAAGCCTTTCTTCTCTTTCTAGCGCGTTTGAGCAAGATGTTAAAAAATCAACGGTGAAGCCGCTGTTGCGATTGCGATCTGATTTAACGCTGCTCCCCGCAGAGCAAAGCAATGAAGGTTTGCCCAGCTGGACCCTATACGACCCACTTCGTGGAAAATTTTACAGAATCGGCTGGGTTGAATTTGAATTGTTGAAACGTTGGAATTCAGGAGTCGGCGATGCAATTATCCAACAGGTTAATCGTGAAACCACTATTCGGGCAACCGCATCGCATGTAGAAAATTTGCAAACAATGTTAATCGAGAACGAGTTAGTTGAATTGGAATCGATCGGTGACATTACTAAATTGCTGCAAAGAAAGCATGCACGCAGAGTATCGCTGATAAGGCGATTGTTCACTTTGGCCTTGTTCTATAAAAAACCGCTGATTAACCCGGATAAACTTCTGCAAAAACTGGATGCAGTGCTGCAGCCTGCGTATAGACATAAAAAACTGTTTTGCGTATTGATCACAGCACTGGCAATATTTGTGGCTTTCGGTTTTAGTGCGCACGCGTTTGAATTAAAGGATACGTTTGTTCAGTACATGAATCCTGGCGGATTCCTATGGTTTGCACTGATACTGGTTTTCACCAATGTGCTACACGAAATCGGGCATGGGCTGGTCGCCAAGCACTACGGGTGTAGTGTGCGGCAAATAGGGGTGGCGCTTATTTTTATGCTGCCTGTTTGTTATTGCGATACCACTGATGCATGGAGGCTTAAGGATAGCAGGCAACGACTGCTGATAAATGCTGGCGGCATGGCAACAGAAGCTTTGTTGGCGCTTTTGGCCGGGTTCCTATGGCTCATATTCCCGGAAGGGATTTTTAAAACATTTGCGTTTTTTGTAGCTATTACATCGCTTGGCACTACGTTGTTCATAAACCTGAATCCGTTTTTAAAGTTCGATGGATACTATTTGCTTGCAGATTTTCTGAAGATAGATAACTTTCAGGAAAAATCGTTTAGTACCATGCGTTGGCAACTACGATCGTGGGTGTTGGGTTATCAAAGCACTATGCCGCATCGTGTGTCGCGTTCACAAAAAAGAGTTATGTGTGTTTATGCGGCAGCCACGTGGCTGTATCGGTTTTTTCTGTATCAGATTATTGCGCTAATGGTGTATCAGTTTTGGTTCAAGGCGTTAGGTATAGTTTTGATGAGCGGTGTAGTGTGTACCATGTTGGTACAACCAGTGGTAAAAGAGCTGGTGTTTTACTCCAGATCGATTCGGGAACATGGTGTTAACGTTCGAACATGGTGCAGTGGTGTTTTATTCATTGCACTTATGTTGATTTTCCTTGTGCCATTGCCGCGCATGGTTTCGGCGCCAGCGGTCTTATCGGCGTCACAAATGATTCGTTTTTTTGCCCCCGTTTCGAGCCAAGTCAAATCTGTGCATATACGCGTTGGCGATGAAGTTCGTCAGGGTCAATTGCTAGTAGAGCTCTATGATCCTGAACTAGTCTATCGCAGAGATTCACTGGAACAAGAACTTGAGCTGCTTACATTTAAATTAAGCCGCCAAGGTAGCTGGGACAATGCGCAAGATGAAAATCGAATTACAGAGAATGACCGGAAAGCAAAACTCGCATCATTAGAAGATGTTCAGCAGGCTATTGCAGATCTGAAGATAACAGCAACTGAAGCCGGACAAATTGTCAGTATGCCGAACTGGTTAACTGCTGGCGTTTGGATTGCACACAATGATGTACTTGCAGAACTAGCACAAAAGCGATCACCTGAAGTTCGAGCTTATGTTAAATCAAAGCACATAGAGCGCGTACAAAATGATCGCGTGAGCTTTTACTCGTATCCCGACAACACAGAGTATCCGATGTCATCGGTTAGCATCTCCGCTCAGAGTATCAATGTACTAACTGATGAGTCATTGGCTGTTAGTTATGGCGGTGACATTGCTGTAGATCAAACTGACAATGGTGATCTGATGCCTATTCAAGACTGGCACCAACTGAAACTACGTTCCGAGGATATTGCAGCGATAGATCGTGAGCGAAAGGGTTACGTCATGTTCTCAGCACAGCCACGCAGTATTGCGGCTAGTGCGTTAAGCCAAACCTACGGTGTATTGATTCGTGAAAGTGGCTTTTAAAAAAGAATTAAAAAGAATAACGCGCCTTTGGGGTGATTATGTTTAAGAAATCGTACCAGAAAAATTTAAACACTTCCCAGCGTTTGGCGTCTAAACGTTTGCATTGGTCAGATGGCCTGCATTTGCCTACAGTGACTCAGCTGCTCGAAGATCGCATTATGCTTGATGCGGCGGTTGCCGAGTCCGTGCTCGGAATTGCTTCCACTGCCGATTCAGCAGCGAATGAAGACAAACACGAAAACTTACCGATAGCGATTGTTCCTGATCACTTGAACGCCAGGCACGAAATTGTGTTCATTGACACCAGTGTCCAGGGTTTTGAAAACTTGATTTCTGATGTGGCAGAAAATACCGATATTAACAGTTGGAAAACAGACAATAAAACAGGTGTGGCGTACACGGAAACTATTTTCGCAAACCGAGTGGTAACAGTGTATGCCATTGATGGGCAAAATGATGGGTTTGAACCGATTACTAACATTCTTTCAACACAAAACGATATCGATGCGGTTCATGTTCTGTCCCACGGTGTAGATGGTGGTATTGTTTTTGGCGATAACCTGATTGACTCTGATTTAATAGCAGACAATGCCGACGTTCTGGCTATTTGGGGCGATGCTCTTAGTGATGATGGCGACTTTATTCTGTACGGATGTAACACCAGTGCATCAGATACAGGCATCGAGTTTGTTAAAACATTTGCAGAACTGACCGGCGCTGATGTGTCGGCTTCAGATGATCCCACGGGTCACACGCGCCATGGTGGCGACTGGGATATGGAAGTATCGACGGGGTATATCGAAAGCGAATTAGTCATATTGGAAGACGCCCAGGAGCACTTTGATGGGATTCTTGCAGCGACTCCTACAGCCGCAGTAGATACACCTTCTGTCAGCTTTATCAATGAACCATTCGAGTTTTTTATCAATTTTGAGAACCCCGGAGCCGATACTGGTTACGAGCCTTTCATCGATGTCATTCTTGAGCCGGGCATAGATGTAACTGGCGCTAACTATCTTGGTTTGATACTTGATACCAGTAACACCTTTACCTGGAACGGTGTGAATTGGGTAGACGCAGTTGGTGAAACAGTAACTGAACATCCTCTAGGTCCTGACATTGCGTTACCACCGAGTCCTGGTGTGATTGATTCTACATGGGTGCACGTTGATCTACCTTTTGGTAGCTTTGTGTCAGGCCAACCACCGGCAAAAATTGCTTTTGATGCAGAGCTAAACCCTGCTTCTGGAGCCGTTGTTGGGACGCCATTGAACATAACCGCTACACCCGGTTTTGAACTGGGAGAAGACGCACAAGACAATCCAATTTCAGATCCGCCCATTATTGGTACTAGCTCTTCTCAAACTGTAACACCGACCGTGCTTGTGGTTGAAAAAACAGCAGATAATGAAGGTGCTAATGCAATTGGTAAAGAACTCGAGCAGGGCACTGGACCAAACAATCCAATTACTTACTACATCAATATTGATATAGCTGACGGGCAAACCATCAATAACATGGTATTGAACGATGTTATACCTAATCACTTACACTATCTTGGTAATGTCACTATCAGTGGTTCGGGTGCACAGGTCGGTGCAAGTATTTCAGATGCAACCACAGGTGTACACAATGCCAATTTGCTCACTGTTTCGTTCACTAGCGTAACAGGCACTGCAAGTGAAGATGATGTCATCATCTCATTCGACGCCTATATTCCTGAATTTGATGCTAACGGAGATTCAATTGTTGACCCGATAAGTGGTTCGCCTTCTCACCCTGTGATCAATGAAGCAACCGTAGATGGAACCTACAACGGGGCTCTTGTATCAGACACAGATGACGAGGAGATCACACCAAAGTCCTTAGCCATACAGAAAAGAGTCCAGGTGCTAGACAGTGGTGGAACACCAACTGGCAGTAATTTTATTGTGCCGGGAAATATTCTTGAATGGACACTGAACATTCAAGTATCGGATTATTTCTCACTTGATGAATTCATTATTGATGATCAGTTTGGTGATGGGCAAATATATATACCGGATAGTGCAACACTGAGTATATTTGAAAATGGCGTAGGTACCGGACCATCAAACATTGCTGCATCAGACGTTACACTTAATAGTACTGATCCCGCTACTGGATTAACACTGATCAGCTTTGATGTAGCGAATCATATCGATGGAGGCACTGGCCAGATCGATGGCGATTTGTATGCAGACAATGTGCAAACCGGTAAAAGTGTAATTGTTGTAAAGTTTCGCACCCAGGTTCAGGAAGAATTTCAATTTGCCGGACTCTTTGGTGGTGAATCCAGTATTGACGTTGGTGACATCATAACTAACTCCGTTGATATCAGCGCGGAAGTCACAGGTACTGATAATCCAGTCACCGATAGTAGCCAGGCAACGGTGCGACTTGATTTGCCTGATCAGACAAAAGATATTTACGCCATTGATGGTGATACGGATGGCTGGGATACTGCTGACCCGGAAATAGCGCCCGGCCAAACTATTACTTATCGTATCACTGTTGAATTACCAACAACGGACGTTGAGAATCTTACGATCACAGACTATATGCCGTTGCCGGTATTCGCTGTGGCTGCGGGCTACGACTACAGTGGATTCTATACTGGTGTGGACAATGTACCAGCACCTGGTGAGTATGGGTTCGGACCACTTACAAATCCTGCCGATTTTCCGGCTGGTTTTTTTAGTAGCACCGGCACCAGTCTGGATATAGCCACAGTCATAACAGACCCGGTACTCAATACCATTGTTTGGAACTTCGGCAGTTTTAACAATCCGAATTCCACGCCAGGCACCATTGATATATTGTTCACTACAATGTCAGCGGATGTTCCTTTCACAGATGGGCTTAATCTAACCAATCAAACGCAAATTAGCTTTGACAATACAAACAATCCGCAACCACCAGTCAGCTCCATCGCACAGATTGAACCACTTGCTCCTGAACTCTCGCTAACAAAAGGTGTGGTTTCGGTTGATTCAACGTCTCTGGGTGCATTCGACCCTGGCACTGTTGGTCCTGTTATGTTCACTGGCGCCGGGACCGTAGGGCCAGCGTTCGGCGGTGTCATTAATTCATCTGGAATAGACGCATCACCAATAGATTCTGATGTATCAGATCTTGATGGTGGGGACATTGTTCGCTTTGCTTTGACCATTGAAAACAGTGGTGGATTTGATTCAACTGATATCACTATTAACGACAACTTTCCCGCTGGGTTTGCAATCCCTGCAGGTGGTCTGAACATGATGGCTGCGTTGGGTGATGGCACCGCATTAACCGTCAATGGCAATTTGTTTGATGCTAGTGGAAACCCGGATGCTGCAGGAATCAGTTTTGATCTTGGCGGTAGTGAACTGGAGCTTAGTAAAGGTCGAAATGATAGTACTGCGGTTGACGATGGGAGCAATATCATTGTTGTGACATACGATCTGGTGTTAACCGAGGATGTAATTGGCAGCTCGGTTTTAACCAACTCTGCAGAGATTCTTACCTTTGCTGCATTTGATGGCGGAGCGGACTACACAGACGGAAGCAACGCTCCGGCCTGGACAGATGATGCAGAAGTAACAGTAGCTACACCGCAGATTCAAAAGAACCTTGTTTCAACCAGTATCGATAACGCGACCAACGCGTTAAGAGAAGTAGTTGGCGGTGAATATGTTGACTACGAAATGATTATAAAGTTGCCAGAGGGTAGTTTTGATGCAGCCCTTATACGTGATGTTCTGGATGCCTCGTTGGTGTTCGATTCTCTCATTAGCGTCACTCCAAGTAGCCCGGATGTGGTAACTGATCTAGCTGGTGGCTTTGGCAATGTAGTGGCTCCTGCAACTGGTAGCACTGGCGCGCTTACATTTCAGTTGGGCAAAATCACCAATCAGAATACAGACAACACCGTGGATGAAACATTAACGCTCACCTATCGTGTCTATGTCGCCGGTTCAGTTAATGATGGTACGCGACTTAATAATCGCGCAGATTTTCGATGGGATCAGGACGGTGATGGCAATGTTTTTGACGATCCGAAAATCAGAGATAGAGCTCAAACTGTGATTGTCATTAGTCCTGAGTTGAGTATAGCTAAAGACATTGACGCACCGGTGCCAATTGATGTTGGCGATCCGATTAGCTACACCATAGTGATTCAGCATGCTGGCGGGTCTGATACAGACGCGTTTGATGCGCATTTTCAGGATACGTTCCCGGCCGAGATCGGCTCTATTGCGCTGGTTTCTGCGCTCGATAGCGGTGGTGCGGCTGTGCCCGGGTTTACCGTGAGCGGCAATCTAATCGAGAACACCAATTTTGATTTGGCCTTTGGTGAATCCATAACACTCAAGGTAAGCGGTACTGTTATTTCCGCTGTTACCGGTTCGGCTATCGTCAATACTGCTAATGTAGAATGGACGTCGCTCGATGATGATCATCCTAAAGATGGAGTGGATGCACAAGAAGACAGTGGTACGGCATCTGATACCGCAGAATTTATCGTTGCACCGCCAGAGCTGGATAAAACCATTGTTAGCACGGGTATTAACACAACGGACAACGACAACACGGAAGTGGTTGAGGGTGAATACATCGTCTACAGATTGGTTGCACAGATACCTGAAGGTATGACACCAGTTGCATCTATTGTAGATACCTTGCCAGGCAACTTAACCTTTGACAATAGTTATACACCCACAGTTGTATTGAGCAGTACTGATTTAACCGTATCCACACCTGGAATTCCACCCAGCGTAACAGGTCAGGATGTACGCTTTGATTTTGGTGATCTTGCTAATGTCAATAACGACAACGCCAGCATTGAAACGATAACCATCGAATACCGAGTTTTTGTCAATGGCGCTAATTCAGGTGATACACCTACCAATACCGCTAATATGTATTGGGATGTTGATGGCGATGGCAGTAACACCGGTGCCGACGATGGTTCTAAAACAGATAGCACAAGCGTAACCGTACTTGAACCTGTTTTGGAAGTGGTGAAAAATATAACAACGGCACCCAATGATGCTGGTGATATTGTCACGTACACCATCGTCATCAAACACACCGGAGCATCAGAAACAGATGCATTCGATGCCAGCTTTAACGATATGCTGCCAGCGGAAATCAGTGGCGTATCCGTCGTATCGGCTGAAGATAGTAGCGGTGCTCCGGTCAGTGGTTTTTCAGCCTCTGGTAACACAGTCAGTAATGCCGACTTTGATCTTGCGCTTAACGATCAAATAACTCTGGTTGTTACAGGTACCGTGAATAATACAGTCGTTGCGGGTTCAACGATCGAGAATACCGCATCGATCGACTGGGATACGCTGGGCGATAACAGCCACGGCAATCAGACTGTTGAGGGCACTGGCACCAGTGAAAACAGCGCCAATTTTGTGGTTGCATCACCTACCATTGACAAGAGTATTGTCAGCACCGGTATTAACGATGCCAGCAACGACAATACCGAGGTGGTCGCAGGCGAA
>CAYTJF010000055.1:0-25212 GCA_964437945.1 uncultured Granulosicoccaceae bacterium
ACGCCAATACAAAAACGGTGAAATGACTCATAAAGTCTGCTGGTGCGACGCGCCCTATTGCTAACAGAGCAACAACACCCGCCACTGCAACCACTAAAGAATTCACCATAGAAGGCTTTGCCTCTTCAGCAGCGGTTTGCATATCGGCAGGTGATACTGCATTTGCCGTCGCAGGCGTTGGTGCAGCGGAGAGTTTTGGTGCCGGTGGTGGCCAGGTAATTTCCCCATCTTTTATAACAGTGGCACCACGAATAACTTCGTCGTCCATATTAACGTTAATAACGCCATCTTTTTCTGGCGTCAGATCGGTTAACAGATGCCTTAAGTTTGTTCCATAAAGCTGGCTTGATTGTGCAGCGAGTCGACTGGGCAGATCGGTATACCCAATAAGCGTCACGTCGCCGTGTTTAACCACTTCATTGGCACGTGTTAACTTACAGTTACCACCTTGCTCAGCTGCTAAATCCACAATCACACTACCTGGCTTCATCGATTCAACCATGTCCGTCAGGATTAGCTCTGGTGCTGGTTTACCCGGAATAAGTGCCGTGGTTATGATGATGTCGACGTCTTTGGCTTGCTCACGAAACAGCGCCATTTCTGCATCGATAAACGCTTTGCTCATTACTTTCGCATAGCCACCCTCACCGGCTGCATCGTCCTCTTCTTCAAAGTCGAGCTCCAGAAACTCTGCACCCATACTTTCAACCTGTTCCTTTACTTCCGGTCGCGTATCGAATGCACGAACAATTGCACCCATACCTTTGGCCGCCCCAATGGCTGCCAGGCCGGCAACACCCGCTCCAATAACCATGACCTTGGCAGGTGGCACTTTACCGGCAGCCGTAACCTGACCTGTGAAGAAGCGTCCGAAATGATTAGCGGCTTCAACTACCGCTCGGTAACCGGCGATATTGGCCATTGAACTCAGTGCGTCGAGCTTTTGAGCTCGCGAAATACGCGGTACGGAGTCAAGCGCTAAAACGGTCAATTTTTGCTCAGCCATCGCACTCATTAGTGCTTCATTTTGTGCCGGCCAGATAAAGCTTGCCAGCGCAGAGCCTTTTTTCATTAAAGCGACTTCATCACCAAGCGTTGGGTGAGTTCCTGGGGCCCTGACTTTGAGTATCAGGTCGGATTGTTCATAAAGCGACCGGGTATCATCGACGACTTCCACTCCGGCATCTTTATAGGCTTCGTCTGAAATACTGGCAGCGATGCCAGCGCCTGACTCAACCCGAAGCTTGTGTCCTAATTTTGCTATGTGTTTTGCCGTTTCCGGTGTTAGTGCTACACGACGTTCACCGTCATGACTTTCTTTAGGAACACCTATATCCACTATTCAGAACTCCTGAATGAAAACTTGAGGGAGTGGGAGTGCTTTCGAGCAGTGTTCGCTCAAACAAACCCAAATAAGCCTTTGATTGTACTTCAGACAACGTAGGCTGCACAGCCCTTGTGGGTCCTCAATGATCAATATTACCTAAGCAATACCAATGAAAATTGTTGAGCTATTGAACATAAGCACCATTATTTGGCGAGCTTTATGCAATTGTTGACAATCTGAGCGCGACGCTAGTTGAAGGCTTGTGGAACAATTCCGCTACCTGATCTTGTACGGGTGTCCGTACGGCAACCACGAATCGCAAGTGAAAGCTTGAATTTGTGTATGCCCACTAGGTACACTTAGTGGTATTTCATAACTTTAATTCGGAGGTCTTAATGATCTGGATAATTACGCTGTTTCTTATTGCCCTGTTTGCCTGGTTTTTACTCAATGGCTTAAGTGAAAAGCAATGGGTCGACGCCCATATGCACGATGAGACAGTCGCCAGCGATAAAGGCCTGTTCGCCAGTTTCACAGCACTTGGTGATGGTGACGGTGAAGACAAGGTTGGCAATGTAATGCAGAACCTGAAGAAGAAGTCTTCAGAGGCCTCGAGCGCACTGGGTGAAAAAATCAGCGATGCTCGCCAATCGGATACAGCCGGAAAAATGCGCGAGAAAACTAGCGGAATTCGAGATCGTGTTCGAGACGAAGTTAAGAACGAAGACGGTATGTTCAATAAAATCAAGAACAACGTCTCTGACAAGGTCGACAGAGTGGGCAAGAAAGTTGATGAGAAAATTGTTAATCGAGACAAGTAATATCGGTTAATTAACCACCCTGGTTAGAACAAGAAGGCCGATCAACGCAGGTTGATCGGCTTTTTTTGTTCCATCCAATCGACCAAGAGGGCGTTTTAGCCCTTCTGCTCTGCCTGTTGAATGCTCGGTTGCTTTGGCTTATCCCCACAATGCCTTCGATGCAGGAGACATAGTGGCGCTATTGAATTCAATCGGCGGTACTCGATCTTCAGCCAGTAGTAGTGGCCCATCAAGATCAACCACAGCGGCCCCCTGAGCAACCAACACCGCAGGCGCCATCGCCAACGACGTACTGACCATACAACCGACCATAATCTTGAACCCAGCCGCTTCAGCAGCAGCCTTAAGCCGCAACGCCTCCGTCAAACCACCTGTTTTATCAAGCTTGATGTTGATAAAGTCGTATTTGCCATACAGCTGTTCCAGCGACTCGACATCGTGGCAGGACTCATCGGCGCATATGGCAAGAGTGCGCTCAATGCCTTGAAGCGCATCATCATCGCCTGCTGGCAATGGCTGCTCTACCAGAGCGACACCCAAGTCAACCATGACAGGGGCTAATTTTAAATAGTCATCCACGCTCCAGCCTTCATTCGCATCTACAACCAGTTTGCTGGTCGGCGCACCCTCACGCACCGCCTGTAAACGTTCCAGGTCGCCTTCCCCGCCGAGCTTGATCTTTAGAACAGGCATGTCACTGTGCTTGTTGGCTGAGGCACGCATTTCCTCTGGTGCTGCTAAAGATAAGGTATAGCAACTGGTTACTGTGGTTGGTTTGGGCAGTCCGGCAAGTTGCCAGACGGATGTATTTTCCGTTTTTGCCTGTAAATCCCACAGTGCACAATCCAGCGCATTTCGAGCAGTGCCTGCGGGCAAAGCCTGTTGCAGTTCCTGTCGGGTGATACCTTCTATAATTGCGCCACGAACGGATTCGATTTGTGCGTGGACCGATTCCATGCTCTCACCATAACGAGCATAGGGCACACATTCACCATATCCCGTGTAACCTTCGTGGTCTAATCGCACAGTGATCACTTCAGCTTCGGTACGAGAGCCGCGCGAGATGGTAAAGACCTGGGCAAGCCGAAACGAATCGTTACTTACGCTGAGCTTCATGACAAGGCTTGTGCAAGTCGGTCAGCACTGTCGCGAAACGGATCGACTGTGGGCAAACCCATTCTTGCTTCAATATCAGATAGCAAAGCGCTGGCATCATCGTTCGACAGTGCTGCCGTGTTAACCGAAATACCAACGACTTTACAATCTGGATTAACGACGTGCGCAAGATTCAATGCCGTATCGCGCAATTGTTCAAGCGATGGCAATGCATAACCTGGTAAGCCTCGCATATGCTCTCGGGTTGGTTCATGACACAGTATGAGCGCATCTGGCGCACCACCATGAATCAAAGCTAACGTTACGCCAGAATAGCTTGCATGAAATAAGCTTCCTTGACCTTCGATCAAATCCCAGTGATCAGCGTCGTTATCTGGTGTCAGCCATTCAACGGAACCCGCCATAAAATCGGCAACAACAGCATCCAACGGAACACCATTGCCAGTTATCAGGATTCCGGTTTGGCCTGTGGCGCGAAAGGTTGCTGATACGCCCTGTTTTTTTAACGATTTTTCCAGCGCCAGCGCGGTATACATTTTACCTACAGAGCAATCGGTACCAACCGCAAGACACCGCTTCCCAATGCGTTTAATGCCAGAGGCAATAGGGTATTCGTTTTGTGGTACCCGCACATCGATCAATGCCTGGCCCGTTTGTT
Source organism: uncultured Granulosicoccaceae bacterium (assembly GCA_964437945.1). Lineage (GTDB taxonomy): Bacteria > Pseudomonadota > Gammaproteobacteria > Granulosicoccales > Granulosicoccaceae > Granulosicoccus. The sequence goes on from CAYTJF010000055.1 coordinate 3,923, forward strand.
CAGCCAGTGCTTTCAAACGTGGTTCGTCTATTAGTAAATTGTGCAAACCAGAGGCGATATCCAATCCTGCCTTCATTGCGTCTTCAAACACAGATAACCACGATTCGTTGATGAACCCACCACGGTTTGCTACACCCACTACCAGTGTTCTAGCACCACGTTCAACAGCCTTTGAAATACTGAGTTCGTCTATTCCTAAGTCGGCGTTGCATCCGGTTTGACTGAATTGACCAACACAGTAGTCTGGACGCCAGTCTTTAATTCCCTGAGCGACTTTGGCGTTTAATGGGTCAACAGCGTCACCTATAAAAAGCAGGTATGGCGTTTTTAAAAGCATGCGATTGACTCTTCTTGCTATCTTGTCCAAAAAGTGCGCAAATGGTGCCACAATTCGGAATTGAACGCCTAACTGGCTGCGCCGTTGTATTACGGACTTGGTATCTGGGTATAGCGCTTAATTAGGCCAGATTCAAGTCAATGCTGGCACCACTTGTGGACGTGCTATTTTAGCGAAATATTCTTATCAGGAGCCATCTGCTCGTGCCCCATACTCGCATACGAAAATTCAACACATCAGATACCTACCCGGAACAAAATCTGGACAACGACCTCTGCCAGGCCGTGATTACCCATGGCGGCAAAACCGTGTATTTACGTGGCCAGTGTCCTCAGAATCTGGATGATGCAAAAAATATAGATAGTCACGACCCGGTAGAGCAAACGCATAAAGTTATGCAAAATATAAAACAGCTTATTGAAGAAGCCGGAGGAGATATGAGTCATCTGGTCAAGGTGGTTGTGTACATAACTGATGTTCGCCATAGAGAATCGGTCTATAGAACCATGGGCGAATACATAAAAGATGTGTTCCCGGTATCTACCGGATTGGTCGTGCAAGCGCTGGCACGTCCCGAATGGCTGGTAGAAATTGACGGTACCGCCGTCATACCGGATTGATACGATGACCTTTTCACTCGTGGCCCGCTGCAGCGAAACCGGCATGTTCGGGCTGGCCATTGCTTCATCATCGCCAGCTGTTGCAGCTCGGTGTTCGTTCGCCAGGGCCAATGTCGGGGCAGTCGCCACACAGAATGTAACTGACCCCAGTCTGGGTCCGCTGGGATTAGACTTCATGCAAAAAGGCTTAAGCGCGGTTGAGACGGTTGAAAGAATTAAAGGCGAGGCAAAATTTTTGGCCTATAGACAAGTGTTAGCCGTTGATGCCAACGGGCTTACGGCTATTCATTCAGGTGAAAACTCCTTGGGCGTCTGGAATGATGCACAGACAACAGATGTTGCCTCTGGAGGTAATCTGCTGGCCAACGATCAGATACCACAGAGTATTGTTGACGGTTTTTTAGCGGCATCAGGACACATCGGAGATCGTTTGATTGCAGCCATGCGTGCAGGTCTCGCAGCCGGAGGTGAAGCGGGTCCGGTGCATTCGGCAGGCATCAAAATTGTCGACAACGTGACCTGGCCTGTTGCCGATTTACGATGTGACTGGACGACTGACTGCCCGATTGACAATATTGCCTGCGCCTGGGAAATCTATAAACCGCAACTCGACGCGTATCTGCAACGAGCGGCAGATCCTACCGCGGCACCTGCCTATGGCGTGCCCGGCGATAAGTAAAGGCGATACGTAAATTAGATAGCGCATGCAAAATAAAGCGATATGACAACAACACCGGAAAAGATCGACACACTTGTTATTGGAGCTGGGCAAGCAGGTGTAGCCATGAGCGAACACCTGACCACGCACAACGTTCCTCACCTGGTACTGGAACGCGACCGAATTGCTGAGCGGTGGAGAACCGGCCGTTGGGACTCTTTGGTGGCGAACGGTCCAGCCTGGCATGATCGTTTTCCGAATATGCATTTTGATGGTATTGACCCTGACGCATTCCCCGGAAAAGATGCGGTCGCAGATTACTTTGTAGCGTACGCTGAAAAAATTAAAGCACCTGTTCGATGCGGGGTGGATGTGACCCTGGTTGAAAAAATCACCAATGGTTCTGGATTTCAAATCACCACATCGGCAGGCACTATTATGGCTAATCGCGTCATTGCCGCAACTGGCCCATTCCAGCAACCGGTTATTCCACCCATCGTACCTGCCGATGCACGCCCGATTCAGTTGCATTCACACGATTACAAAAATCCGGCACAGCTACCAGATGGTGCCGTTCTGGTTGTCGGCTCGGGCTCATCCGGTACGCAAATCGCCGATGAGCTTCAACGATCCGGTCGCCAGGTGTATCTATCAGTTGGCCCACACGATCGACCACCGCGCACCTATCGTGGCCGCGACTTTGTTTGGTGGCTGGGCGTGTTAGGTAAATGGGAAATGCAAGCCATGGAACCAGGCACACAGCATGTAACCATTTCAGTCAGTGGCGCTAACGGTGGCAAAACCATCGACTTCAAACGACTGGCTAATGAAGGCATAGTGTTAACTGGCATGACAGCAAGTTACCAGGATGGCACCTTGAACTTTGCGGACGATCTTGCCAGGAACATTGCCCGAGGTAACGCTAACTATTTATCGGTTCTTGATGAGGCTGACGCGTTCGTTCTCAGAACCGGGATCAGTCTTCCTGAAGACCCGAAAGCTCGCCATGTAGAGCCTGATCCTGACTGTTTGATCAATCCAATCAAAACACTTAACCTGTCTGAATCTAATGTCTCCGCTATAATTTGGGCTACCGGTTTCAGCGCTGACTATAGCTGGATGCACGTCGATGCGTTCGATCAGGCAGGCAAGCCACGCCACCAGCGCGGCATATCAACTGAGCCGGGCATCTACTTTCTTGGCCTGCCCTGGCAATCAAACCGGGGATCTTCGTTTATCTGGGGGGTCTGGCACGATGCAAAACTGATTGCTGATCATATTGCCATTCAGCGAGCCTATATGGCGCATCATGAATCTGCCGCGTTAAAATCGGCTTCATCAGTTTGACTAATCGAATTGACTAACACCCGCCGGTTCAACAAAGTCCAGATCGGCGAGGAAGGTCACAATTTTGGCAGATTTGGGGGCAAAGATTAACGATACCGCTATTGGAGCGGATGAAATGGCCGTAATTGAATTAACGAGGACGAAATATAGGCTGACCGAACAGCAAACGATGCCGCAAATGTGAATTTTTATTCCTAACAGCCGTTTTGAACATAAGAATTCCACTTCCAAACCGAATTGTCGGTAAATTGTTAATACAACGTCACAAAGAACAGGAGTTGAATTGCTAAACTAATGGGTTGATGCGCGGTTTTCGCGCAGTGCGTTGCTTACTGCTAACGCAACTGCCCACCGTCGTGAAAGTTGTGAAATTTGAGTTCAATTTGATGTTCGATTTGGTGAAGTTGATGTCGGAAAGGATGCAATGGCACGAGCGATTTCACGCTCATCCCTGAAAGCACTATACTTCGGTTCCGTTCCTTGATTTATACCGGTTCTGCAGAACGGACAAAGAGCAATCTTGAATGAAAACTGTTAACTACATGCCCCCGGGCGGCCCGATGCAAGGGTTCGCCACTGTGCCCGCAACAAGCGACGCAAAAGAGTACTTGCGCCTGCTGCTACGGCACAAATTTGGTCTGCTCCTGACCCTGTTGCTGGGTATCGGGTTAGCTACGTTGTACCTGATTAGTACAGCGCCCACTTACGAAGCATCGACTCTACTCGAAGTTCGAGATTCAGGCTCGCTGGCTGAGGATGGCGGCAATGTATACAAAGAGCCGAAGGATTTAAAAGAAGAAGCCAACATACTTCGGTCTCGTAAAGTACTCAATCCAATTGTCGATCAGTACCAACTTCGCGATACTATCGAAGCAAATTCAATTCCGGTGCTGAGCGATGTCACCAAACGCGTTCCTATACTGGCAAAATGGATATCTAGTCTTGAATTCGCTAAAGCGTACGCATGGGGTGAAACCGAACTCGAAATTACACAATTTTCGGTACCACGTGAATGGGAAGATGAAGAACTCACTTTAACGGTTCTAGGACCCGATGAATACTCGCTTGATCGCGACGGCCAAAGCATTGTTGATCAGGGCTTCGTTGGTGAGAACATTGTTGTTGAATTGGGAAATTACGATCCTCTGACTCTGCTGGTTACGGCCATTGATGCGCCAGAAGGGGTGAAGTTCTCATTGGCCAAGCAATCATTACAAGTCACCATTTCAGATCTCAGTTCTAATCTGATCACTGAAACATCGGATGCCAAATCGAGCATGATCAATATCAAGCTGCGCGGCGAGGATGCGAAGAAGTCGGCGAACGTGGTCAATTCGATTGCGCAAGAGTACAGCAGCGTCAAACTTAGTGGTGAAACTCGGGATGCAAACGCCAAACTCCAGTTTTATACAGAAAGTCTTCCAAGCGTGGAGGCCGACTACAGATCGGCTCAAGCTGCATTAACGAAATTTAAAAATGACGGTCGGATAGTAAGACAAGACGAGCAAACCATTGCTGCGCTTCGACAAATGGACCGCCTGGACGCCGATATTTCTGATTTGCAAATTGAATTGAATCAGAAATCTGCCAGATACACCGTGGGCCATCCCGACATTAAGCGCCTGCAAAAGGACATCGCCGAAATCAGAGCCGAACGTAATCGCTATGCTGGCCGCGTGAGAAATGCTCCACAGGTAGAAGGTGACCTGGACGCGCTCGAAAATGATCTGGAGCAAGCAAAAGAGCTATACACGGAAACGGTCAACGCGCTGAACAAGTACGAACGTGATCAAAAAGCCTACGTCAGCCAGGTCAGCATCATTGACGAAGCACTAACGCCTCGCAAGCCGATTTCACCCAATCCACTGCTTGCCATGGTTGGTGGCACGCTGGCAACGCTGTTCCTGTACATGCTTTACCTGACATTGCGCTCTGCCCTGTCAACAGTCATTGCTGACCAGGAAGCGCTTGAACGTGCATCTGGTCTGCCTGTGTTCATGAACATTCCGAAAAGCGGTGCGCAGAAACGATTAGGCAGCGGTGCAACGGTCGATCCTCGAAGGTTACTACCCGGTGCGACATCCAGCAGTCGAGCTTTAACGCCAGCCGACTCCAACGTGTTGGCACTGAGCAAACCCGAAGATTACTCTATTGAGAATCTGCGCGGATTGCGATCAATGTTGGAAGATGTTATGGACGGTGCGGCGAACAATGTGCTTATGATAACCAGCCCTCTGCCGAGTATGGGTAAGTCGTTCGTTAGCATGAACCTGGCAGTGTTACTGGCGCAGGCTGGCAAACGTGTACTGTTAATTGATGCTGATTATCAACGCGGACAACTGCATAAAAGCTTAGGATTGCCCATGGGGCCTGGTTTGCCTGAAGTTGTCAGAGGCAAATCTGAACTAAAGCAGACGGTCAAAGCAACCTCTGTGCAGAACTTATATTGCATACCTCGTGGTTTTATGAGCGGTGACGCTGGGCGCGAGATGCCAAGCGACAAGGAATTCAGTGCATTTATGCAGGTAGTAGCACCGCGTTTCGACATCGCCATCATAGATACGCCTCCTGTACTAAGCGTTGCTACGGCAATGTCTCTTGGGAAACATGCTGGAAGCAGCATTATGATCATCAAGGAAGGTGAAGTGAAGGAGCCTCAACTGACTGAGGCATTAAAGCGGTTGTCGTTTTCCGGTGTTCGGGTCAATGGATGCATTTTGAACGGTTCCTCTGCGCCAACGCCCAGGCACTATGCGTATTATCGTGAGCAAGTCGACTAATGGCTAAATGGGGTGCAGTTCGATCAATTTAGCCAGTATAAAAACTGCCTCACATATTGCGTTTTCTACTTGTGAATTGATGTGACAAACCCATGGTTCAACCCACTGAATACGCCCTATTTCGGGTTACTATATGGTTTTTAAATCACCAACTCGAACAACGGTTTGAGAGAAAGGGAGATAGTGGTGTCAAGCGCGAAAATAATGAATAATAAAAGCGTAGAAGTATCCGGAAAAATAGTTCCAACTGGCGCGATAGCGCCTGCCAATGCACCGACTGTTGACAGTGTGAGCCATACAGGCCATTGGCGCTCACTGGTCACAGTCGATAACAGCACGCTCAAACCCATATCGGGTCTGGGCGCAGCCGCAAAACGTGCCGAAGATTTCATTTGTGGCTCATTTGCTCTTTTACTTCTGTTTCCACTAATGGCGTTGATTTCCATCATCGTCAAACTCGACAGCACAGGCCCTGCATTATTTTGCCAGGCTCGCAGCGGTAGAAATCGGGAAATTATCAAAGTCTACAAATTTCGCACCATGTATCAATCTGGTGGCGAGTTTCGTCAAGCCCAGAAAGATGACCCGCGAATCACCCGCGTAGGCGCTTTTTTACGTCGCACCAGTCTCGACGAACTGCCACAGCTTTTTAACGTTATCCAGGGCTCAATGTCACTGGTTGGACCTCGTCCACACCCGTTAAAACTTGATGAAGATTTCAAATACGTCATTCCTGCACTATCATCACGCTACAGCGTAAAGCCAGGCATAACTGGCTGGGCACAAATCAATGGCTTCCGAGGTGAGACGAGCAAAGTAAGTGACATGGTCGGACGTGTTGAACATGATCGATATTACATTAAGCACTGGAGCCTCTGGTTGGATGTTAAAATACTGGTTATGACGGTGTTCAAAGGCTGGACACACAAAAACGCTTACTAGTGTGGTGTAACAAACAGCACACTAGGTTATACCTGATGTTGTTTGTCATACCGTTATTTGTTGTATCTGAGATTGTTTATATTGCGTAAATCGTCGCAGCGGTAGGCAAAACACCAATAAACACAAAGCGGCACTGGTCGGATTATTTAACAAATCCGATCAGCAGCCGCTTTTTTTGTTTGACGACCGCGATCCGCGCGATAGATAGCTGTGAGAAATTCTAATGAAAAGCGCCAGCTCAATTCTGCCCAAGCGCAGTTTACTGGGATTCTTTACGCATCCTGGCACCCTCACCGAGTACCTCGAACTAATCAAACACAGCATTAAGACGCGTCAGCCGTGTACCATCCTGTATCACAACCTGCATTCACTCTACAGTTATCTATCCTCAGAGAGTCTACGACGATTTTATGACGGCACAATAGTGCTCGTCGACGGCATGCCGATAGTGTGGTTATACAAACTGGCCGGGACATCACTGACACGAGAGCACCGCATCACTTATGTGGACTTCATTATGCCGATGATGGAGATGGCTCGCGATAACAACTGGAAGGTTTATCATTTGGGACAAAGTGCCGATATTCAACAAAAGGCCCTGCAGGCTATCAGAGATCAAGTACCCGGCATCCAGATCGCAGGACATGACGGTTTTTTTGATCAAAATACGCAGAGCAGCGAGAGTCTGGACGTTATAAACCAAGTGAATAATTTTGGCACTAATTTGTTATTGGTCGGATTTGGTGCTCCACGTCAGGAAGCCTGGCTTCATGCGCACCGAGATCAATTGAATGCTCAAGCCGTGTTAACGTGCGGTGCCTGCATGGAATATGTCGCGGGCGCGGTTAAAACACCGCCACGTTGGATGGGTCGTCTTGGCCTTGAATGGAGTTTCAGGTTACTTGAAAACCCTCGCCGATTTGCGTTTCGGTATTTAATCGAACCGATTTTACTGGCACTCATGCTAGCCCGAAATTGGCTGAGAATGCGCTTTGTTGATAAACCCAGAATCTGATGAACGCCATAGAGGCTTGCACACTAGAGCCCAAAAGAGAGCCCAAAAAAGAGCCCAAAAACACGATGCGCCGGGGCTTGTCTCGATCGTGAATAAAATTTTTGCTCTTCTCTCATCGCGGTATATCTTGTCAGTCGGTGCGCAGGCGTTGATGAGCGGATTCCATTTTGGTATTGGTTTTTACTTAATCCGCAGCGTCCCCCCATACGATTACGGTATTTATGCATTTGCATTTTTACTGGCAATGTTTGCCGGCGCACTGAACAACGCCCTCATATCCACACCGCTCACGGTCTATTCACCTGTACTCAAAGAAGAGTCCGAACGTTTAGAGCAAGAAGCCATGTTCAGCACGCTCAATTTGCTACTGTTCGTTTGCCTTATTGGTGCAGGCCTTGTCTATGGTTTCAATGTAGAAACAGCCAAACCGATTACATTGTCGGTAACCGCTTTTGTAGCCGTTTATGCCGCTCGACAATTCAGTCGCAGTTTTGGCTATGCACGATTAAAACCGTTGATTACAGCCACTGGCGATATCGTCTATGTAGTAGCTGGTATCCTGTTCGTAGTCATCGTCTTAATAATCAGCACTGGTGACGAAACCAAAGATGGACTTGTCACCAAATTCTTACTGGCATTGGCAGCAGCAAATCTTGTTGCAATGTTTATAGAGCGCTGGCGATTGCATGGACCTGGCAGAGCTTGGCTAATCCTTGCCAACATTAAAAACTACGGCACCATCTGGGAGCAATCTCGCTGGGCATTGGTAGGTGCACTAACCACCATATTTATGAGTCAGGCGCACGGTCTTATTGTCACTGGTACACACGGACCAAAAGCGTTCGGGCCATTGGCGGCCGGTATGGTGTTGTTCGGTCCGGTACGTGTCGCGTTATTGACCTGGCAAAATATGGTCAAGCCAGAGATCGCATTGGCTTTATCTGAAAATCGTGGCGATGCGGTTAAAAAGCAGGTACGCAAGTCTGTCTTTTTGATGGGCATTGCCGTACTCGCTCTTGGTGTGTGTATGTTGCTCGGCTGGCCTTACCTGCATAAAATAATGTACGCCAAAGAATACGCTGATCAGCCTATGGGCTATATTGTCAGCATCTGGTTTGCAATCACTTTATTTGCTGCTTTATACAACGCACCCAGTGCTGCACTTCAGGCGATGCGCGACTTTCGCGTTCTGGCTAATGCCAGTATCTACGGTGCACTGATCAGCGGTGTATTGGTCACATTGCTGCTGTACTTTGTTAACCCTGCGTCAACACTACTAGGCATACTCGCAGCTGAGTTTTTCATGGCACTATTCCTGACCCAGGTTATGCTAAACCACTTAAAAAAGGACTGGAAGTGAAGACGGTCATTTGCGTGTGCACGTATAAAAGGCCAGATGGAATTCGGTTGCTGTTAGATGCATTAACTCAACTCCATGACGCCAAAGATAATGGTACCAAGACTGAATGTGCCAGCAGTATTGAAATATGCGTTGTGGATAACGATGCTGCAGGTGAAGGGGCACAGGTTTGCAACAACTTAGCGGCGGACTATCCGTTTTCAGTACACGCAATGGTTGAACCACAGGCAGGGATTTCACCAGCACGCAACGCTGTGGTGAATCATGCGCTTACACTAAACCCTGCCTTTCTGGCCTTTCTGGACGATGATGAACGACCAGAACCACAATGGTTAAACGAGTTGTTACGCGTTCAATCAACCACAGGTGCAGATGTTGTAGGCGGGCCAACCTTGTCTGAGTTTCCTGACAATGTATCCGATGACGTTAAACAGAACCCCTACTTTGGCGCAGACCTTGGATTTAGCGATATGCAGCGTTGCCAGCTGCAGGCAGCAGGTAATTTTTTGATAAAAGCCGACATTATTAATACCATGGCACCAACGTTTTTCCACCCAGCATTCGCTCAATCTGGAGGAGAAGATCTGGCTTTCTTTACTCAGTTAGCCAAGAACGGTGCGACCATGCATTGGGCTGCAAACGCCATTGTGCATGAAGCTGTACCAGCTAACCGACTTACCCAAAGCTGGATGAAATCGCGTGTCATTAACATTGCCAATTCTCGCGTACGTGTCATGCAAATGCTTGAACCAGGCCTGATTGCCGCCCTCATTCGCGGCATTAAAACCGCTGCATTAGGCACGGTTGCAGGTTTGAGCAGTTTAAGCGCCGTTGCCCTGCCCAACAAGCGCGAACAGGCGCGCATGTTGCGTTGGAAATTCTGGGGAAAATTGAGTGCGCACTTGCGCATTGCCACAACCCGTGGAGAGGGACACTGATGTCGGCAAAACCACGTTACTCGATCATTATTCCGACCTATAACGGGGCAAGCTCCATCGAGCAAACGCTGAGCAGTTGTTTTGAACAATCGATCCAGGACTTTGAAATCGTGACTGTCGATGATGGCTCAACTGACAACACATTGGAGGTACTTAGCCAACTCACCGACCCTCGTTTGGTGATTGTAGAACAAAAGAACGCTGGCCCCGCTGCCGCACGTAATCATGGTATGCGTGTAGCGCGCGGTGAATACATAGCCTTTCTGGATTCAGATGATATCTGGCTACCTGATTTTTTAAAACAATGCGAAACAGCGTTCAACCAAAATGCCAATCAACTGCTTTATGGACAAATTATTGTCGATCGAGGTGTTGGTCGTTACTGGGTAAAACCCGATGCCGCCATTCAAACAGATGAATCGATATTCGATTACCTTTATATAAAAAGCTGCTTTATCCAAACCAGCACAATGGTTATACCGGCAAGTTTGACAAACCAGGTAAGTTGGGATGAGTCAGTTACCTTTGGCGACAACGATCAATTCGCAATAGACTGTTTTCATACTGGCATCAAGTTCAACATGCTGGAAAAACCGCAAACGCTGTACGCCGATGCAATCAGCGCAAATGCCTTATCACAGTTACCCATTTTCGATGGTACTTCTGAAAAATACACCAACTTTTTCCGATGGATGCAAACTCAGCGCGAACACATGAGTGAGCAGGCCTGGCATGGATTCAGGGCGCGCTTTGAAAGCGTAGGTCTGGCACGCTCTGCACCACTTGAAAGTTTCAAGCTACTACTTACAGCGCGCAAAGCGCACGCAATGAGCACCAAAGGGGTGTGCAGACAGCTTGTACAAAATTATGCGCCGCGATTATACCGACGGCTTGTTGATCAGTATGTGCGATTGCGTGGTGAGCCACTGAGCTCCTTCGACAGCTGATGACAATGACCACCTTATTCGGTGACTTTAAAGTATCGCTACTAGCGATGCTGGTGCTGGTGCTAACCTTAATACAAGGCACCAGTACCTCGCTCACACTGGTTTATCAGCTGTCGCCTTCACTGGAACCTGCTTTAAGCGCGCTTTGGGGTTTAACTTATTTACTAGCCTTGGTTGGTCTGACAACCAATTTTGGTATTAACTGGATCACCTGGTTAATACGATATCGCCTGCTACTGACCGTGCTGTTAATTGGTACCGCCTTCTCTGCCATGTGGTCAGTAGAGGCATCGCTTACAATGGAGCGCTCGGTGCACCTGATTGGCAGCACCATCATCGCTTTTTACATCGGATTCACAATTCCGCTAACTCGCATTCTGTCGATTTCTGCTGCGATACTCGGACTCTTGATGTTCGCAAGTATTGTAACGGTATTTACTGTACCTACAATCGGCATTGAAAGTTATGAAGGTAACAATGTCTGGCGTGGCGTGATGACGTCAAAAAACACCCTCGGCTTCTGGGCAACTATTACCATTCTGGTGAGCGCAACGGTGATGGGTAATGTCACCACTATCGGCAAAAAATTGCTTTGCCTTGCACCAATGTCCTTTGGGTTAGTCGCGCTGATATTCAGCGTATCGGCAACGTCACTGTTGGCATTGATAGTCAGTGGCTTGGTCATGACCTATCTATACCTGGCATTTCGCTTTGAACTTGGATTTGTCGCCACGGTTGTGCTCGGCATTATGTTCGCAACACTAGTGGGTTTTGCTTTTTATAACATCGACACCGCCGAACTCATCGGTCGCTCTGGCGACTTGACTGGACGTAGCGACGTTTGGGCACAGACGTGGAAATTGATTAAAGAACGTCCGCTCACCGGTTATGGCTACGGTACTCTTTGGTACCCAACACCGGACTCTCTCTGGATTCAACAATCATTAACCGATTTTTCATGGAAAGTTTTCCACGCTCATAATGGATTATTACAAGTAGCATCAGAAATCGGCATACCATTGACGGCCATAGCTGTAATTATGATCATTCAGCAGCTTATCGAGATTATTTATTGTCAGTACCAAAGACAACAGGCTGGCGTTTTGTTCGTGCTCGGTTTCACGATTGCATTGCTCATCAGCAATTACTCGGAAGCACGGTTAGTTGTTAACAGGGAGTTGTACTGGATTTTCTTTGTTGCCTTACCAATCAGTATGCTACAACAAGTCACTGTAAGAGCTACTGGTGGCAATTTTTATCCAGTGCCTGTTAAGCTTCACAAACGAACCAGAGACAAACAGGTCAACAATGCTACCGATCGCAAACGTCGCTACGCATTAAAACAACGCCTGGGAGATCGATACTCAAAACAATCTACTGTCAGCGGCCATGTTATTGATGGTAAAGCAACACATCTCAGCGCCAGCGATAAAGTAAAGCTGAACATGGAACTTGAATCGATTCAGAAAAGACGACAAGCCAGAAAAGCGCTTCGACATAAAAACACCGGGTCGTAGTAATTTAATGTAGTAATTTAATAGTGAGTAATTAATAGTGAGTAACACAATCGTTGTCACCGGTGGAGCCGGATACATAGGCTCTCATATGGCCAAACAGTTAAAAGCGGACGGACACAATGTTATTGTGTTCGACAATCTGAGCCGGGGCAATGACGATGCCACCCTTGACGCCGAGTTGATAGTGGGTGACATCAGCAACTCAGAGCAACTGGCGCCAGTATTTGAAAACCATCAGGTAGATGCGGTATTTCATTTCGCAGCCTTTGCCTATGTAGGAGAGTCAGTACATCATCCCGACATGTACTACCGAAACAATGTAGGTGGAACTTTGAACCTGATTGATACTATGCGCAGCTACAATGTTAACCGCTTGGTTTTCTCTTCCACGTGCGCCACCTACGGCGTTCCTGCAAGTTTACCCATAACCGAATCAACGAAGCAGAACCCTATCAATCCATATGGTCAGTCCAAATTGATGGTAGAACAAATTCTCAAAGATTATGGCCACGCTTATGATTTTCGCAGTATTGCGCTTCGTTATTTTAACGCCGCGGGCAGCAGCGACGATGGCTCAATTGGTGAACGTCATGATCCAGAAACTCACCTATTGCCTTTAATCCTGTTCGAGGCCTTACGCGTTAAAGCCGGTGGTAATCCAAAAGATACCGCCCTTCGCGTTTTTGGCAGCGATTTCGATACCCGAGACGGTACTTGTATACGCGACTACATACATGTTCATGATTTGTGTTCTGCGCACACAGCTGCATTTACACGCATGGTGAATACTCCACAGCTCGGTGCCGAACAATTCAATCTGGGTGTCAACAAAGGCTATACTGTGTTGGAGGTTATTGAAGCGTGCAAAAAGATTACTGGAGTCGATATCCAATATCATCTGTCAGATCGGCGTGACGGTGATCCTCCAGAACTGGTAGCGAACGCATCAGCGGCTATGGAGCAGTTACAATGGAAACCGGCATTCGCCGATATTGAGTACAGCCTGCAACACGCCTGGGATTGGTTCTCCAAACATCCCCCGGCCAACCTATAAGGTCGGTTAGACCACATACAACGCCGTTGGCAACAGACACCAGACTATGACCCACATGAATAAACTTGTATTTACAACACTGTGCCTGGGTGCCGTCATCAGTGCATTCGCGCTGATACAAGCGCAGGCACAAAATGAACCGCTAAAAAGTATCGATCCAGACTGTTGGGCAACAAGCTTTACTGATGAATTTGATACGCTGGATTATTGGAATCCGGAAACTGGACAAGGTCAATGGAAAACCAGTTATATCTGGGACCGCGATACAATCATTAATGAAGAGTTGCAGTACTACATTGACCCCAAAGAACACGGCATGTCTCCTTTCAGTATCAACAATGGAATTTTGAATATTATTGCTGACAAAACACCCACCTCACTTAAACAACAAGTTAAAGGACAGGAATACATATCGGGTGTTCTGACCACAGAAAACGGATTTTCGCAAAAGTACGGGCGATTCGAAGTGTTTGCCAAAGTACCCACAGGCAAAGGTTTATGGTCGGCATTCTGGCTACTACCCAGTTTTGACCAATGGCCGTCAGGTATTGCCATTTTGCCTGAAATTGATGTGATGGAATATCTGGGTAATGAGGGCAATAGCTACCACACCACGTTACATACCAATCAAAACGGACCGCTGGAGTCGCATCCGTATCAACACACCTTAAAGATGGATCCCAGCGAAGATTTTCACTTATACAGCGTTATCTGGACACCCGAAAAAGTTGAGTGGTATTTTGATGAAAAACTGGTAGCATCACATGACACACCAAAAGACTACACAGAACCTGTGCATTTTCTACTTAATTTGGCAGTGGGTGGTACATGGCCAGGCCGTCCGGATTCACGCACATCGTTTCCGGCTACCTACAGTATTGATTATGTCAGGGCCTACACCAACAAATGTTAGAAAGTAACTCGGCGCGGTGGCGCTGCGCCGAGTACTTTTATTGAGATAATTTATACCTGACGGTGGTTTACTGAGCCCACTGCTTGATCAGCTCATCATAGGCAATGGTTTCACCTTGCGGCTTTTCGTTATCCAGCTTTGCCTTCGCACCACCTTTGCCAAGCCACTCTGCGGCATCCTTTGGCTCGTTTAATCGAGGTCCACAACCGCCGTACACTTCGGCACCTTCATCGGCTGCTTGCATGCGAGACATAACCAAATCCATCTCTTCAGCCAGTCGGTCCATCGCTTCCTGCGGTGTAAATGCACCAGAGTTTACGTCACCAATCTGCTGCCACCAAATTTGCGCAAGCTTTGGATAGTCAGGCACGTTGATACCAGTTGGAGACCAGCGAACACGATCTGGCGAGCGATAAAATTCAACCAATCCACCCAACTTAGGCGCACGTTCAGTGAATGATTCATGATTTACGGATGAGTCACGTATAAAAGTTAAACCAACTTGGCTCTTCTTAACATCAACCGTTTTCGAAACGGCAAATTGCGCATACAACCAGGCTGCTTTTGCACGATCCATTGGAGTTGATTTCAAGATTGTCCATGAACCAACATCCTGATAACCCACTTTTTGTCCTTCCTGCCAATACGGTCCATGCGGAGATGGAGCCATACGCCACAACGGAGTTCCTTCATCATCAACAGTATTGTTACCATCTGCTTTTGGAGCAACCATGCTAGCTGTAAACGCTGTGTACCAGAAGATCTGCTGAGCTACGTTACCCTGACTCAACGCTGGTAAAGATTGGTAAAAGTCATAGCTGGCAGCACCCGGTGGAGCATAAGCACGTAACCATTCATCCCACTTGCGAATGGCATAAACAGCGGCTGGACCATTAGCACCACCACCCCGTGTAACCGATGCACCTGCAGGGTTACAAGAACCCTCTTCCATTCGAATACCCCATTCGTCGATAGGAATACCGTTCGGCTCTCCCGGGCTACCTGCCCCTGCCATGGACAACCAGGCATCGGTCATACGCCAACCAAGATCTGGTGCGCGTTTACCGTAATCCATGTGGCCGAAGATCTCGACGCCATCGATTTCTTTAACATCGTTTGAGAAAAACTCTGCGATGTCCTCATAGGCAGACCAGTTAACCGGTACACCAAGATCGTAGCCATACTTTTCTTTAAAGGCTGTTTGCAAGTCTTCACGGTCGAACCAGTCTTTGCGGAACCAATACAGATTCGCAAATTGCTGATCTGGCAACTGATACAAATCTCCATCCGGACCAGTGGTGAACTGTATTCCCATGAAATCGTCAAGATCAAGCGTTGGCAAAGTCACATCTTTACCGTCGCCTGCCATGAACTCAGTCAAGTTTACGGCTAGTTGCAAACGAGAATGCGTACCGATCAAATCCGAGTCGTTGACATAGGCATCATAAAGATTGCGCCCGGTTTGCATTTGCGTTTGAACCGCTTGTACTACTTCGCCTTCACCCAATATTTGATGATTAACTTTAATACCAGTTATTTCTTCGAATGCCTTGGTGAGCACTTCCGATTCATAAGTGTGGGTTGGTATGCCCTCAGAGAGCACGTTCAGTTCCAGCCCTTTAAACGGTTCTGCTGCTTTAACAAACCATTCCATTTCAGCCATTTGCTCATCTTTACTGAGTACAGATGGTTGAAATTCGTCATCAATCCATTTTTCAGCTGCCGCCATATCTGCCACAGCGTGGCCAGCTGAGACGGTAAATACAGCGGCCACAAAGGCTGCTATAACTTGTCGTTTCATCTTTATTACCCCTCCGGTTAGAAAAAATGTAAAGAAATGCTTGGTCTTACTCTTTACTATACAAATATACACAACTTACAAATATACAACTATATACAAACCCTCAGCCAAGCACTGAGTGTTTTACTTAAACTACACCCAGCGAAAAACAGCGAGTGCAAAAATCGCCGACACAATAGAGCCCCACCACAGGGGCGTATTGGCCAGACCAAGCCAGGCAACGTGAATATAAGCACTGCCTAACAAGGAAATAAACAGTCGATCACCACGAGTGGTGTCCAAACCTAGAATACCTGTTTTTGGTGCACCACCCGGTCTTGCCAGCTCCCAGACAAACATTGTGACAAGACAGGCTGCGATAAATAGAAAAAAGATTGCTGTAGGCCAGGTCCAGGCCATCCATGCTAATGGCTTCATGTATTGTTTCCCTTCATTACACCCGCCAACTCTTCTACCCAACCCATAATCAAACCCGCCAACTCTTCTACCCGCCCTTTATCAAACCCGTCCTAATGCAAAGCCTTTGGCTATGTATTTGCGAACAAACCAGATGACGACAGCACCCGGTATTATGGTTAGTGCACCAGCCGCCGCTAGCAGCCCAAGTTCATAGCCTGATGTTGAGGCTGTTTTGGTCATGATGGCAACGATAGGCTTGGCTGAGACTGAAGTTAAATTCTTGGCTAACAACATTTCAACCCAACTAAACATAAAACAGAAAAACGCTGTTACTCCAATGCCCGCAGCAATAAGCGGCATGAAAATCTTCACGAAAAAATGCGGAAACGAATAACCATCTATGTAGGCCGTTTCGTCAACCTCCCGCGGTACTCCAGACATAAAACCTTCAAGAATCCACACAGCCAACGGTACGTTAAACAGACAATGAGCCAGCGCCACCGCCAGTGGAGTATCAAAAAGACTCATAGCTGAGTACAACTCTACAAACGGCAGAACAAAAACAGCGGGTGGCGCCATACGATTAGACAGCAACCAGAAGAACAGATGTTTGTCACCCATAAACCGGTACCGAGAAAATGCATAAGCAGCCGGTAGAGCGAAAGATACCGAGATAACGGTATTCATCAATACATAGGTAATTGAATTTATGTATCCGTTGTACCAGCTCGGATCGGTAAAAATAGTCCTGTAACTGTCTAATGTGAAATTTTGCGGATACCAGCTAAACCCACCCAGAATTTCATTGGTGGTCTTGAAACTCATGTTCAACAGCCAGTAAATTGGCAGAATAAGAAACAGGATGTAGATGAACACCACGAGGATTTTAGTCATCTTCATGCATCATCCTCCCCACGCATCATTAGTGTATAAAATACCCAACACACTAGTAATGTCATCAAGAAGTACAGGATACTCATAGAGGCTGCAATGCCAAGATTAAATTCACCAATAGCAGCCTTCACCAGATCAATAGACAAGAACGTGGTTGAGTTACCGGGGCCACCCCCTGTGAGCACAAACGGTTCGGTATAAATCATGAACGAATCCATAAAACGCAGCAGCAATGCGATAATCAAAACGCGTTTCATTTTAGGTAGTTGTATATATCGAAATACCGCAAAGCGACTTGCACCGTCTATTTTTGCTGCCTGATAATACGCATCGGGAATTGATGACAGTCCCGCATAAGCCAGCAGCACAACCAGCGATGTCCAATGCCAGACATCCATAAGAACTACCGTAAACCAGGCGGCTAGTGGCTGCTGAGTATAGTTGTAGTCGAATCCAAGCCAATTAAGACCAAACCCCAACAGCCCAATATCCGGAAGAGCAAAAATATTCCACATGGCACCAACAACGTTCCATGGTATGAGCAGAGGCAAGGCCATTAAAACCAGGCAAACAGATACCCAGGGTCCTGTTCTTGGCATTGCCAATGCAACCGCCACACCGAGCGGGATTTCTATGATTAGTATGATCGCGGTAAACAACAACTGCCTGCCTAAAGCGCCATGAAATCGTGGTGATGACAACACCTCCTGGTACCACTTTGTTCCTTCAAAGAAAAACACACCGGGACTAAAGGTATCTTGTACCGAGTAATTGACCACCGTCATCAACGGGATAATGGCATTAAACGCCACCACCAACAGCACTGGCAATACCAGAAACCAGGCTTTTTGATTAATAGTCTTGGCTACCATGACGCATGACCTTCACGGCTTACAGCCTTGCCTTCCAGGCGATGATCATTTGCGTATACGCCACTGCGAATGGGATCGCACACCACGCCAACGTTATACGAAGGTACTTCATGACCTTCTTCTAAAAGTATGTTTAGCGCATGGTTAGCCAAACGCACCTTGGCTATTCTGTGACGCCCCACGTCATCAATACTGTCGATCGTAACCGGCAAACCATATTCGTTTGACCTGGCAAAACGAACAAATTCCGGTCGTACTCCCAATTCCAGTTTTGCATCAGCAGGCGGGTCGTAATGAAAACCCAGCGGTATGCTCAGACCATCAATTATTGCAGCGTTACCCTGTACTTCGCATGGCAGAATATTCATACCCGGTGAGCCGATAAAATAACCTACAAACGTATGACTGGGCCTCTCGAAAAGTTCCTCCGGTGTCCCTATCTGAACAACCTCCCCTTCGTACATCACCACCACTTTGTCTGCAAAGGTGAGCGCTTCAGTTTGATCGTGTGTAACGTAGATCATGGTATGACCCAGGCGTTGATGCAGTTCCTTGAGCTTGGTTCGCAGCTGCCATTTCATGTGAGGGTCGATAACCGTCAACGGCTCATCAAACAAAATGGCATTAACATCGTATCGAACCAGACCACGTCCTAATGATATTTTTTGCTTTTCATCGGCGGTAAGACCGCGCGCTCGACTATCGGCTTTCGATGTGAGTTCAAGCGTTTCCAGCATATCAGTCACACGCTTTTTTATTTCCAGCTCATCGACTCCACGATTGGCCAATGGAAAGCTAAGATTCTGAGATACGGTCATGGTGTCGTAGATAACCGGAAACTGAAACACTTGAGCGATATTTCGTTCTTCTGGCGTCCGATTGGTCACATCGACATCATCAAATTGTATTCGCCCACGTGACGGCACAAGTAATCCGGAAATAATGTTCAGCAAGGTCGTCTTGCCACAACCTGACGGACCCAACAGCGCATACGCACCGCCATCTTCCCAAACGTAGTCCATGCTTTTTAGTGCGTAGTCAGATTCTGACAATGGATTCGGGCTGTAAGAATGCGCCAATTGGTCGAGTTGAATTTTCGCCAAAGTGCCTTACCTCGTCGCAATTGGCTCAGGTGCATGCACCAAAGACTCGTTGCTATCAAACAGGTACAAACTGGCAGGGTCCACGTACAAAGTGATGTTTTCACCTGGCGTTACTCGATGCACGCCATGGGTTAGAACAACCCAGGGCTGACCATCAGCTTTAACATGCACAAACGTCTCTGACCCGGTGATTTCGCTGGTGCCGACTTCAGCCGACATGGGTATATGGTGCTTAGCAGATTCCAATAACGACAGGTGGTGAGGCCTTATTGCACCGGTGTATTGGCCGTCATTCAACGTTAGTGCTTCGTCCGCTACGTTCATACGTACGTCGCCAAAATGCAAATTGGAACCAGATTTGGTTAATCGCACAATATTGAATGGTGGGTCTGCAAACGTCTGAGCGGTCGTCAGGCTTGCCGGGCGATTATAGACATCGATGGTTTGACCGTACTGGGTTACCTTACCTTCAGATAGCGTAGCCGTTTGACCCCCAAGCAGCAACGCCTCATGCGGTTCGGTTGTAGCGTAGACCAATATGGCGCCGGTCTGCGCAAATATTTTTGGCAACTCCACTCGCAGTTCTTCACGCAATTTATAGTCAAGGTTGCCAAGTGGTTCATCAAGCAATACCAAGTCGGCTCGTTTTACCAACGCGCGTGCAATGGCTGTTCTTTGTTGCTGGCCACCAGACAGTTGCAGAGGTGTTCTATCGAGGAATTCGGTTAAACGCAAGAGCTCTGCAGCTTCACGAACTCGCAGGTCCAGATTTTTTTTATCGATGCCCGCCAATCGCATTGGCGATGCGATGTTCTCATAAACGGTAAAGCCTGGATAGTTGATAAATTGCTGGTAGACCATAGCAATGTTACGGCGCCTGACGGGCACGCCAAGTACACTTTTTCCATCAGCAAGAATATCGCCACTGGTAGGCCGGTCGAGACCTGCCATCAATCGCATTAACGATGTTTTTCCTGCGAGCGTAGGACCAAGCAGAATATTAAGCGAGCCACTATCCAGGTGCAGATTTACATCACTGATGTGCAGCTCGTTCCCTACACGTTTGCTGACATTAACAAGCTCAAGCATCGAAACTCACTCGGCCTGTCCTCGGCTTGTCGAAACCACTAAACAGTCATTTTTACAACCACTGCCATTTAAACAACTATTGCCCAGCAAATTGTTGACGCGTACCAAAACCTGTATCTGTCCATTAAACGGTCTATTACACTAATAATTACCAAATCCAAAGTCAATAAAATTGGGATCGGCATTCCGAATTCTTTTATAAGATTCTTAATACGTGCGACACATGGACCCACTAACCGTTGAGCAACGGGGCCCAAAAACCAAATTTGAAAGCGTAACGATCATCGGCAGTGCAAATACGACCAGCATAGCTTAATGGGATTTGCAGCAACTAAACTTATGAATTAGGCTTTTTGCATGCTCTGGAAATGATAGCACATCTAATGCTCTAACAAACCCCACAACCTTCGTTTGATCTGAATAAACTCATCAGTCAGGCGCATGGCATTGTCTCTTGGGCGTCCTAGCTCTATGGTTTCAACGTGGCTTATTCGGCCTGGCCTGGCAGACATGACGATGACACGATCAGATAAAAATATAGCCTCTTCCAAATCGTGAGTGACGAATATTACGGTCTTCTGGGTTTCTTGCCAGGCAGCTAACAAATCAGTTTGCATACGCTCCTTGGTTTGCGCGTCAAGCGCTCCAAACGGTTCGTCCATTAACAATACATCCGGGTCATTTGCGTAGACACGTCCAATATC
>CAYTJF010000056.1:0-10028 GCA_964437945.1 uncultured Granulosicoccaceae bacterium
CGAACGCCAACCCTCGGGTTTGGAAATTTCGCGCATGCGCGTACCGTTGGGTGTTATTGGCGTTATATACGAATCGAGACCAAACGTCACTGCCGATGCGGCTGCACTGTGTCTGAAATCGGGCAACGCAGTTATTCTGCGCGGTGGTAGTGAGGCCAGTCGCTCGAATGCTGCTATAGCGCAATGTATAGCGCAAGGCTTGAGTCAGGCGGGATTGCCAGAAAATGCAGTGCAATTAATAGCCACTACCGATCGCGAAGCCGTCGGAGCCATGCTGAAATTAGAACAACACATCGATGTCATCATTCCGCGCGGTGGCAAGGGCTTGGTTACTCGTATCAGTAATGATGCGAAAGTACCAGTGATCAAACACCTGGATGGTATTTGTCATGTGTATGTCGATACCGGTGCCGATAAAGCCAGTGCCATGGCAATTGCATTCAATTCGAAAACCTATCGATACGGCATCTGCGGAGCAATGGAAACCTTACTGGTGGCCGAATCTGAAGCCCAGAGTTTACTACCCGATCTTTGCGCCCAATTCGGTGAGCATGGTGTTGAGTTACGCGGGTGCTCAAAAACGCAAGCTTGTGTCGCAAGTGTAAATTCTGCGACAAATGAGGATTGGGTAACCGAATATTTAGCCCCCATACTGTCTATAAAGGTAGTTACAGACGTTAACGAAGCTATGGAGCACATCGCGCAGTACGGCTCTGGGCACACCGATGCCATTGTTACCAATGATATTGCCCGGTCGCGGCAATTTGTGCGACAGGTAGATTCGAGTTCTGTGATGGTTAATGCAGCTACCTGCTTTGCTGATGGTGCACAATATGGGTTGGGCGCTGAAATTGGCATTAGCACGAACAAAATGCACGTACGAGGACCGGTTGGCGCATTGGGGTTAACTACCGAAAAATACGTTGTTACCGGAAATGGAACCGTTCGGCAGTAGTGGTTACTATGCAATTGACGAAAAGAGGTTAAGTTAAGCAAAGAGGCTAAATGACTAACATGAGCAAGAAAAGCAAACAGCAAAAAAAGCTGCCACCAGTAAAGGATCGCAATGTAGTTGCGCTGAATCCATTGCTGCGTAAATCGGCAGTTCATCGTAAATCAACCAAGGCTCGACGTAAGGCTGATAAAGTACAACTAAAGAAAACGTGGTTTGAGCGAGTTGCTGCGTAAGCGGCAACTGGCCAAAGCTACGTTTTATCCGAAGCCTTATTTGATTAAAGCCTTATTTAATTAAAGCCTTATTTAATTAATGAAGAATAATAAAGAAGATTGAGTAAGCAGACGCCACACCGTATCGGTCTATTTGGCGGTACTTTCGACCCCGTGCATTTGGGGCATCTACGCACAGCCATTGAATTAGCCGAAGGCTATTCCCTTAATCAACTGCGTCTATTACCTAATCATCGCCCGGTACATCGCGATAAGCCAACGGTATCAACAGCACAAAGAATAGAGATGCTGGAGATAGCTACACAGCACTTGTCGCAGCTCGTTATTGACCCGCGCGAAGCCTTGCGAGAAACGGCGTCTTACACCTTCGATACACTCTGTGAAGTCAAGCAGGAGTATCCTGATGCGAAGTTGATTTTCTTTATGGGGCAGGATGCGTTTTCGGCATTTGATACCTGGCACCGCTGGCATGAGATACTGGGTCTGGCGAATTTGGTGGTCATTGATCGCCCGGATGCTGAACTTAGCGATTGGGCGTTGAACCTGATGGCAAAACAGGCAGACATAGCAGAAAAGCTGGGGCATAGCATTGTCGATTCAGCCGCTGGTGTGATCGAACGTTGTAGCGTGACTCAGTTGGCGATATCGGCTACTGATGTTCGCACACGCATTGACAATCGTCAAAGTATTGATTTTCTCGTGCCAGAAAGCGTTAAGCAGTATATTGTGAAGCAAGGGCTGTATGGCGAGGTTAAAAACTAATGAGGCAAGAAGTCAATGAGGGTGGGAATTGAATTTTGAGCATGAATAGCGAACAACTAATTGATCTTGTAACAGAGGCACTTGAAGCGCTAAAAGGTGTGGACATCAAAGTGATTGATATATCCGAGAAGTCCAGTATTGCTGATGCCATGATGGTCGCCACCGGCACGTCCAAGCGACACGTTAGTTCGCTGGCTGATTCGGTTCGATTGAGCGCAAAACGTGCTGATCATGCGCCATTGGGTTTTGAAGGTGGTGATAGCAGTGATTGGGTGTTGGTCGATCTTGGTGATGTGATCGTGCATGTCATGACCCAGGAAAAGCGCGATTTTTATGCGCTGGAGAAATTGTGGTCCGTTGGGCCAGACTCTGACGAGACACCACCGAGTATACTGGGCGCCGTGTAGCGCAACTTCTCGTTACAGCTGCGAACCTTGCCATGCAACTATCATTATGTGCGGTTGGGCGAAAAATGCCCGATTGGGTGGTAATGGCGGTTGGCGACTACCAAAAAAGACTACCCAGACAATGGCAGTTCAGCGTGCGCGAAGTGGCTCAGGCCAATCTGGGTAATACAACCAAAAATAAAGAAAAAGAAGGCAAGGCATTGATGGGATGCGTTCCAGACAGGGCACATGTTGTTAGTCTGGATAATCGTGGTAAATCATGGAGCACGAAAGAGTTGGCAGCTGAGCTGAACCGATGGCAGGAACTGGGAAAACCGGTTAGTCTGCTGATCGGTGGTCCGGACGGACTGGACGACGCAACCTTCGAGCGTGCTGATCAGAAATGGAGTTTGTCGCCGCTGACATTCCCACACCCGTTGGTTCGAGTTGTGGTAATTGAACAAATCTATCGCGCCTACTCTCTAACGATTAATCACCCTTATCATCGGGCCTGACGTATACAGGGTCTGAATTTTGTTGAGTACTCGTTATCATGGCAAACACACTGGTTCTGGCTTCAGCATCACCGCGTCGATTAGAGCTTTTGTCCCAGATTGGCATCAAAGCGTCCGTTCAGCCTGCTGATATTGACGAATCACCTTTGTCTGGAGAATCTGGAATTGCGCTGGTGAAACGTCTGGCGAGGCGTAAATGTGAGTCGATCGAATCAAGCTTGCCGGTGTTGGCTGCCGATACCGTGGTGGTGCGCGGAACCCGTGTATACGGTAAACCGGAAAGTCAGGCGCACGGTATCGATATGTTGCTCTCGCTTTCCGGGGCAGAGCATACCGTTATTACTTCAGTGTGCGTAAATGCACAAGACCAGTTCCACGAATGCACAGTCGAAACAAGCGTAACCTTTACGCACATTGATGGGATGACAGCAAAGCGTTATTGGAAAACTGGCGAGCCGCTCGGTAAGGCAGGTAGTTACGCTATTCAGGGTACAGGTGCTGTATTTGTAGAGCACCTTAATGGAAGCTACAGTAATGTAGTGGGTTTGCCATTATTCGAGACAGCGCAATTACTGTCAATAATTGGACTAGACTGCTTTGCGAAAAAAGCTGTAAATGACTGAAGAACTACTGATCAATGTGACACCGCAAGAGACCCGTGTGGCTACTGTCGAAAATGGCATGCTCACAGAGGTCTGGATTGAGCGTGCACAGAAAATAGGCTTGGTGGGTTCGGTAATCAAGGGAACGGTAAAACGGGTTTTGCCGGGTATGGAAGCAGCCTTTGTCGATATCGGATTAGAAAAAGCGGCCTTTTTGCACGTGGCTGATGTTGCCGGATCAACTTCACTTGGGCCAGATGGAGAACGAAAAACGCAAACCATTGCACAGTTGCTGCGCGAAGGGCAGAAACTGGCTGTACAAGTGGTAAAGGATCCCCTTGGTACCAAGGGTGCACGCGTTACATCCAAACTCACAGTTCCGTCTCGGTATCTTGTCATGATGCCTGACGAAAAAAGTATTGGTGTATCAACTAAAATAGAAGCCGAAGATGAACGCGAAAAATTGCGATCAATGGTAGATGAGCTTCGAGATGATGAGTCTTGCGGATATATTGTTAGAACAGCGGCCGAAGGCATGGGCAGTGATGCTATTACTGGTGACCTGCAGTTTTTAACGAAAGTCTGGAAAGGGGTTCAGACGCAACTTTCCGATGCACCACATGGACAGGTGATTTTTCGTGATTTGCCATTGGTGTTGCGAACCTTACGAGATATAAGAGGCGACTCGATTGAACGAATTCGTATTGACTCGCGCGAAACCGTAAAAAACAGCATTGCCTTTTGCAATGAGTATGTACCACACCTCACACAACGCATTGAGCACTATCCTGGTGAGCGTCCTATATTTGACTTGCATGGTATTGAAGATGAAATTGAACGTGCGTTAAACAAAAAAGTGACGCTTAAATCTGGCGGTTATCTGGTTATTGATCAAACCGAATCCATGACCACTGTTGATGTGAATACGGGTGCGTTTGTGGGGCGGCATAATCTTGAAGAAACCATATTCAAAACAAATTTGGAAGCAGCACAAACCATCGCGCGGCAACTGCGTTTAAGGAATCTGGGCGGTATTGTCATTATTGACTTTATCGATATGCAGGTTATTGATCATCGCCGACAAGTGCTCCGTGCATTGGAAAAGGCGTTAGACAAAGACAACGCTAAAACTCAGATGTCTGACGTATCAGCGCTGGGTTTGGTGGAAATGACGCGTAAACGCACTCGTGAAAGTCTTGAACAAGTATTGTGTGGCGAATGTGGTGTGTGTGGTGGTCGTGGCATGACCAAGACGCTTGAAACAGTTGTTTTCGAAATTTCGCGTGAAATCATCCGGCAAGTGCGTCAGTTTGATATTGAGTCAGTTACAGTACTGGCATCAACAGACATCGTTGAATGGTTCACTGAGGAACGATCAGACGATCTGGCTTTACTCGAAGATTTTGTTGCCGTGCCAATCCGTCTACAGGGCGAACAGCTATATAACCGTGAACAATATGACGTTGTGCTCAAGTGATCGAACACGCTGACAATCCAAACAATGCAGCTTTATCAGATGCCGACGTCGACTCAGCGTCGAATACAGCGTATGGGCGAAAACGAATGGCCGCTGCCGCTGGAAAAACGGCAAACTGGTTGTTTGTCATCATCGCCGTACTGCTCATCCTGTTGGCCATTCTGCTCATCATCGTGCGCCTTGGTGCACCCTGGTTGGGTAACTATAAAGGTGAGATTGAAACCAGGTTAAGTGAACAGATGGGCAGCCCGGTTGTTATCGATGATCTGTCTGTCCGGTGGGAACAGTTTGGACCAAAGTTGAGTGCTACCGGCGTGTCATTGAATGAATCTGATAGTCGGCATGTAACGCTTGATGAAGTGCTAATCGAACTGAATACGCTTAAATCGATTTCTCAGGCTACCCTGGTTATCGAGGAGCTGACCCTGGTGGGTGCAAAGCTTGCGCTGGAAACCTCATCCGATGGCCGGTTTGAACTTCACGGAGTCAAACAACGTGAAACAGTGACTCCCGCAGAGAATCAGGGAGTAAACATGTTGTCCTGGTTAATGGATACCTCTCGGGTGGATTTGCAGGACGCACAAATCACACTGATAAATGCAGACAACAACGAACAACTCACTGTAACCGACTTGAATGTAGCTGCTGTTAATGATGATAGTTTTCATCAGCTGCGAGTCGATATGCAATTGCCGGACAGCCTGGGTGATCGCCTTGAGTTGGAACTTGACCTTACCGGTAACAGTGATGATATTCGAAACGCCTATATTGATATCCATGCCAAAGCGACTGATTTGAAAATCGATGCTTGGCGTAGCTTGCAAGCGGAACGTTTTAAAGGCCTTCGATTGTCTACAACCGGTATCGCGCGGCTTGATGCGACAACACAGATTGAATTGTGGGGCACCATGTCGGGCGGTAAACTGCATAGTGCGCGTGGTCAAATCCTGGCGACTGACCTTGTCAACATCAATAGCCAACAACGTGTAATTGATAGAGTAAGCACAGACATAGTATTTAAAGATATGCCTTCGGGTTGGCAGCTCTCTACCGATTTAATGGAAATTCAGAATGGAACCGAGCTGACATCGGTTCATGATGTAGCGTATCAATTCAAACCGGCTGAAAATACCGCATGGAAACTTGACGCTCGTGGTGATTCATTAAAACTCGATGTGGCTACAAAGTTGGTGTTATCACTTTTTGACAAAGACACTGATTTACCGCGTGCACAGTGGTTGGCGCAAGCGCAACCTAAAGGTGATCTTGCCAATTGGGACGCATCGTTCGCTTTGGTGAACGGCAAGCCTGACTTATCGTTGTTCAGCGAATTTCAAAAACTGGAGCTGAATTCAGTAAACGGTATGCCTGGCGTCCACAACCTTGGCGGTACATTGGATGTATTGCACAACGTTGGAAAAATCGACATGCAAGGTGTGGATATGGCGTTGGATATACCGGCTGCCTATACGCAACCGCTGCAACTGCAAAAGCTGGACGGGCAATTGGATATTGATTTTCAAGACCAGCAAAATACTTTATTAAAGGGCGATATTGTTGTAGATGATTTTGGGTTTAATGGCGAGACGCAGGTCGAGGTTATCCTCAAGTCCGGTGAATCACCGCACGTTTACGCACTGGGTCAATTTTCAGTTGACGATGTAAGCCGTGTGTCGCGGTATGTACCAGATCGATTGATAAAGCGCAGAACCTACGATTGGATTGATACGGCCCTTGTAGCGGGTCAAGCCACCAATGGCGAATTGATGATGTTTGGCAAGATCGCTGATTTTCCATTTACAAAAAATGAAGGCGTTTTCAACATTGGGTTTGATTTCAATAATGCTTCGCTGAACTATCTGCCGGGTTGGCCACAAGCTACCGATATGCATGGTCGATACGATGTCGAAGGCGCCTCCATTCGTATAACGGCCGATGACGGGGTGTTGGACTCCATGCGCTTTAGTCGTGTAGATGCGCGTATTGATAGCCTGTTCAAACCGGTATTGGAGCTCAATAGCACCAGTGACGGATCATTAGCTAAGCTGGTTGATTTTGGAAACACAGGGCCGTTGAAAAATATATTGGGCCCAGCACTTGTTGATGTGACAGCCGACGGACAAGCGCAAATGGACTTGAATATTCGGGTGCCGCTCACTGACGAAGCTAATATCACCCCGGATACATCAAGCCCCGGGCAAGCCAACAACAGCACATTGATATCAGGTCTGGAGGTGAAAGGTTCGGTTTTTCTAAACGATAACGCGATCTCTGATGCCCGCGCAAAACTCGATCTTGAGCAGGTACGTGGTGCTATAGGATTCACAACAAATGGAATCCGTGTCAACAACTTGCAATCCCTGATGCACGGTCGACCAGTACGTATCGATGCAAAAACGACGGGACAAGAACAGCAGCGAACCGTTGAGATAACAATGGCAGGTCCGATGCGGGCCAGCAATATCATGGCTGACTACGACATTCCACTTACTCAGTTCGTTGATGGTGAATCGCAATGGAATGTGAACGTCCAAATTCCGATGTCAGCTGCGCAGATAGATCAACGCGGTATCAAGATAGCTGCCGTGAGCAGCCTGGTCGGAACACATTTGCAATTGCCCGAGCCGCTGAAAAAACCGTCGGGCAGGGCTGCGAAAATAGCCTTATCCAGCACAATTATGCCGGATAGTGACCGCCTTGAATGGTTAATTGACTACAACGACATTATGCGCTCGATCGTCCGGGTAGATGGTGCGACTTTACAATCCCTCTCAGCACGCTTTGGTGGCGGTGCCGCTAATCCAAGCGTAAAGGACGGGATTCGGTTGGACGGGAATGTTGAGAAGTTGGGCCTGGATGCCTGGGTGAGCAGTATCGATACACTGCTCGACGAACTGGAGCCGTCTGAAACACCAGAGCCTATACTGCCGGTTTCGGCCAATCTGCGGGTGAACAAATTCATAGCTGGTCGGCAGTTTGTGGGTGGTGGCACGCTACGATTTAACACGGAATCTGACTACATTAATGGCGTTATAAGCAGTCAATGGTTAAGAGGCAGCGTGCGTTACCCACGGGCCCACTGGAAGCAGGATTTGCCTGCGATAGTGCGTATCGCATCAGTGGATAAACGCTTTGTGGATGCGTTGGATTCAGCGCCAGAGGGAGAAGAAGGTGATGATCTTGATCCGCGAATTTTACCCCCGGTTGAAGCTCGCATTTCACAAGTGAGCTGGGATCAGCTGGATTTAAAAGATCTGACCATTCGCACATCTCCTTCGGTGAATGGATTGAACATTGATACGTTTGGTTTTGCATACGAGACCGCACAGCTTGTTGGCGAAGGTTATTGGCACTTACGCGATCCACAGGGTGTCAACAACACGCTCACCAATCAGCACATCACCAAGTTAAACCTGACTTTACAGGGCTATGATTTTGGTGCTCTGCTCTCACATATCGGATTTGACGGTACGCTTAGCGAGGGTGAAGGCGTGTTGTCCGGTTCGTTGGTATGGCCAGCGGCAGGCTATAAACCATCACTGGAAAATTTGGTCGGCGAGCTAGACATCGATTTGAACAACGGTCGAATTCTGAAAGTCGAGCCCGGTGCTGCCAGATTAGTTGGGTTGTTCGCAGTGCAATCACTGCCACGGCGTTTGAGCCTGGATTTCAAAGACCTGGTTCTTGATGGTCTTGACTTTGAAACCATTCGCGGTCGAATGCAAATGGCTAACGGTATTGCGCATGCACCTTTGGTGCAAATGAATGGCTCAATTGGTGTGTTGGATATAGCGGGCGAATCTAACTTAATTACCGAGCAATACAATCAACGTATAACCGTTCTGCCGCGAGTCAGTGCCGCGTTACCTATCATTGGCGTTATATCCGGAGGTGCGTCAGCCGGTTTGAGTGTGTTGTTTGCAGGCGGCGTGCTCAAAGCGTTTGGCATTGATTTTGACCGGATAGGTTTACGTGAATACACCCTGACAGGGAGTTGGGATGAGCCGAAACTGACCCAGGTACCTTTCAATCTGCCCGAATAACATTGCCCCAGTTGTGTAGTTCACTTGTACCAGCGCTATTGTCGGCCAGGAAGCGCCCAAAGGGGTGCTGGTCGTTTCTCTGAAGTAAACCAGACAACGCCATTTGTGCCTACAGCGAGCGCCTCGGCTTGTGATAGCGAATGGGTGTGAACTCGATTGCGAGGCTCGGCTAACGCTTGTGCCCAGCTCTCATCCAATTCGCGTTTGTA
This sequence comes from uncultured Granulosicoccaceae bacterium, assembly GCA_964437945.1. GTDB lineage: Bacteria > Pseudomonadota > Gammaproteobacteria > Granulosicoccales > Granulosicoccaceae > Granulosicoccus. The sequence goes on from CAYTJF010000056.1 coordinate 9,183, forward strand.
GCGATACACTGAGCGATAAGTCAGCACATAGGCGTAGCGACTTTGCGCATCAATGTCGAACGCTGTGGGCTGAGAAACATCCAGACCACTGATTGATGAAATCAAACTCGATTCAATTGAATTGGCAGGTATCGCCAGGTCGGCAATCTTCTCGGCTACCAGTAATTGATTCTGATTATTCAGATCCAGCGGTATTCGATAAACCTGACTCGCCTGTCGTATCTCATCCACTTGAGGTTCTTTAGTGAGAATGTAAATCCAGCCATCTGCAAAGGCCATTGATTCTGCATCGTGCGCGCCATCGGGATAGCGAAACTGAAGTGTATGTGCGGGTACCAGTGTTTCTACCAGACGGTTGTCCAGCAACGGTTCTGAAATGATGTAAATATTATGTTCGTCTTTTATTTGCTGGTTGTCTCCAATATCGGCGATTAACAAATAGGACTCACCATTAATCCATGCTGAGGCTAAATCTTCCCAATCGCGATTTTTTGTCGCAACGGTAAAGCTTTTAATCGACTCGCCTGTGTGTTTCAACGCGTATATTTTTGGCTGATTGCCGCTGTCGTTTATTGCCCACAAGGTATTGTTGCGCCGAGTCGACGCTGCGAGTCCGCTGACTTCGGAAAGCTCGGGATGATTTATATTGCCAGTGTTGATGGGACTGGTCGTAGTGAATGCGTCTGATTGATCGAAACTGTTTGGCGCTGAGCTATCGTTCGGGGGGCTGTTAACCTCGTCAGTTTGTGTTGTCGTGTCAAGGCCCTCTGATTGGCCTGCCGGGTCCTGCACAGTCTCTGTACCTGAAATTGTTTGATCATCATTTGACGACGGATTTGACGACGG
>CAYTJF010000056.1:10128-25171 GCA_964437945.1 uncultured Granulosicoccaceae bacterium
ATTTGACGACGGATTTGACGACGGGTTTACCGTTGGGTTTGTCGCCGCGGCGCTTGGCGACGAAGGTGATTGACAGGCAGGCAAAATAAGCAGACTCGCGAGCACTATCGCATTCAAGTACAGTGATCTGTTCATCGTTGCGTCGTTGCGGCAGTAGGTCGGAAGTGAGTCATTTTCACTGGGATGATTCCGCAATATAATTCACTGCATCTCGAACTGATTTGAATAACAGACGGGCTGACTTTGGCGGTTTATTCTCGGTTCTCTCTTTGACGGCAGCGCGCTGCAATTGACGCAGAAGCTGGCGATCAGCATGCGGGTATTTATCTAAAAATTCGGTCAGAGCAAGCTTTGGGTTGGGATTACTTTCATCGCCCAGTAGTCTGTCGCGCCATTGCTCTACCAGCTGCAATGTTTGCGTATTCGCTCGAGCTGCCTGGCGGATACTCTCCAACGCCGCCTCGATCGGTTCTATGTCGATTTTACGTAACCGTTTCGCCAGCCATCCCAGTTGACGCTTGCGAGCACCGTGCTTAGTTGTGCGATTGAGTTCATTGATTGCGTCAATAATATCCTCTGGCAGCGGAACTCTGGCGCGTTCGGCCGCTCCAAGTGAAGCAAGCTCAGATCCAAGATCGCGTACAGCAAGGGCCTCGCGTTTTAACTGTGACCGACTGGGGGCATCGTCGATATTGTCATCATCGAAATCGGTTTCATCGACTATCATGTGAGGTTGGTGCCTTGTGTCCATAGAATGTGGCTGAGTGTTGACCGGGTTGTTGGCTGCGACTTTAGCCGCATATATTGCCTATTTGTTGCTAAATTGTGGCGTAAGATACTGTAAAAACAAGACATTTAGGTGTTGTTATTTTACGACATTCAGTATCTAATACGCACTTGTCAGGAGAACGTTCATTTATCATGGCTCGTATTATCGCAATTGCCAGTTTACTCGCGCCGTTTTTGGTGTCGATGGCGCATGCCCAGTCATTTGAGCTTGCCAATAGCGATACCTTGGCCAATCCGTTCAATTTCGACAACTCAAACCTGGATACTATCCGGTATTCTCGTATCAACGAAGCCGAATCTGACAGTCAACCGGCCAGGTATGCCGATCGTCAAACCGAGCTTTCTCTTAGTCTCAAACCGGCTCGACCTAAATTCAGCCTGAAAAACGGGTTTGGGTTGAATATGTTCAGTCGAGCGCAGCCTGCGATGGAAGTGGAAAGTGGGCGGCTTGGAAAAAATCGCCTGGTGGAAAGCATCCCCGATCTCCACAATGGCTTTGCCTATTCGGCTGGCCTGAAAGTTGAGCACGAGGACGAAGACATAGACGGCACCGCATACGTTAGCTCCGGTTTGTTAGGACTGTCTTACGGTCGTTTAGGGACCCTATGGTATGGTGGACTTGATGTCAATGTTGAGCAGTTTGTTAACGTCGACGAGGGTGTTGAACATAAAGACGTTTTGAGCGTCGATTTCACTACCGGTCGCCGCCTGGGCTGGACAGGAACAACCAGCGGCTCTCCGCTCTGGATGTTGTCAGTGCAAGGTAATCTGGATTTACAATCCGATAGTGCGAACAATGGTGAAGATAATGTTGGTGATTGGTTTTTGAATCCCAGCCTGTTCTGGCAAAACCCTGGCTTCACGTTCTCAGCACAAGTACAGCTACCCGTTCCGGTTGAGTCACCATCATCAGACGATGCGTTAGAACCTGATTATCGCTTACGTGCAGTGTTCGAGAAGCAGTTCTAGTTAGGCTACCTCCTGTAACACCACCGAAACTCGTTGCAATACACTTTACTTCCAAATAATTACTTACAAATATTGTAGGGTGACAGATAACACTACGCTTACTTAGTCGTATATACCTCCGCACCACCACCTTCTGTAATTCGGTTACGCAAAGTCGAAAGCGTTAATCTGGCGACCAGTTTGTCTCGCTTGAACTGTTCGATTTTTACCGGCACATAGCCTAGTTCGGGAGCAAACCAGGTTGTGGTGTGACGGGTTCCTCCACCGACAACGGCACTGCGAACGCGGATTGTTTCTAATTTGCCCATGCGAGTTTTGACTGATTCGACCCCTTCGTTAGTAAACAACATGGTTTTGATTTGACCATTATCAAAAACACTGAATTGTGCTTCTTCAAAGCCTTTTCTTTGTAGCGAATCGATCACCGATAGTGTGACCGACAAGCGATCGTGCAGCGGGCCGGAAATTGATTCGTTTGCTTCTTCGCCGCGACGTTTGTAGGTAAGGATATTACTGTTCCAGTCAAACCAGGCATCGACACTGCGTCGTGTTTCTTTGTCTTGTCGGTATGTGTACCGTTGAGGTTTTATTTCGAGGCTATCGGAGGTGTTTGACACTGTGAACTCACTGATTTCCTGGATTTTGCCTTTGCCTGTGAGTTTAAACACGCCGGTGGGTCTTGTTTTAAGACTGTAAACCCATTTATCGCCATTATTTTCCAGCTGCAATAAAGCGCTGCCGGCATTGATGTGATTGTTGCCAACTTGGTATTCGACTTCGAAAGGAGCAAATTCAGCAGGCTGGGCATGTACTGGGCTTAAGCTTAATCCAGCAATAAGGCTTAACCCGATAGCGAGACTGCCCAGCTGTTTAACGATTCGATTAATCATGTATAGAAAGCTCATTTAATTATCCATTGGAGGCCATACTGGCTTCGCTTGCCCCAATTTCCAGTGATTTACGGTAAGTCTGTTTTGTTTTCTAACCGGGCATCACCATTCACACAACGCTGTAATGCCTGAACGTACAGTTTGTGTTCCGCGCATAAGACACGTTCTGCCAGTATTTGTTCTGTATCGTTCGATAAAACCTCGACTTCCGCTTTTGCGATAATCGGCCCGGCATCAAGTTCTGGTGTAACAAAGTGCACGGTAGCGCCGTGTTTGGAATCGCCGGCTGCAAGCACTTTGGCGTGCGTATCCAAACCCGGGTATAGCGGCAATAATGACGGATGTATATTGATCATGCTACCAATGTAGTGTTCGACAAATTCGCTGCCCAGGACTCGCATAAAACCGGCTAACAGTATCCAATCTGGCTTATACGAATCGATCAGTATTTTCAGTTCCGAGTCAAATTCATTTCTGCTGGAGAATTGTTTGTGGTCCAGCACGGCTGTATCGATATTCTGTTCTCTTGCGAATGCCAATCCGCCAGCTTCTGGATTGTTGCTTATAACAGCGACCACCGTGCCACTAACGGCTCCGCTCTCACAAGCTTCAACGATCGAGCGCATGTTTGAACCACGACCTGAGATAAGTACAACAATACGGCTCATGTGTATCTCACCACCGCCTCACCGTCGGATGGCTCTATTGAACCAATCACACACGCATTCTCACCAGCCGTTTTCAGCGTGTTGAGTACCGTATCGACATCGTTTTTATCAACGACCAGGCTGAACCCGATGCCACAATTGAAGGTACGCAACATTTCTGCATCATCAATGCCACCTTGTTCTTGTAACCATGCAAATAATTGTGGTGGCTGCCACAGGTTTGTATCGATTCGGGCGGTCACGTTGTCTGGCAGACTGCGCGGCAGGTTCTCAGTTATACCGCCGCCGGTGATGTGTGCCATCGCTTTGATCGGTGTGTTTGACTTTATAATTGACAGTATCGATTTCACGTAAATGCGGGTGGGTAGCATCAAGGCTTGCCCGAGGGTCTGTTCACCAAAGGGTGCATTGATATCATGCTTCTCAGCCACTTTTCGTATCAAAGAGTAACCGTTGGAGTGTGGTCCGCTTGAGGCAATGCCAATAATGCAATCGCCTGAAACCACGCTGCTGCCATCAATTATCTGATCTTTCTCGACGATACCGACAGCGAAGCCTGCCAGATCATAGTCGCCTGTATGGTACATCCCAGGCATTTCGGCCGTCTCACCACCCAACAGCGCAGCCCCTGACTGCACACAGCCCTCAGCAATGCCGGCAATAACGCGAGTGGCTTGTTCGATTTTGAGCTTGTCCGTGGCAAAATAGTCCAAAAACCACAGTGGTTCAGCTCCGCACACCAGAATATCGTTGACACACATAGCTACAAGATCGATTCCGACCGTGTCCGGCATATTCAAATCGATGGCCAGGCGCAGTTTGGTGCCCACACCATCGGTACCGGATACCATGACGGGTTGGCGATATTGGCCAATCGGTAGTTCAAACAGGCCGCCGAAACCGCCAATAGCACCTAAAATTCCTGTACGGTGGGTCCGCGCCACATGTGGTTTGATCTTTTGGACGAGAGTATTGGCAGCTTCAATATCCACACCGGCACTGGCGTAGGTCAGTCCGCTGGACTTGGATGATTCAGTCATGATGACGGTGGCTGGCGCGTAAAAGCGTAATGATACTCGGATTACTTTTTTAAGAGTGCAAGAAATGCGAATGAGAAAACTAAAGTCTGCGATCATTTGGAGCAGAGTGACAGGCTTTGCGGTTTTGTTTGTGGTGTTGTTTATAACTTTGGCCGTGAATGCAGGGCTGGCCCAGGCACAAATGGATGCGTACAGCATTCAAGTGGCCGTGTCTGATCGATCAGACACGGAGTTACAGAATGCCAATCTGATTGGTATGCGAACAGTGTTGCTCGCCAATAGTGGTGATAAAACTTTGTTGAACCGTGACGATGTTCGGGCGGGGCTTGATCAGGCGGATACATATGTAACCTCTTTTCGCTACGACGCACCGGCGCCGGGAACGGTTATTCCAGCAGGTACACCCGTTACTGATTCAGTGAGGAGTACAGGCAAAGCGACTCAACTTATTTTTATTCAGTTCAATCGCGAACTGATCAATAAACTCATTCGGCCCACGTCAGACGATGAGTCTGAACCTGAGTCTGGAACTGAGCTCGAACCAGGTGCAGAATCTGAGGAAGCTATTGATCCGTTTAGCAATGTATCCTCTGCGCTGATGTGGTTAATTGTTGAGGACGGTACTAATCAAATGTTGATTGGTGCTGCCAATGGGCAAAACGTTATGGAACGAGCACGAGAAATCGCTGGTGGATTCGGGTTGTCCTTGTCGTTCCCGGCAGGCGATGATACAGACGTTCAAGCGGTGAATATTGACGACATTAAAACTGCAGCCCTGGACAAAGTCAGCAACGCTGCCGCTCGCTACGCCCAGCGTGTTACTTTGGCCGCTCATCTGTCGAGAACACGTACCGGTAACTGGGAAGGCGTGTGGTTAAAGGTTGCGGCAGGGCAACAACAGAATCAGGCATTCGTCAGTCGAACTTTGGACGAGGCACTGCAAAACGGCATTGCCTGGCTGAAATCTCAGTCTGTGGAGCCTGTTACGGTGCAAGATAATTTTCAATCCAATCTAACCGCCAATAGTTCCAGTGCCGAGGGCCTTGTTTGGGTGAGCCCACTTAGAACAACACAGAACTATGCACAGGTTATGTCGTTTTTGACAGCAATAGACGGTGTTAGTGTGGCCTATCCAAAGGAGGTACTTGATGGCGGCGTGGTATTTGCCATCGTGCCAAGAAGCGCTGTACCCACAATATCCAGTGCTGCCAGTTCGTACGACTGGATTCAACAGGCCGCAACCCCGAGCTCTGCCAATGAGAGCCAGTATGCTGGTTCGATTTCAGCGGCGTTTGAATACTTGCGTTGAATCGTTGCTCACCGCAGGTAACGCACTTTAAATGTTGCATCCACAGTTAACGCTTTCGATTGGTACGGTTCCGTCCTCATCGTTTGACTCTTATATGCCTGGATCGGGCAATGCAGAGGCATTTGCTATGTTAATGGCGTTTTGCGACGGAGAAGTTAATGAAAAGCAAATACTGTTTTGGGGAGAGCGTGCATCGGGTAAAACGCACCTGCTAAGTGCAGCATGTCAGAAATTCGCCGCACGCGGTTATCAAGTGGCTTATTTAACTGGTGAGCTGGCAAGTCGCGATGGCGCTCTGAACGCGATGGAGAGTATAGATCTGCTCTGTCTTGACGATCTGCACTTGCTGGAGTCGTCTGCTCAGGAGACGCTTTTTCATTGTATAAATCGTTGCCGGGACTCCGGTACACGCATGCTCTTTTCATCGAAGGTGTCTATTGATGAACTGCGCTTCAGTTTGGCTGATCTGGTTACCCGCCTGAGTTGGGGTACGGTATTCCAACTACACACACTTAACGATGATGAATTGCCCAGTGCACTGGCGCTGCAATTGGAGTTACGCGGTTTGGATGTAAGCTTAGATGTAATCGAGTATATAGTGCGAAGGTACCCGCGCAATATGCAGGATTTAACACAATTGGTTGAGCGACTTGATCATGCCTCTATGACCGAGCAGCGCCGTATCACCATTCCGTTGGTTCGAAGTGTCAGCGAACTGATGGCGTAAAGCGGGCGAAGAACATACTGCCAACAAACAACAGCAGGCTGAATATAACGGTTAAATACCCTAGCCATGCCTGACCTTCGCCATGATTGAAACTAGCGTCGACTCCCACGGTAAAATAGAACAAAGACAGGAACGTGACCCACTGATGTGTGTATCGACGTGCATGTAAAAGGCCACGTAAAGGGAATAACAGCGGTACAACCAACAGCAAGATAGGCACAACACGAGGCACGTTCACCGGTGGGGCAAGCCAGGTAAACCAACTTAGCAGCAGCGCAAGTAAGCCAAAATAGCCAACTAACGTGCACCAGCGTGACAGGAATTGTTTGTTCATGTCGCGATGATACACGCTAGCCGGTTTATTAGCCTTATAAGGCGTGAACTACACCTTTGCGTGGCTTAGGCTACGACAGGTTTTCTTTAAACAACGTTAGCGTCCTATCCCAGGCTAATTGGGCCGCTGTCTCGTTGTATCGTGGTGTGGAATTATTGTGAAAACCATGCTTGGAGTCTTCATAAACAAATCGTTCGAACTGATTGTTGTTGGCTTTGAGTGCAGCTTCAAAATCTGGCCACATTGCATTGATTCGTTCGTCATCCGATGCGTGGTGAATATACAGCGGTGCACTGATTTTCGCGACGTCCTCCGCTGCGGGTGAAGCACCATAGAATGGCGCACCGGCGCTTAAGTCTGCCCCCATGTTAACGGCCAGATAACTGGTGGTGCCACCGCCCCAGCAAAACCCGGTTGCGCCAAGTTTGCCGCTGGAGAGCTCGTGGTCTTTTAAATATTTTGCGCTATTGAGAAAGTCGGTTTTCAATTGGGTCTGGTCGAGACTTTTCTGCAAAACTTTACCGTCATCATCGTTACCAGGATAGCCACCCACTGGTGCGAGTCCATCGGGTGCCAGGGCAAGAAAACCCTCTGCTGCAAACCGACGTGCTACATCTTCTATATAAGGGTTCAGTCCGCGGTTCTCATGAATGACTATTACGGCTGGGTGTGGTCCTTCGCTTGATGGTGCGACCAAATAACCGCGCATCTCACCTGATGTGCCACCCGGTGATGGGTAGTCTACATAGTTGGCTTTAATTCGTTCGTCAGTGAACGAAATTGTTTGGGCTTCTGCGTATCGTGGCAGCAGTGATTGCGCCATAGCCAGGCCTGAAACACCGGCAATCGTTATGGCGCTGGCTTTTTGTAGAAAGGTACGTCTGTCCATGGTGCTGTGGCAGTACTCGTCGTATAGGTCGTAAATCTGTTTATCTATGTCTTGCTCGTTCATGGTTTTTCTACCTAAGGCTTGAGGTTAAGTATTAGAAATTCAGACTAATACGGGCATTGTTTTGTTAGCAATATCACATTGAGATTGATAACGCTTTGAAAAATAAGAAAATAATTCGCGAAACATCGCCGTTTTAACTACTTGCTCACGACTTTGTATCATTCTAATGTGTAAATTCTACGAATATTTGTCGTCGTTAGGTTAGCCGATTGCGCATCTAAAGTATTTACATGTTGCAATCAAATACAAGCTCAAACCGTTGTTGTTTTGACGGTTGCATTGGTAGCCTCATCTCACTCATATTATTTTATTGTTGCAAAAAGGCATGTGAAAATGAATAAAACGAATTTAAAAACCGGGGTGGCCCGCAGACAGTTTATGACACAGCTTATGGGTGTAGGTGTCATGGGTAAAGCAGCGTTAGGTGCACTACCAGCGGCAGGACTAGGCTGGTCATCTGTCGCACTTGCTCAAAGTACACAGGCTTATAAGCTGATCGAGCCAGCCATGCCGACTCAGGATGAGTCCAAGGTTGAAGTGTTGGAATTTTTCTGGTTTGGGTGTCCGCACTGCTTTGCATTCGAGCCAGCAATAAATAAATGGGCTGAATCAAAGCCAGAATACGTAAACTTTGTACGAGAGGCTCCGCCATTGAATCCGTCCTGGGAACAGCACTCGCGTGCTTTCTATGCTGCGCAAACTTTGGGTATAACGGACGGCATGTTCGACGCCACGTTTGATGAGATTCACAAGAAGAAAAAACCTCTGCGTAACGCAAAGAAAGTAGCTCAGTTTATTGAGTCACTGGACTTGGGTGTTAGCGCCGCTGACTTCACGAAGGAGATGGACTCATTTGCTGTGAATCAAGCAATGAAGCGATCGATGTTGCGCGCTCAGCAAGCAGGCATTCAGGCAGTACCAAGTGTGGTCATTAATGGAAAATACATGACTAGCAATTCCTTGGCTGGCAGTCGTCAGGGCATTATCGATACGATTAATGAGCTCGCTGCAAAGGAACACGAAGCAGCGTAAACGCACATGCCTGACTCTGAACAACATCTTGAATCCTTATTGCATAGCGCTTACCGATATGCAAATTCGTTGTGCGCACATGCGGAAATGGCAGAAGATCTTGTGCATGAGGGTTGGCTCAGAGTTGTCAAAAAACACGGGGTAACTCCAGACAAAGCCCTGTTGTTTCGAGTGATTCGTAACTTGTTTATCGATGATGTACGACATCGCACCCGCTTTCCCAGCGATTCGTTCGAGGAGGATTTGGTTTCCGATCAATCAGCGATCGACCCGTCGCACTACGTCAGCGAAGATCGCGTTCTGGCGCATGGTCTGGCGGAGCTGCGTGGAATAGAGCGAGAGGTGTTGTTTTTATGGGTTTTCGAAGGCTATACCGCAGCCGAAGTATCAAAGCTGACTAACCAGACTCGAGGTACCGTGCTCAGTCAGATCCATCGGGCAAAGGCCAAGCTCAAAAAACATCTTGATCAGCATTCAGTAAATCCGTTAAAAGTGGTCAGGCAAAGCGAGAAGGAATCAACATGAACGAACAAGACAAGCGTGTTCGGGATTACTACGATAATTTGTTTTTGCCTCAAGACAAACTTGAGTTGCTGCTAAAGTATGAATCAGCTGAAGGCTCAATTTCTCAGCACGATGTTCCGGAGCCTGTATCCAGTAAGCGCGCGTCTGACAAGCAGCGATTATCTCACTTTAATATTTTCCAGTGGCATCGTTGGCTACCAGCGGCATTCGCTTGCGCTTTGGTCTTGCTGACATCTCTCTGGATGTACGATTCGAGTACCGATTCTGAACGCATGCAGCAAACCGTCCGCGAAGTTGCCATGAATCACTCGACACGTTTGAAACCTGAATACTATGGCGAGACTCTCGCTCAGTTAGACAATTCCATGCAGCAACTGCCTTTTACACTGGAGTTGCCTGAGTCCATTGACAAGGCCTATCAATTAGTCGGGTCGCGCTACTGCTCTCTGGGTGGTTTGTTGGCCGCGCATGTCAGGCTCAAAAGCCATGGCTCTGGTAAGCCGATGAGCCTGTTTGTTACCAGCAATTCCGTTGAACTGGAAGATATACGCTCGCAACAGACCAAACTTGAAGGCGTTGATGTGGAGTTCTGGCGTGAAGGTGGTTTGTTTTATGCGTTGGCGCAACGAAGCTGATCTGCCTGGTTGACCCGAACGACTTTGTTATCCCGCTGAGTTATCCCGCTAATTTTACGGCCAGTTTGGCCACTCGTTCGCCGAGTAACGTACACAGTTCCTGTTCAGTACTGTCAAGCTTTTTATCACCCGTTTCGCCTGCCATATGGCTCGCGCCATAAGGTGTGCCGCCAGCGCTGGTTTTCATGAGTCCTGGGTGGGTGTACGGCAGGCCAACGATAATCATGCCGTGATGCAGCAACGGTATCATCATGCTAAGCAGAGTGGCCTCTTGCCCGCCGTGTAAGCTACCGGTTGACGTAAAGGCAGCTGCTGGTTTGCCACTCAGGGCTCCACTGAGCCATTGCGGCGATGATTGATCGATAAAGTGCTTTAGTGAAGCTGACATGTTGCCAAAGTGTGTGGGGCTGCCAATGATCAGTGCGTCGTGCGTAGCCAGATCATCAATTGCCGCAAAGGGTGCACCAGTCTCCGGAACGGGTCTGGCTTGCTGTTCAAGATTGGTACTGACTTTAGGTACTGAACGAATGACCGCCTCGCATCGAGCGTTACTTTCCACACTTTCCACACTTTCCACGCCGCGAGCGATTTTTTTTGCCATAGCGTAGGTGTTGCCACCGTTAGTGTCGTAAATGATTAGTATTCGAATCGTCATTATTGTGCGCCAATTATCATTGTTCTATACATAAGTTTGAAGTGTGTCATACAAGCTGGCTGGTGAAATAAATAATTCCATACAAATTGCTATCCGCCGATAACTTTCAGGAACCTTATAAAAACCTGCGATCAGCGCCGTGCCCAATACTGCTCAAGTACTCGATGACCATGCCAGAAGATTCGCAGACCCTGCAACGGGCAAGCTTGAATTATCGGCGATAATTGAAGGTCTGTTGCAACAAGGACTTATTGAAGAGTCCAATGCGAAGTTGTTATTGTCACTGAGCAGTTCCAACAAACCCGCTACGACAAAGGGTCCGCTTGAGCGCATTGCCGATAGTGGCTGGACCTTACCTGGCGATGAAAACACCAAAATAGATTTAGAGTATCTGTCCAAATGGCTGGCAGAGCAGGTCGGGTTGCCGTGGAAACGAATCGACCCGCTGAAAATAGATGTACCAGAAGTCACCGCCGTTGCCTCCTCAGCCTATGCCACACGCTTTAATGTTATTTGCGTTGAAGTAACCCCCGAGTACGTGGTCTTCGGAACTGCAGAACCCTACTACGACGAATGGCAAGCCGAACTGCAACGTGTATTGAATAAAGAAATTCGACTGGTCATTTGCGACCCGAATGATATTCGTCGCTACCTGGTTGATTTCTATTCCCTGTCAAAATCGGTTTTGGGTGCAAAAAAGGATCACAACCGTTCTTCAAATGCGGTTCAAAACCTTGAACAACTGATGGAATTGGGTCGCGGCGGTAAGTTGGAAGCGAACGACAGCCATGTCATCAGTATCGTGGACTGGTTGCTGCAATATGCTTATGAACAACGCGCCAGTGATATTCACCTTGAACCACGCAGAGATGATGGCGGTGTGCGTTTTCGCATCGATGGCGTTATGCAACAGGTCTACGATATGCCGGCCGCTGTCATGACTGCCGTTACCAGCCGACTGAAAATACTGGGCCGTATGGATGTGGCTGAGAAGCGACGACCGCAGGATGGTCGATTAAAAACACGAAACCAGGAAGGCAAAGAAGTTGAGCTGCGTATCTCGACTATGCCAACCGCGTTTGGTGAAAAAATGGTTATGCGTATATTCAACCCGGATGTATTGGTTAAGAATCAAACGCAACTGGGGTTTGATGAACGCGAGGCTGGTATCTGGAATGACATGATCAAACAGCCTAATGGGATTTTGCTGGTAACAGGTCCTACAGGGTCGGGTAAAACCACAACGCTTTACAGCAGTCTTAAATTGCTGGCCACACCCGAAGTTAATCTTTGCACTATCGAAGACCCGATAGAATTAATTGTGCCTGAATTTAATCAGATGCAAGTACAGCATAATATCGAGCTGGACTTTGCTTCTGGTGTTAAAACCTTATTACGACAAGATCCCGATATCATCATGGTTGGTGAAATACGTGATCTTGAAACGGCGCAAATGGCGGTACAGGCAGCGTTGACAGGTCACCTGGTTGTATCAACTTTACATACTAATGATGCACCTGCAGCGATCACGCGTATGTTAGAGCTGGGTGTGCCTTACTATCTTATTCGATCAACGTTGATCGGTGTTATAGCTCAGCGATTGATAAGAACCTTTTGTCCTCACTGTGTCGAATCTGTCGATACGGATGTTGAGCAATGGAACAGCCTTATGTCGCCATGGAAAGCAGAGCCACCGAAGCAAATTAACAAAGCCGTGGGTTGCCTTGAGTGCCGTAATTCTGGATTTCTGGGTCGGGCTGGCATATACGAGTTGTTGCAAATGACACCGGGCGTAAAGGAGATGATAGTACCAGATGTTCATTTGGAAGAACTGCGAAAACAGGCTTTCAAAGATGGGATGAGACCATTGCGGGTTAGCGGCCTGGCAAAAGTGTCACAGGGAAAAACGTCTTACGAGGAGATTTTGAAAGTCACTCCTGCACCGTTACTAAACTGATCCATTTAATCTGACTGAAGCTGCGACAACACATACTCGGCTATGGCAAGGCTTGAAGTAAGCCCGGGCGATTCAATACCAAAAAGATTGACCAGACCGCTCATACCGTGAGTGCTGGAGCCTTGTATTAAAAAGTCATTATAAGCCGCGCCATTTAATTCAATTTTTGGTCGCACGCCGGCGTAGTCGGGTACCAGTGCATCATCTTCTAAGGCTGGCCAATATCGTCGAATGGCATTATAAAAATGCATTGCACGATCTTTATCAACGTCATAGTCAAGCGTGTCTTGCCATTGCACATCCGGTCCAAAACGACTCTGACCAGCCATGTCGAGTGTTATATGTACGCCCAAGCCGCCCGGTTCTGGGACAGGGTAGATTAAACGACTGACCGGGGTTTTACCCTGTAGCCGAAAGTAATTGCCCTTCGCGTAATGGGCTGTCGGTGTAAGCTGCGCAGGAAAACCGTGTGTGCTTTGTGCAAGTGCGCAGGCACCGTGTCCCGCTGTGTTGACTAATCGTTTGCAACTAAGCTTCATGTTCTGCTCGCCGCCAACTGAAACAGTAAAACCGTTAGCACTGGGTGCGACCTGGTCAACAGGACTGTTGTAAGCAATCATAGCGCCGAGCGATTCTGCCTTACCCAGCAAACTCAACATAAAAGCATGACTATCAATAATACCGGTTGATGGAGACAATAAACCAGCTTGTGCCTTGATGGCAGGTTCGAGTTTACCGATATCGTTACTGCTTAGTGAGCGCAAATCGTCAACTCCATTAGCCTTTGCTCGCTTGTTTATGCCGTCAAGTTCTGTAACCTGGGAAGCGTTAGTTGCAACAATAATTTTTTCAATACGTTTGTGGGGAATGTCGTGATCGGCACAGTAGTCATACAATAAGGCCTTACCGCGTGTGCACAATTTAGCTTTCAGACTGTTCTTCGGATAATAGATGCCAGCGTGAATAACTTCTGAATGGCGGGCGCTTGTCTCGCTGCCGAACAAGTTGTTTCGTTCCAGAATTAATACTTCCTGACCTGCTGTTGCAAGATAACGGGCGATAGCGAGCCCGACAACGCCTGCACCAATAACGACGGTTTCTATGTCATGTGTCATTCTTGTTTCTTCACGATACTAGTAGCAAGAATACAGGACATTATCCACTTATGCAGTCAAAGCATAGTTCGGATATACCTCACCAGTAACTAATTTCACTTTACTGTCATTGTTATCGCTGTAATAACTATTCGGTTCGGATTCACCGCACAATACACCCCTGGAGTCGATACGTGTAGAGTCAATGCGTGTAGCGTCGCAAGATTGATCTGGTTTATGCGATCTGCAAGTTGGCCACTGCTTCCTTTCAGCGACGTTTGTATCAGCGATGTTTGCAAATGACTGGTCTAGAATGTCCTTTCCGTGTGCGTCAATGATACTGAACCGGTATTGCGTTGGTGATAGCTTGCGTACCAGATTGAATGATTCTCTACTATTGCGCAATGCCTTTTCTATTTCAGAAGTGGTAAATTCAAGCAAGCTGCTGTCGTTGGTGTGTTGTTGTTGAAAAAACTGCTCTTGTAACCTTTGGGTATTATCATCAACGCATTGAACAGTATAACCACCTTCATGAACCAGCGTGTGATGGTGACCACAAAGACACGCCCCATTTGAAACACTTGTTTCGCCACCATCGGCCCAGTGTTTGATGTGATGGATGTGCAGGTGACGCGACTGCGTACACCCGGGCCATACACAGTGTTGATCTCTTTCTTTTATGGCTCGCTCCATGGCAGTAGGCCATATCCTTGATTTACGACCAATATCAATGGGTTCTCCGTTCACCGTTTTATTGATAGAAAGACTGCAATCACAGGTTATGCGCCTTACCGTTTCCCGAGCGATAGGGCCAGCGCCTTGAACCGTTGGGCGTTTTGTTGGGATGATGTTGTCTGTGTTAGAGCAGTTTTCAGTGCTGTGTTCATTATGAACTGCCGACAATTCGGACGCATCGACCGACACCATAACTTGATACCGATCAGCGGTGGCGATCGCTTTGCCTGCATGTTGCAAGCTGGTTTCCGCCATTAATACGGCAGCGTCAGCTCGGCGTTGCGCCATTTTTATTTTAGTGTCTGCGGAATCCAGTTGGTTTAGACTATGTTCAACACTGTTGAGAAATGCCTGGGCGGTTTCAGGCGGTAAGACCAATTGAATCCGAGTGTTACCATTGCTGACTTCGCTCCAGGTTAGTGAGCGAGCGTCCCATTGTTTCAGTGCTCGATCATTTTCATTGTTAATATCACTGTTGGTGTCGTCATTCCATCTGTATTCATCACACAGCCGCTTTACTTGTGATACTGATGCATCGAGCGCAGCATGGCATAGCAGCGGTTCACTGTCCTGATCGGCGACCCGAGAGATCAGGCGCACCTTTGACCACGAGAGCTTACCCGCCCTGAAAAGGGCATTGAGTATTGGCAACGTTTGAATTTTACGACCCACGCGTAAGTATTCCCAGCTCAATTTCAGGCTAATGCCTATTTCGAAATTCATCCACGCAGC
>CAYTJF010000057.1:0-25082 GCA_964437945.1 uncultured Granulosicoccaceae bacterium
AGATCGAATGATGGGTGAGGGTGCACAGTCAGGCACAGTGATGCGTCGATTATATATTGTGTACTGTAAGTTGTTGAATTTACAAGAGCGGAAAAGCGCATCGAAGACTGAAAATCCCCGTGTCGGCACCCTGCGCGGGCCGGACTCGGCGTCCCCGTTCATTCAGTCCCTGGCCACCATTTACGCCGCTACTTCCACAAACTCAACACTAGATGTCGGTTCGGGTATCGGTAACCCTTCTTCACGCAACCCTTCCAGGTGTAAAACCATAGCTTCTTGGATCAACTTGATTACCTCAGATTTCGTTGTTCCAGCCACAGCACAACCTGGCAAATCAGGCACATAAGCGCCGAGACCATCAGAGGTGTTTTCTATTATAACTGCATATTTGACGTTCATAATTTGTCCTTCAGGCCAGCTTGCTTCAATACCGAGTTTACAGTACCTCTTGGCATGTCGGCAGAAGGTTTACCCGCTAGGGTTACCAGGCCAGGTTTTATTTCGTGCTTATATTGTCTATGACTTCCTCTCGTTCTAACAAGGTACCATCCATCATTCTCCAGCATTTTCTGTAGCTCCTTTACTTTCACTCACTTCTCTCCGTAGTGTGCACCTCGTAGCCCAACTACAAGTACCAAACGTCCTATCAACCAAATCCAAAAGAAACCTCCGCGGAGTTTTCACTTGCAGACAATTCATCATCCAACCAATCATCTATCCGATACCCACACTGCGGTATTGCCATTCCATCCGGTCGCTTGAATACAAGCCCATCATTTTCAAAGCCCACCGCCGGTTTAATTATCGAATAACCCCCTTCATGCACCATCCGATGATGCTGCCCACATAACAACACCATATTCTCAACACTGGTTTCGCCGCCGTCGGCCCAGTGCTTAATATGATGTGCATCAACAAAGCGTGTATGACAGCAACCGGGGAAAGCACAACCCTGATCGCGCGTCCACAATGCACGACGAATAGCCGTGGTTACGACTCGCGTTTTACGCCCGATCCGTAATGGCTCACCTGTATCGCTTTCAACAACCGAAACTATGCTGCCATCACAACACAGTCGGCGAACGGATTCGATGGGTAGCTCCGATGAACATGCTGGTGCTTCAGCATTATTTTGTCTAGTCGATTTAACCAATGCCGCTTCATCCACATGCACCATTACTTGATAATGATCTGCACTGTAAGACCGAACTGATTGTGCGTTCACATCAGTTGACAAGCTACTACCACCAGACAAACATTCTCGAGCCATAGCAATCGCAGCATCCGCCTGCATTGCCGCCCAGCTGGCTTGCTTGTCGTCTGCGGCGCAACTTAAAGCCGAGTCTTCTGACAACCCTGCGGCCACTTTATCAATCGCCTTTTCAAACAATGCACCTTCCTCAATGGGTACCTCAAGCGTTATCCGCATTGCCCCTCTGGATTCATCGCGCCAGGTACGTAAAGAACGTGCATCATAAGCTCGTACTGCTTGCTTAACCGAACCTTCTTCTGCATGTTTCATACGCCGACACTGCTGCTCCACATGCGCTGCCGACATTTTCATTGCCAGTTCAATTAACTCGGCTTCATTTTCTGCAGTTGCGACCCGAGTTAACGCACGCACTTTCGAATAAGACAACCTGCCACAAGAAAACGCCGACGATATCAACGGCAATAGCTTCAACGCATGAGCAATACGCAACTTATCTCTTGCGGCGTTCTTGCTTAAATCACACCGCCACATCAACCAATGCACCGCATCGGTAAAGCTCCACTTCAACCATCCGGCCCGCTCATCGAATTCTCGAATTAGCATCATGAGTTCGTAGTTAGCAGTGTTAATTGTTCTGGAGAGTTTACCGATTGCCGCATCAAGTTCTTCAATCTCTTGGTGACGATCGGCGATAGCAATCAGTTGGCTTGATGTGCCACAGTGTAGTGGTTCCATTGAATAACTCCGTTTCGATGGATTGAGGTAAACTATATATATTTATAGTATAGCAGAAACCATACTCAATAAGACTATACTCAGCGCCAAAGCGATTCCAGCGGCACCTTAGCGAGTAAAAACCAACAGTTTAGCGAGCAACTGAGGATTGAAAATCCCCGTGTCGGCAGTTTGGTTCTGTCTCTGGCCACCATTTAACATCGGCTCTACCCAGTTAACGTCGCGATACTAATTCCTGCATGATGGTTGTTATAGGCGTCACGATCACCTGGTTTTTTATTGAATAACTTTCGGCACCAGGATAGATCACCATTTTTCGTGTGGCTTGTATATCCCGACAACCTTCGAAGAATCCTCTGCTTGGTGTAGGCGAGCTTGAGTGTTTGATTTCAATGGCCCAACGCTCCATACCGAATTCCAGCACGAGGTCTATTTCTGCACCTGCGGCTGTTCGATAAAACGTTGCAGTGGTGTCGGAGGGTAATGCGCAAAGCAGTTGCTCAACGACGAAGCTTTCGAAGCTGTCTCCGAGTTTTGGGTGACCGAGCAGATGTTCTCGTGAATCTATCGCCAGAAGAGAGTGGAGTACGCCTGTATCCCGCAGGTAAATCTTGGGTGATTTGGTTAATCGTTTTCCCACATTTCCGTGCCAGGGTTGTAGTCGTCGTACCAACAACAAATCAACCATGAGATCGAGATAGCGAGAAACCGTAGTGGCGTTTACATCCAGGCTTCGTGCTAATGTGGATCGATTCAACAATCCACCAGACAGGTGTGCCAGCATTGTCCAGAATCGTCGAAGCGTTTCAGTGGCAATAGCGGGACCCAAATCAGGAATGTCGCGTTGCAAGTAGGTGGTGACGAAATCGCGGCGCCAGTCGTGGCTGCTTTTATCAGTAGCTGCCAGGAACGAATCCGGGAATCCTCCACGTAACCAGAGAGTATTTAAAATGTCCGTTTTGGATTTCGGGGAATCTTTTGCGTTTGTCTGTTGGGCTTCAAGCAGGTCAACACCACAGAGTTCTGTATACGCCAATCTACCAGCCAGCGATTCACCAGATTGTCTCAGTAGCTCTGGGCTCGCTGAACCGAGAATAACGAATTGCGCATGGCGTCGACCAGAGCGCCGGTTTGTATCGATGACAGCTCGTAGCGTGTCAAACAATTCAGGTACGCGATGGATCTCGTCCAACACAATCAGTTTGTCACTGTGCTCCAATAAATAGGGAGCTGGATCATCCAGCTTGGCCCTGTCTGTGTCGAGTTGGAGATCCAAATAAAGTGATGGGCGCTGATCAGCCAGTTGTAAGGCGAGGGTCGTCTTGCCCGCTTGTCTGGGGCCAAGAATTGCCACAGCGGGAATGTTTTCCAGCCTTTCGGTCACTTCGGTGTAAAGTCTTCGATCTAACATTCTTGCAATTTAGGCATTAAATGCAGAATATGCAAGGTTAATTCCATTTTTGTCGCTGTAGTGTGCGGCGTAATGCATCTGGATGTAGCGCTTTCAATTCAGACACCGTTAACCCGTTCTCTGACCTGGAAATACTGCTGTAGCTGTGATTTAGTCGTCAACCAGGAGGTCCCTGGCGCATTGATGGCGCAAATATGGCGCAATAATACGAATCGCGCCATTTTTCGTGGCGCGATTATTTTCCTAAAAGAAACAGTAACATGGGCAAATCGACTGGCACTGGTGTTTGAGCCGAATAGCGATTATTATTCGAATCAAAGTATGAGCCGAATATAGAAGCTATTCGGCTCACAGAAACGTTAATTGTTGTTGAAATACCTGAAAATAATATAAATAACAATGATATACATCTGGCAATTACCGGATTGGCAAAATGGCACAGCCCCTTTATTCAACTGGCAAGAAGAAACGCTGCGTCCTCAGCTGGAGCGCATTCGCCTGCAACAGGGGAGGCTGGTTGGTCAATCAGAATCCGTAACGGTGGAAAACCAGGCCGCTCAGTTGGATGCTCTGGTGCAAACAGCTCTGCGTACCAGTGAGATCGAGGGCGAAGAACTTGATACCGCCTCGGTACGTTCCTCTGTTGTACGTCATCTCGGGATCGAGCAGGCCGGGTTTATAGATAAACGCTCAGGCTATACCGGCACCCCTCAAACCGAAGCGCTCGTTCAGTTGCTTATCGAGACCACCCACAACATAGAACAACCTCTTTGCCAGAATGTATTATTCCAGTGGCAGGCTGCGTTGTTCCCTGATACACCGCGGCAGCAAACACTGTACAAGCCGGTTAAAAAAGGTCAGCTGCGAGGTGACTCTCCTATGCAGGTGATCTCTGGCCGACTCGATAAACCCACCGTACATTTTGAGGCACCTCCAAGGCAAAATTTGGAAAGAGAGCTTCAACGCTTTATACAATGGTTTAACGAGCCACCTACTGAGCTCGATGCCATACTGCGCGCCGGCATCGCTCATCTTTGGTTAATCACCATACACCCCTTTGACGATGGTAACGGCCGTGTTACTCGTGCTGTTACTGATCGTGCACTAGCACAAGCAGAACACAATAGCATTCGCTTTTATTCCTTAAGTGCTGCGATCATGGCCCGCCGCAATGAGTACTATGCGCATCTTGAACAAGCACAAAAAGGCGATCTGGATATTACGCTTTGGCTACAGTGGTTTTTATCAGTGCTTGATGATGCCATCAGTGGCGGCTTGCACCGTTTTGAGCGAGTACTTAATAAAACTCGCTTTTGGCAACAGCACGCGCAAACCGTTCTAAGCGAGCGCCAGATTAAAGTGCTCAATCGTCTGTTGGATAATCAGGGCGAAGAATTTGCCCAAGGCGTAAACGCCAGCAAATACCAGGCATTAGCTAAAGTCAGTAAAGCCACTGCCACCCGTGAGCTGGCTGATTTGGTACAAAAAAATTGTTTAACGAAGTTACTCGGTGGCGGTCGCAGCACCCGTTATGCGTTGGCTATACCGCTTAAAACAAGCGCCACACAAACCAATAAGCACCAATGAACGAACCTTATGAGTACAATAGATCTGGTCGCTAAGCTCCGTAACCAGTTGTGCGATCACGGGTGTGACCAATCACGAATACGTTGAAAATATTCTCAAGATGCGGTGACTTTGATGATCCGCACCTAAAATCTTTAGTTACTGGATTAAAAAATGTTTGAACAGTTTGCTGTTGGCAATACCGTTATCGTGCCGGTCAAAGCTGGCGAATAATCGTTATGACAGACACCTTGTTGAAAGCGCTTGAATCTTTATCTGGCACGCCGGAAACGGCCGAATTCGCCTGCAAGATTCAGGTTCCGAGCGACGATCTTGCTCTACAGGTCAAAGACGTCGGCAATATTCGTCTGCCGGTTTCGGCAACACGGGCCAAAATGTTGATTCGTCATGCGAAACAAGCCCCTTTTGGTCGGGGTGAGGATACGGTCTTTGACAAGAACGTGCGTAATGTATGGGAAATCGCTAAAAGCCGTGTTTCCATTGACAAGCGTCGATGGAATCGCAGTTTGCAACCGGCACTTCAACACATTCGAGAATCACTTGGTCTGCCCGCTGGGCGGCTGAAGGCCGAACTGCACAAGTTGTTGATCTACGAGCAAGGGCAATTTTTTCTACCCCATAGGGACAGTGAAAAAACGGATGCTATGGTGGCTTCATTGATCGTGGTCTTGCCCTCAGCTCACAAAGGTGGATCGCTGATTGTTCGTCATAACAAGCGTAGCAAACGTTTCTCAATTCGAAATCCTGCTGAAAAAAAGCTTAATCTTTTGGCTTTTTATGCCGATTGCACGCATGAGGTCAAACCGGTGACCGAGGGGTACCGGGTTGCGCTTGCCTATAATCTGACGTTTATCGCTGCAAACGAAACTGACGTAAAGAACCTCCTACCTGAAGAGGATAATGGTCCTTTGTTATCAGCTATCGAAAACTTCATTCAAAGCGGTGAAAACCAAAACGAGGTATTGGGTAGCCACAAACCCGGCAAGCTCGTATACCTGCTTGATCATCACTACAGTGCTAAGGGACTGTCTTGGGCCAGGCTCAAATCAAGCGATAGACTGCGAGCGCAGGCTCTTTTGCAATCCGCGCGTAAACTTGATATGCACGCATTCCTGACGCTGGTGGAAATGCACGAACTGTGGTGCGCCTATGAGCCAGATGCCTCTTACGGTGACGGGTTCGGGCCTTACGATTTCTTGGATGATGAAGTGCAGGGCGAAGAGGATGCAAAAGATAACAGTGCTGGTACTTCGGCAGACTATGAATTGGAGGAACTGATCGAAAACGCTGCGGTGTTGACCCACTGGGTGGACGGTGATGGAAACACAGTGCGATATCCTCATTTGCAAGTCATGGATGATGAATTGCTGTGGACGACATCATCCGATCAATTTGAACCCTTCGCTGAAGACTATGAAGGGTATATGGGTAACTACGGCAACACACTGGATAGACTCTATCATCGTTCGGCAGTCGTGCTGTGGCCAAAAAAAATGCACTATCGCGCTTTACTCGCAATGGGCGAAGCGTTCATGGTGGTAGAGCTGATGCGTTTGGCTCGACAGGAATCCATCGCGGCAGCTTGTGTCGTTGCAAAAAAAATAGCGTTGGACTGGCCGCACAAGGGACAGCTGCTTGATGCCAGCTTGTTGGGCAAGACACTGACCCTACTGAAACTGCTCGATAACGAGGCGATCTCTCGTCAGCTGCTTGCTGGATTTAGTCTCGTTGCGCTAAAACCAGGACAAATAAACAGCCTGCTTGCCTTGGCAGAGCAGCATAGTATGCAATTCGGTCAAGTCGTGTTCAACCAATGGACAGCCGACAAACGTGCTGATTACGCTAATACCCAATGGATTGCCGTTATGCCGGAATTCAGTCGGCGTATAGCAGAGTGCAATAGTGAGCGTTGGCGCCCGGTTATTACAAAGCTGGTTTCGTATTTCTTTGCAGCTGTGAAGCATCATCATGAAAATGTCGAGCAGAGCTATCCTCACAGTGAACGAACCGATTTGATCAAGCAGCAATCGAGTGAACTCGCTGCACTGCTGCAGTCATGTGCGATTCATTCTTTAAGTAAAACAGCTGCTGATATCATCGCCCACATGCAGGCTAATCGTGACAGGTATCCAGAGCAGAGCGTATACGAAATCATTGACAGTGTGAAGCACAAAAGTAATCCAGAGTGGATGACGAAGTTGTTGCTTTGCGCTAGAAACAACGCTGTAGGCATGCTGGAAAAGCACCTTGAATTACCGGAACGTTCTCCAAATGATTGGCGTATCACCAGACCCTTAAATTGTCACTGCGCGGACTGCCAGACGCTTCAACATTTTCTTTTGTCATCTGAGCAAAAAAACCTGGACATGCCATTGGCCAAAGCGCGGCGCATGCACTTACATCGCATCATTGATGGTCTTGAGCTACCGTTGTCGCATGTCACCCTACGGCAAGGACGGCCGCAGGTATTGCAACTGCGCAAACTTCAGGTATTGTTCAGGCTTGAGAAGTCTGACCGTAAACAAAAGCAAGTACTATTGGCCAAATTGCGTAAATTGCGATTCAGGTAGCAGTTGAAAACGCAAGTATGCGGCTGGAGTGATAGCGACATAATAGGTCGTATGAACTCAGCATTCACTTTAAAAAAACCGTTCGCTGCGCCATAATGCGAGTATCGATGCGATACTGGATTGGAAGCGAAATGAACGTCCTGCGGCAATGGTCTATAGCGGTTTGTGCTCAGCGCCATTTCATTTTCAACACGTCGATGAAATTCTTGCAGACATAGGTGCGAAGACAACGAAGCGCAGCGATAGATTGGCAGAGGAGTTCCCGTACCCCAATGCATTTGCTTATGCATCGTTGCTTGCTTCGGTAACGCAATACCGCGTACAGTAACAACCAATGCTAAAACCAATATAATGACTGAGGTAGTGCTTTTTCCACGTTCGACTAATTTGCTGGATAAGAGAAGGTCAGCACAATGAGTGTGTTCGTCAAATTGAATTGATAATGCAAACGTGGAACTGCCTTAATGTTCCTACATCGTGGATTATGGATGGTGAGCACAATCGATTTACCTTTTGATAAGCGTATTCAATGCTGTCCTGAAGACGCTAAGGCGATGCTTGCTGTCGGTATAGATAGTGAAGTTGCCGACCACACTACCAGTTAAAATTTAAAATGAGGATGATGGGTTGACTGTGTCGTAGATTAGGGTGATCTACCTTATCGAGATGACAACAAAAGTATGCTTTTGATTCGAAAGTTGACAAATGGGTCGATTTTGGAGTGTACTGATGTGAGAGTAAATTTCAAATTGGTAGAAGCAGGTAATGCTAGATTTGCTTAGAAAAAAGTTTTGACTTTACCAATGCGCATAATTTTGGATGTCGACACAGGTGTTGATGATGCACTAGCCATACTTTACGCATTGGGTAGAACTGATATCCAGTTGGATGCATTAACAACGATTTACGGCAATCTGGATGTCGAATCAACGACCCGCAACACTATTCAACTATTGGAAATGGCCGGTCGTGCAGACATACCTGTTGCAAAAGGTGTTTCCCGCCCGCTGACCCAACCCTTCAATGGCGGTGCCCCGCATGTGCATGGCGCCAACGGATTTGGCGACGTAGTTATGCCCGATCCAGTAACCAAACCCGTTGAAATCTGGGCGCCCGATTTGTTGATTGATATGGCTCGTCGCTATCCAGGCGAGATTTCATTGCTGGCAGTGAGTCCCATGACAAACGTTGCTCAAGCGATCATGAAGGCGCCGGATATTGCCCAGAAATTCCGCCAAATCGTTATGATGGGTAGTACATTGCAACATCCCGGTATCACTGGCGTCGTTCCACCCATGGTGGACGCGAATTTTCACAATGACCCGGAAGCTGCTCGAATTGTTCTGCAGTCCGGGGCAAAACTTGTTGCTGTTGGAATGGATGTTACGATGCAGGCCAAACTGCGAGCCGTTGATATGGAACGAATAGCTGCCCAGGGTGGACCGGCAGCAAAGGCAGCAATGGCGGCTTCAACATTTTATCTCAAAGCTTACGAAGGGTTCTACCCAGATACAGACTACTGTTGTTTGCACGATCCATTGGCTGTTGCGTTAGCTGAATTGCCCGAGATGGGCAGTTACGAAACGTTATCGGCCGACATTGAATGCATGGGCTCGTTAACTCGTGGTCAGATGTTGCCTGACCGACGCCCAAGCCCATCCAATACAAATATAGTCAACGTTGTCACTGACGTAGATTTTGAACGTTTTTCAACAATTTTCGCAGAAGCTGTTGCAGCTAATTAGTACTACCAGGAGAAACTCGTCATGAAGATTTTACGCACCCTTGCTTGCGCTTTGACCATCGCACTGGGAACAGCAAACCCAGTTATTGCTGACGGATCAATTATCTATGTTTCTCCCAATCCGATTGGCAACAACCCGTTTTTGGTACTTGGCAAAGAAGGTACAGAGGCTGCAGCTGAACAACACGGATTGGAAGCGTCAACTATTGAAAGTGACACCCCCCAAGCCATACTGGAGAATTTATATGCAGCGGCCAATGAAGGCGCAGATGTGATTGTCGCATTGAGTTTTTCTGCCGTTGATGCCGTTATGGAAGTTGCGCCGACAGCCCCAGACACCCAGTTTCTATTGGTGGATGCCTGTCCGACTGAGGAGCGTCCTGACAACCTGCATTGTGCTGTGTTCCGCGAACACGAAGCGTCGTTTCTTATGGGTGCGATGGCTGCGATGAAGACAGAGACCAACATACTAGGCGCCGTTGGCCCGATCGATATTCCTTTTATGCATCGGTTTACAGGTGGTTTTACCGAAGGAGCAAAGCACATTAATGCAGATGTAAAAGTGGAGGTTCGATGGGTTGGAGGGCAAAATCCTTTCTCTGATCCGGTACGTGCAAAGGAACAGGCCTTGGCGTTGAATGCAATTGATGCCGATATTATTTATGCAGCGGCGGCGGCTGGCAATTTCGGTATCTACGAGGCAGCCCCCGAAGCCGGATTTAAAATCATGGGAGTTGATATCGATCACTGCGCGTTGTCTGGTAGCACCATGTATGACGCTGCATTAAAACGGGTCGACCAGGCTGTCACCCAATCTGTGGATGCGATCATGGGTGGTGCAAAACAAGCGTTTGCTTCCTACGGCTTGGCTGAGAAAGGTGTGGGTGGCGTAGTGCTTAGCGACGATGTGGCTAACAGTGATTGCCTTATTGGTGAAGACGTCGAAGCGACAGCAGCCTTACGCGAGATTGCTGAAAAAATAATCGCAGGAGAAATAACCGTTAACGATCCGCTCGCCGGTAACTAAAGCAGACAAAGACTTGATTAAGACTTGTGTTGAGCACCAGCGTCGCCGCTAAAGACAAAACAACGCCTGTTTGTCGCCTTTGCGGTGTCAGTAAGTGGTTCGGCGACCTGAAAGCCCTTTCAGATCTCGATATGGACATCCGAGAGGGCGAATTTCTAGCCATTGTTGGTGAAAATGGCGCTGGTAAATCAACCGCAATGAGCGTGCTTTTCGGGCTACTTGAGCCGGATACCGGGCACGTTGAAATTGGCGGAGTGCCGCGTAAACTCAAATCGGCTCGCGATGCGCTGGATGCAGGCTTTGGAATGGTACACCAACATTTTAAACTGTATCCAGAGCTCAGTGTTCTTGAAAATATACTGGTTGGCGATGAACAGGCTAATAGCTTTGGATTTGTTCCGTACAAACAACGTGGCGCTGCAGTCTCCCAACTCATTAAAGAATTTAATTTTTCGCTGAACATACACGACAGTGTGTCCGATCTGCCCGTTGACGCCCGTCAACAGCTTGAAATTGTAAAGATGTTGTACCGCGGGGCTGAGGTACTCATTCTCGATGAGCCCACGGCTGTGTTGACTCCACAGGAATCCCTTGCTCTATACGCAATGCTGCGCAGGCTTTGTGAGCAGGGTAAATCCATCGTACTCATTACGCATAAGCTGAACGAGGTTATGGACAATGCAGACAGGGTTCTGGTCATGAGACAGGGGCAACTGGTTGGAGAAAAATGGGTCGCGCAAACTAATACCGGCGAGTTGGCGAAACTGATGGTTGGCCGCCATATCGAGAAAGTAACCAAAGTCAATCACGCCACCAATGAAGTTGTTTTATCGGCGCGTTCACTGACTGTTCAAGCGGGTACCCAAAAGCCGGTACTTGATCATGTTTCGATTGATCTGTGCGCCGGGGAAATTTTTGGTGTTGCTGGCGTAACCGGTAACGGTCAAAAAGCCTTGATTAATACGTTGATTGGTCTTACGCCCATTTCTGACGGGATTATCGAATTTGAAGGCCATGACATTTCAGAACTTGACGTGGCGCAACGTCGCAATAGGGGTATTGGCTATATGGCCGAAGATCGGATGTCTTTAGGTTTAGCCAGTAAAGGGGCTATCTTTGAGAACACCTTGGCCGGACGCGAAGCTAGCAATACATTTTCTTATAGCGGTTTTTTAAAACGCAAAAATATCCGTCAGTACGCGCGTGATCTGATTACACAATTTGACATCCGCACACCTAATGAAACACAGCCAGTGGTTAGGCTCTCAGGCGGCAACCAACAAAAAGTGATCGTAGCACGCGAACTCTCTGCCAGCCCCAAGTTATTAGTCGTAGAGAACCCGTGCTGGGGTGTTGATGTCGGTGCCATTTCCTTCATTCAACAACAAATACTAAATCTTTCTTCAAAAGGTGTCGCAATTCTATTGATCAGCAACGATCTCGATGAGCTATTTCAATTGAGCGATCGAGTTGGCGTCATGTTTGATGGTCAACTAAAAAAAGTGTTTGAGCGCGATGAGTTGGATGCACTTGCCGTTGGTGTTGCGATGTCTGGTGGTGAGTAAAGGGCTGCCATGAAGCATTTAAAACTCAACCCGGTTTTAACGCCCATCGCAGCCATTGCCATTCCGATATTAATCCTTTACGTGTTGCCGCAATCCCACGACGCTGTTTCTGGTTTTTTTAACGGTGCTTTCGGTGGACGCAATAATTTTAATCTGTACGCAACCCTGGGTCGATTTGCCATTTTATTGGGCACGGCGATGGCCGTACTGGTGTCCTTTCGGGCAGGGTTATTGAATATTGGTTGCGAAGGGCAGTTGGTATTGGGTGGACTCTCGGCAGCTTTGGTTG
Source organism: uncultured Granulosicoccaceae bacterium (assembly GCA_964437945.1). Taxonomy (GTDB): domain Bacteria; phylum Pseudomonadota; class Gammaproteobacteria; order Granulosicoccales; family Granulosicoccaceae; genus Granulosicoccus. Next base: position 12,142 of record CAYTJF010000057.1, read on the forward strand.
GCGTGTATTTACCGGCACCACCATTCGTTGTGGCAATATCGGCTCTGCTAGTGGCAATGACGGCTGGAGCGAGTTGGGCGTTATTGGCAGGCTTACTTGAGCGAGGCACAAAGATACCGTTGCTTATCGGTTCATTGTTGCTTAATTATCCAGCATCATTTATTGCGTCCTACGCCGTTTCGCATCCATTTCGAGATGTCGCCAGTGGTGCTACCCAATCCTACAAAATTATGGCAGAGGCCCGCCTGCCTCGATTCTCGGGCACTATTCTCGACTATGGCATTTTAATAATGGGGTTCACCGCACTCACAGTGATCGTATTGGAGAGGACATCCGTTTTTGGATACCGTGCAAGGATGCAAGGCTACAGTTTCGGTTTTGCCAAAGCTTCAGGGTTTCCCACTGAAAAGCTGTATTTTCGCACCCTGGCGATCAGCGGTGCGATAGCGGGAATGACAGGGTTTATCGCCGTGTTTGGCCTAAACCAGCGTTATATTGATGGTATGTTAACCATACCTTTGTACGCATGGACTGGTATTTCGGCGGTGCTGTTAGCAGCTGTTATACCCTGGCTTACACCCATCTCAGCATTCTTTTTTGCAGCGCTTGCAACTGGAGCAGTCGGTATGGAGCGCTCTGCTGATATACCTCGCGAAATTGGCCAAATCATTCAGGCAATAATCGTACTTTACCTGGCTGGTGTTGGTGGCAAAATGCTATTGAGCAACACTGAAAGGGAGCGCTGATCGTGTTCTTTGATAGCGCGTTGCTTGAATCTATTCCTCGCTTTGCAACACCGGTGTTATTAGCAGCAATGGGTAGTGCGTTGTGCGAACGAGCAGGGGTGTTCAATATCGCGTTGGAAGGCATGATGTTAATTGGTGCTTTCGCGGCTATCGTTGGTAGTTTCTACACAGGCAGTTGGGTTGGTGGGCTGGGGTTCGCCATGATGGCGGGGGTTTTAACTGGATTACTCTTTTTCTTCTTTGGTGTTCGCAGAAATGGGGACGACATTATAGTCAGCATCGGTTTGAACGTACTCGCCGTTGGCCTAACAGCGTTCCTGCTACGTAGTTTGTTTGACGTTTCAGGTCAATTCGATGACAGCAACATCGTCGCGATACCTAAAATTCATCTTGGACTAATAGCGGACGTCCCAATCTTAGGGCACATAGTATCCGGTCAATCTATCCTGGTCTGGTTCGCGGTTGTTGCAGCGTTCTGCATCCATTACATACTTTATAAACATGTGATGGGCCTACGTTTACGCAGTGCTGGTCAAAATCCGGCAGCGTTACGAAGTGTTGGCTTGTCGCCTGAAAGGGTAAAGATGGGCGCCTTGATCGCCTGTGGCGTGCTGTGCGGGTTGGCTGGCGCACAACTATCGATTTCAAATGTCACGTTGTTTACCGAGGGTATGAGTGCCGGTCGTGGCTGGATTGCATTGGTCATCATGATGATGTGCGGTGCCCGTTTGTTGTTTATCCTTCCCACTACCATTTTATTTGGGCTGGTGGACGCACTGGGGTTCAGAATGCAGGGGTTAGGTCTGCCGCAACAAGCCACAGAGGCATTACCTTATGTGCTAGCGATCGTTGTTCTCATGTTTGTGTTTCGCAAACGCACAGGTTCAGTACACTTGTAAAGGAGCAAAGTACCGATGATACCCACAGAATATGAGACCACGCAATTGTTGTCGTCATACCGTCTTTGGGTAATTTAAATTCAGGCACATTCATCATCATTGACGAGACAGTTCTGATACATGTTCAAAGGGCCGTCTTGCAGCTAACGAGTAAAGCTGTTGATGCCGTGATTGAGCCGCATGTTGCTTAGCCTGTATATCAGTGTCTATTGGTTGCTCTAACTATGTATTTATCACTAACATTGAAACCGTAACAATTGGATTGCTAATGGAAAACACACTCTCAGGTGATATCGAGTCCGATAAAGCGCCATCCTATATTGCACTCGATCTGTATCAGCCCCCGACTGCACATCATAAGGAGTTTACCGAAGCACTTAACCGAGTGGTTGATAAAGTAGAGTCATTGATTCCGGTATTCGGTTTACGCAACCCGCGCATTTCAAAGCCTGATTCGTTAGAGTACACCTTTTGCACACCTGATGAATGGGTGGCAAGCTTCTGGCCGGGGCAACTCTGGCTTGCCTATTCGTTAACCGGCAAAGCGCGATTTAAAAACAGTGCGCGTATGCGGAGGGAGTATTTCAAAACGGTACTTGAGACGCCTGCCTGGCATGATCACGATCTGGGTTTTCTGTTCATTCTGACTGCAGTAGCCGACTACAAGCTCACCGGAGACGAAGTTGCACGTGCAACGGCTATACGAGCAGCTGAATTATTATCTGCAAGATGGAGGCAACCACTACCGTTTGTCATGTGCTGGAATCCGCAATTGCGCGACAAAGACGAGTTCGCTCAACGTAAAGTCGGCACACTCAATATAGACAGCATGCAAGGTATGCCACTTTTATATTGGGCGGCCAGAGAAACGGGTCAACAATCGTTTAAGAGTATTGCCGATTGTCATCAGCAAACCTGTATAGATTACCTGGTGCGGGACGACTTCAGTTCTTATCATGCCTACTTTTTTGATCCTCTGACTGGAAAGCCAAAACAGGGTTACACACACCAGGGTTATTCAGATGAAAGTTGCTGGTCTCGTGGTCAGTCCTGGGCGATACATTCACTTGCGCAGTGTTATATGGCAACGGGAAAAGAACAATTCCGAGAAACTGCAGCGCGAATGGCAGACTATGTTGCATCAAGATTGCCTGACGATGGCGTGCCCGCGTGGGACTACGATATACCTGCCGATGTGCACCGATACAAAGACACATCAGCCGCAGCCGTCACTGCATCGGGTTTGTTTACACTAGCGCACTGTTATGCCGGTCAAAGTGAGGCCAACACCTATACAGAGTTGGCGGATAAAATTTTATATGGCTTGCTAAAGGATTACGACATTAGTGGAAAAGATGCATCACAAGGCTTGCTAAAAGAAGGTGCTGCATTTGTTGGACTTGGCCGTTCGGACAACATGCTGCCATACGGCGACTACTACTATATGGAAGCTTTGATGAGAGCGGTTGGTCACACAGAATTTTTTTGGTAACTACAGTGGTGTTTTTTAGTGTAGTCGTCGGGCAAGGGCATATTGGTCGAAATTGTGGACTAAGAATTTAACTGAAAAAGAGAGTTGCAGCATTAAGCGATTTTTCTTCCATATAAATTCAGACCACTGTCGGTCTGTTTCAGGAATAAAATGATGACTCGGTTAAGACAAGCCATCAATGCACGCCTCAGCCAACTGTGCAAGGAGAGAGCTCTGATGATTGGCGTATGACCACAGCGCTGGTTTGTCGCTGTTCGGACTGCCAGCAGCTACGACATTTTCTCTTGTCATCTGAGCAAAAGAATTTGGACATGCCGTTGGCCAAAGCACGTCGTATGCACATACATCGCATCATTGATGGTCTTGAGCTTCCGCTCTCGCACGTAACCCTGCGACAAGGGCGGCCGCAGGTGCTGCAGCTATGCAAACTTCAGGTGTTGTTCAGACGTGAGAAATCTGAACGAAAACGCAATCAAGCACTATTGGTCAAATTACGTAAATTGCAATTCAGGTAGTGGTTTTAGGTTGGGCGACCAGGTGTGAACCAGTCGTTGCTGTACTTTCTCAAGACGCAACTATCAGCCAATAACGTTGCTCGACAGCGCTTAATGCATTCGCATTACACTGTAGGTGCAAGGCAAAAGAGCTGGACAATCCAAATCAACTAAAAATCAGCCGAGTATTGAACTAGAGGATTCAACTGGCGCAGCACGATCGCTGGTCATATATTTTCCCAGAGTGCGCGAATGGGTACAGCGTACAACCCTGGACCAAAACTGGTAACAGTTTCGCCGTCGTAAAGTACAATGCCTGCAACAAACCGTTTGCCCAAATGGGTCGCGAGCAATTTCAGACCGCGAAAATCCTTAGACGTGACTGTTGCAGCAGCTTTCACCTCAACTCCTGCTACGGCTGTTGCTCCAAACTCGATAATGATATCCACCTCAACTCCATTGCGATCACGGAAGTGTGAAAGTCGAAGTGTGCGTTCATACCAACTTGCCTGTCGACGTATTTCCTGAAAAACGAATGTTTCGAGAAGCTGGCCAAGAAGCGTTCGATCAGTTTTCAAGTCAGCGACCCCCACACCCAGCAAATGACAGCAAGTGCCAGTGTCGCCCATGTGCAGTTTAGGAGTCTTTACAAGTCTGCTTAGTCGATTGTCATGCCATGGTGGTAATTCGTCCAGAAGAAAGACGCGTTTTAACAACGTTACGTAGTCCCGTACTGTAGGGCGGCTTATCTGAAATGGTGAAGCTAGGTCGCTGATGTTCATCAGTCGGGCTGTCTGGCTGGCAACTCCGGCTAGTAAGCGGGGCATGACATTCAGTGAGTTGATTCGAGCCAGGTCTCTGATATCTCGTTGTATAAGAGTTTCCAGATAATCGCGATACCAGGCTTCGCGACGACGAGCGGTGGTTCGTTGCAGAGCAGCTGGGTATCCGCCGGCAACAATGCGTTCGATTAGTTCATCACCTAGCCGAGGTACCGAAACGGTGTCGAATTGATTGCTGAATAGTCTGGACAGAAACGTTGGAGGTGTTTCTGCCAGTTCGCTCTGTGCAAAAGGATGCAGGTGCATTACTTCCATTCGCCCGGCCAATGAGTCGGAGAGTGCAGGGAGTAGCAGAATGTTCGTCGAGCCCGTCAGAATAAAACGGCCAGGTTCGCGCCGTCGGTCAATAGCAAGCTTGAGGCTTGAGAAGATTTCAGGTACATGCTGTACTTCGTCCAGAATAATACGTTCAGGGAGATCATGTACAAATGCCACGGGATCTTCTTTAGCGCCAGCCCGAACTACCTCGTCGTCAAAACTCAGATAGTGATGGCCTGATTCTTCGGCAACAGTTAGGGCTAGGGTTGTTTTGCCGCATTGGCGAGGGCCGTGAATAAGTATGGCGGGTGTATCGTCTATTGCTTCTCGAATAAGGGGTGTTGCAAATCGTGTGTAGATAGGGGACATTTGGCATGGATTGTCTCAAAACCAATAGCAAGGCTAATTGTAAGGTTGTGTTTAGGCTGATTGCAAGGTTTGTTTTCGCTAATTGTAAGTTTTCATGCTACAAATGGCAATTTATTCGCTCGTTATCGACAGAAATGTCCGCGTAAAACTTGCGTTGATGGGTGAGGTTCAGTTGTGCACAGTCACGCCGATATACCAGAAAATGGGCCGTAACTTGTTGAAATAGATGGGTGACCGAACGTCGAAAGGATTGAAAATCCCCGTGTCGTCACCCTGCGCGGGCCGGTTCATTCAGTCCCTTCCCTGCGCTCTGGAGGTTAGTTCCTTGAAAAACTGCCTTGACCCCTACGGTTTTGATACCCGGAGCTGGCTCGGAACTTTTATCGTGGGCTGGGTTCGGTGGTTTTAGGTGAGCTTTCAGCTATCCGCACTACTGACGCCGTTGATCGCACCGCCGATGATGAAGATCGTTATGGTGCGATTGGAAAGGCGTCAGTTGTTGAGTGTAGATATGGCGATAGAGTCATAGTCTTTTTACAGTAGATAGCTTGTCCTAAAAAAACCCCTCTTTATCCTCCGACTGACGAGCCTATGGCTGAACGTGCCAACGCGACAGGTGTATTGAAACCCTCAACCAAGACAAAACCATTAACCAAAACGAAGGCTAACGTCAGCTTGAAGATGTCTGATTGAGGGCATGGTGTACAAACCGTAGCAAACAGCAATGTCTGCTACGGTTGTCAAAGTTTGTATGCCTGGGCTTCTCTAGCGCCACAGGCACTTCCCATCGACCTTATAGCTGCCCCATGTCTATACGTGAATTGACTGCCGGCGCACTATTATTCCTAAGGTTCAGCGTCTCGCCTGTCGTGTAGGTAACGCCAACCGAGTTTATGTTGGCACAGTCACCCAAGCCAACGTGCACTGTTGTATTCGAACCCTGGTTACTCGGCTCGCCAGCGTATCCGACCCGTCTATGCCAGTTCGACCCGCATCCGTTCACACGTAAAATGGCCCCGAGGGGGGAAGCTCCGCTGTTTGAGTTGCCTACTCGTACAGTGAGATGGTTGCGGTTGTTGTTGGATGCCAGCGTGTTTTGGAGCAACCGGAATACACCGTATTCGTCAACGTATACCATGTCGAGGTGGCCATCTTCGTTGTAGTCGATGGTTTCACCGGTAAGACCTACGATGCCGTTACGAAATGAGGCAGCACTTCGTACTTTTCTGCGGGTAAACGAGCCGTCACCGTTATTGAGAAAAACCATGTGCCTTACCCGATTGGTTAGACTGCCGTACAAACTGACGAACAAATCCTGATAGCCGTTGTTATCAAAGTCGCCTGCAGTCGCTCCGGTTGCACCTCGTTGAGAAATTCTCGAACGATTTGTCACGTCGATGTATCTACCACCGCGATTTTCATACAGCACGGAGCTATTGCCCTCTCGCGGTGTCAGTTCGCTCAAGGTGGATTCTTCAAGTGCAATGACGTTTCTGATGACTGCAGAAGAGTTCCTGAAGGAGGTTATGCGAACTCGCCATCGATTGTTACCGATGTAACCAATATACAACCCTGCTTGATCAGTTGCTGTCGGGAAACCTTGTGCCTGGTCACGACGGATGGTTAGTTGCTGACCCGAAGAGCGAGGATTGGTCAGGGCAGCTCGCGTGGCATTACTTCCCAGGAAAATCACTTTTTCCTTACCAACAGCGATATAGTTGGCGAGTTTCAGTGAGTTGCTTGAAACATTAATAACAAATTCACTGTTCGGACTAGGGCGGCCTGCAAAACCAACCGTCGACGAATTTTCATTGAACCGGATAAATGCATCACCCGGACGTTCATCACGTGTTACGAACAAATCCTCGTCACCGTCGTTATCAAAATCGAACGGTACCATGCCCGTAATATCGCGCATCGGGATCGGTAGCACAGAATCGGTCACGTCCTCATAGGACACACGTCCAGTGCCACGAAACGCACCAAAACGTCGTTTCCCGAAAACAAATAAATCCAGCGTGCCATCGCTGTCAAAATCAGTTACTGATAGCGAACGTGCAGATCCGGAGACCTCATCTAGCGTGCCACTTAACGAGAAGTCATTGGGTTGGTTTTGCTGGTATATGAAGTTAAAACGTTCTCGTCCATTGGTCTGATTTGGGCGGCCAGAGGGAGCGACGATATCCAGTACGCCATTGTTGCCACTATCGATAAAAACTACAGAACGTCCGCGACTGGGCTCGAAGCCGGCAACCGGTCGGGTCTGTTGGGTAACCTGACGATCCCGACCAATTTCAAACATACGGGGTACGCGTGGTTCGTTACCTCCGCCGCCACCTTGTGTTATCAGTACCTCCATAAGGCCATCTCTGTCATGGTCAGCAACGGCAACACCGTGCAGATCGCCGGTGGTGATTACCGGGCTTCTTGAGAAGGTGCCTGATTCATTCCATAGAATGTTTACTTCCCCACCGTGCTCAATGGTCAGAATGTCAGATCGACCGTCCTGGTCCAGGTCTGCTACAACTGGTGCAGAGAATTTTCGTCGGTTAATTGTGCTTGCAGACAACGTTGCCGTGTCGTCTGTAAATATAGTCTCGTTGGGATCGACACTGGCATTGGCCGAGCTGCTGATAAGCGCTGCAGACTGTAGAAAGCATAACCCGTAAAACCATGCTGGAGCGATACGACTCGCAGCCAGATGGGGTTTGCAGATCTTTAGATACAAGTTTTTTTTAAACATGGCATTTTCTACCGGTAGATTAACAATTGAGGTAAATTAAGGAGATAAATAAATCTTTAATTAACAGTAAATTCACTTAGCAAATAACAACAGTAGAAAACTTGAACACGTTTAATAATCTGAAGTAACAAACTAGCGATGTGAACAACAATGGTGGTTTCCGTACCACGTCGAGGAAGTTAGCACGCGCAAAGTCTTTCTGTAAACGCCCTTACCTAGATGTTACTTAGATGTAAAGTTTAGAGTAATCCATTGCTTATGACCATAGGTGTTTTTGACCATGAAAAAAAATAAGGGGTCAAGCTTTTTTTGTTATATTTACTTTTCAAGTTGGATAACACAACAGTCAGGCTTCAACAAAATAAGATAGATTTGACCCCTTATATCTTTCCATGATAGGAGGCATTCTCATACTGAATTCGGGCGGGTCTTGACATTTTACTTCTACTGCAAACTAATTCACTTCAACAGTATCACTTAATTACCGTGGCAATATCGTCATCGCCCATCTCGTTCCGTTTGGAGCCAAGCGATTTACGCATTTTGCCGTGCAAGTTAACCGCATTAATCAACTGCACTTTGCCTTTTCGTTCTTTTTCTTTCTTGTTCGACAGCACCCACACATAGGTAGCAATGCCGGTGTTGTAGAACATGTCGGTGGGTAGCGCGACGATGGTTTCGAGTAGGTCAGCCTCCAACACATAACGACGAATTTAAGATTCACCGGAACCTGCACCACCAGTAATGAGTGGCGAGCCATTGAGGATGATGCCAATGCGTGCGCCACCATCGGATGCATCGCGCAGTTTGCTGATCAGGTGCATTAAAAACAGCAAAGAGCCATCAGAGACTCGTGGCTGACCAGGACCGAAGCGGCGTGCGGATGATGCCGGGTTTGGTCAGCGCTTCATCATCTTCCATAAACACCAGTGCCGTTGTCAGGCGCACTATGTCGCGTGGGGTAAAGTGCTCCCGGCTGTTTCGTTCGAGCCTTCTGCAAAGCGCCGGATTAATTCTTCAAACGCCAGACCCATATCGTGGTTAGAGACTTTCGACGGGCTAAGATCGATCTGGCGTATGCGCTGCACCACCTTGTACAACAGATTGGCATCGTTTAGCTGACCAATAAATTCAGCAAAGTTGAAATACTCAAAGATCTCCCGCGCATCTTTAGAGAATGCCTGAATGTAGGATGTTAAGTTAGCCTGAATACCCGACTCACCGAGCTTGGACAAATCCATTTTTGAGGTATTGAAAAACTTCTGTTCATTGGTTGCCCGCATCAGCAACTTCTCGGCTGCTTCTTCTGGCAATTCCATCTTGGCGACTTTCTCGTTCTCTTTTAGAACGGCCTCTTTGAATTCTTCCAGTACGCATTCCAATCGGCGCAGTAACGCAAACGGCAGGATATTCGGCCGTATTGGCTTTGTTTGAAGTCACCTCGTAGAAGGTCGGCAATTGCCCAGGAATCGGATGCTAGGTTGTTCGGGGTGGTGGGCATTTCGGGTGGGGATTCCAGATAATTTCAGTAGCCGTATATCTTAATTAAACCGGCCTTTAGACGCTAACAGTTTCGCTAAACAATTTAATTTCTGAGATACCTAAAGATGGTATGAAGAAGATTAAGCCGCATGCCGAATTGTTAACTACTGTGACTCTGGAACTGGGTACACAGCCGGTGAACTATGTACAAAACCTACCCACCCAAACCCTGCGCACGCATCGCATCATCATGCTCGAACTCAGCACATAAAAACGCACGTCATCAGAAGTAGCCCCTTCACCCTTCATCGCTTACTTCCAGTTATCTGCAATAACATTGGCTATTCGACAAGCTTTGCGCCTGCATATGGCAAATTTAATTCGAGAAATAAATAAGCGAGTATTAATCGTATATCATTGATTATTTTATGAAAATCAACCACTAACCACTATCAATCACACCGCAGGTGCAATCCGTAAGTAAATACTTTATTATTTAACGAAATCAGCAGCTGGGAGCAGTAATTGGATAAAGCCAACAAACCGGCAACCGGTGATGCTCCTGAACGTACCAAGCCAGAATCATTCGATCTGCTGGTAAACCAGTCAAAGCATACTGTTCAAACCAATTCGGGAACGCTGCTGGATGTTCTGCGCGAGCAACTTGATTTAACTGGCGCAAAAAAAGCCTGTGATAACGGCGAATGTGGCAGCTGTATCGTATTGATGAACGGCAAGCCTGTTAAATCCTGTCTGCTTGACGCTGATCGCGCACGTGATAAAGAGATTGTCACTATTGAAGGATTAGCGCCCGAATCGTACGACATGCACCCCAGTGACGATTACGCCATCCTGCATCCAATCCAACAGGCATTTCTCGAAAAAGGTGCAACCCAATGTGGGTTCTGCATTCCTGGGATGATTCTCAAGACGCACACCTTGCTGCGCAGCAAACCCAATCCAACACGTGAAGAAATTTCAAAAAGTTTGTCTAAAAATCTTTGTCGTTGTACCGGGTACACAAAAATTATCGATGCCGTTGAGTATGCCGGCGAACTCATTCGAGAAAATCGTAATGGCGTTGGTATGGATAAACCCAATGGTCGTGCTGTTGGCGTAAGTGTGGCAAGGCTAGACAGTCCTGCTACCGTTAACGGCGCTGCAAAGTATGCAGCGGATATAAAAATGGACGGTATGTTATACGGGAAAATTCTGCGCTCCGAAGTGCACCATGCGCGCATTGTATCCATCGATGTCAGTCAGGCCGAAGCATTGGACGGAGTTTTAGCCGTTGTTACAGCCGACGATATTCCCGGAACTCCGTATTTGCCGAACTGTCAGCCACAGGTTTGCGTTTTTCCTGAAGACAGAATTCGTTTTAAAGGTGAAGCACTGGCAGCCGTCGCTGCGGAGAGTGAAGCTATAGCTGAACATGCATTAACGCTGATTAAGCTTGACATTGACGAACTTCCACACGCTATCGAACTGGTCGATGCCGCAAAAAAGGATGCAGAACCTTTATACGATCACTCACCGCGTGTATCAGAACCCGAAGAGGTCGCTTGTGGCGATATTGATAACGGGTTCGCCAGCGCCGATATTATCATTGAAAATGAATATACCGTGCCGGTGCGCGAGCATGCTGCAATGGAACCTGAGTCAGCGGTTGCTCACTTCAGCGAAGGCAAGCTGACTGTTCATACCGGTTTGTATCACGCCTTTGTGCAGGGTACTGAATCGATATCCAATAACCTGGCAATGAAGCAGGATGATGTAAGAATTGTTTGTCCGGCAATGGGCGGAAATTTTGGCACGCGTGGCGACACGTTAATTGCTGTGGTCTCAGGGCTACTATCAAAAAAAGCGAAACGTCCTGTCAAGATCGTTTTTAGTCGCGCAGAGTCCCTGCTCGGTTCATGCAAAGCACCCTCAGTCAACGTACGTTATAAAACCGGTGCCACAAATGATGGCAGGATTGTCGCTGTGGACGTAGAAGTTGTGCATGGTGCAGGAAGTTGGGCGCCGTTTCTAATAGACAAAACGACCAAAGGTGTAGAGCTGTGTTACTACGAAACACTCAGCGCGTTACTGTCACACGTAACCGGCCCCTATGAAATTGAAAACGTTCGTGCACGAGCGTGGGACGTGCTCACAAACGGTCCTCGCTATGTTCCGCTGCGTGGCACGAATGGAAACTACCTCCCACTGGCCTATGAATCACAAGTCAATTTGGTCGCTGAAAAACTGGGGCTTGATCCAATTGAGGTGCGGCTTAAAAATGCCATGCGTGAAGGCGGCACCACACACTTTGGCCAGCAACTTAAAGAGCATGTATCAATGGTCGCAGAACTTGAAAAACTGCGCCCACATTATAAGCAGGCTCGCAGTCGAGTTGAGCAACGACGTAGAGACGAACCGGAAGGCCCATGGGTTTATGGCGTTGGTGTTGGTGCCGGCTGGCGCAACATTGGATACCTGAAAACCAGTATCTCAGCTGGTTGCGAACTCGACGAAGACGGTACCGTTCATGCCATGGCTGGCACAGTTGAGCAGGGTCAGGGGCCAACCACCCAGTTTGCACAAATTGTCGCCGATAGCATGGGTATTCCTATGTCCCAATTGCGAGTCACGCTCGGCGATACTGAAGCCGCACCTTACCCGGTTCCAACGTTTAGTTCTGTTTCAACAGTAGGCACCGGAAAAGCCGTGCAGGAAGCAGCGATTAAGCTTCGAGATAAAATACTGGACGCAGGCGCGGTGATGATGCAATGCAAAGTCCACGATTTGCGTATAGAGAAAGATCGGATAATTCATATAAGCACTCCCGATAAATCTGTACTCTTCGCCGATATTGCCAAGCACTTTGCCGACAATGGCCAACGCAGTCTTGCCGAGGCTGAAATCAAATGGAGCGGTGAAGCACCGACAATACTGTTTGGTTACAGCGCTGGCTTAATCGAAATTGAGGTTAACAAGGAAACAGGCGAAGTCAGGTTGGGCAATCACGTTAATGTGTGCGACCCCGGCACTCGCATCAACCCACAAGCTGTTGACGGCCAAATTGACGGCGCGATTGCATTTGGAGTCGGGTTTGCATTAACAGAACGATTTCATCCGGATAATCCGCCAACACTCAAAGACTACGGTTTACCATCCACACAGGATGTACCCGAGAGCGTGACTCGTCTCTATATTGATACGCCGCTTGAGCGCGGCCCTTTCGGAGCCAAGAGCATGGCAGAACACCCTGGTATTTCACCGATTCCTGCAATTATTAATGCAATTGCAGATGCAACCGGCGCCAGAGTATTTGATATCCCGGCCACCCCAGACAAAATCAAAGCAGCAATTGCATCAGCCGCGCAAGGCTGAATTTAAGCCTATGCATTATTAGTAAACATCGAAGGAGATCGACATGGCATCAGACAGTAAAAAAATACAATCCAAATCGCGCCGCAAGGCGCTGGCAACCATTGGTGCCGCAGCTGGCGCAAGCTTTCTCGGTGGTCAGGCACCACTCTACGCTGCTGGTAAGCAAAAGCTAAAATATATTGCGTTTATCAACCGCGAGACAGTGTGGGGCAAACCGTATGACTTTCTTGCCGAGGAAGTCGAT
>CAYTJF010000058.1:0-10590 GCA_964437945.1 uncultured Granulosicoccaceae bacterium
CCCGCAAAAAAAGGCAAAACCACCAATTTGCTGCAGCTTGAGAACTTCTAGTGGTGTAACAAACAACCCTATATAATTCACTTTCATTGGCACTAAATCATTTGTACTAACAGTACTACCGAGTAACTAATATGACTACTGAACGCGAATCGATGGAATTCGATGTTGTTATTGTCGGCGCAGGCCCCGCCGGACTGAGCACCGCTTGCCGTCTTATGCAAATAGCTCAAGAAAATGAACAGGAAATCAGCGTTGTCGTGCTGGAAAAAGGGTCTGAGGTCGGTGCCCACATTCTTTCAGGTGCAGTCATAGAACCGCGAGCCCTTAATGAGCTCTTCCCGGATTGGGAAAGCATGGGCGCGCCATTGAAAACCCCGGTAACAAAAGACGAAATCTATTACTTCACCAAGCCTGAAGGTGCCTTCAAAATTCCAAACTGGATGGCACCAAAGACCATGCACAACGACGACAATTATATCGTTAGCCTGGGCAATCTGACACGCTGGCTGGGTGAACAAGCAGAGAGTTTGGGCGTTGAAATATTCCCAGGCTTTGCTGCAGCAGAAATTCTGTACCACGAAGACGGCAGTGTTAAAGGTGTTGCTACTGGCGACATGGGATTGGATGCTGAAGGAAACCCGAAAGACAGTCACGAAGTCGGCATGGAACTACATGCTAAGTACACCATCTTTGCAGAGGGTTGCCGCGGCCATCTTGGTAAGGAGTTAATTAGAAAGTTCAAACTCGATGAAGGCCGTTCACCACAGCACTACGGTATTGGCATTAAAGAGTTATGGGAAGTTGACTCAAAACATCATAAGCCAGGCCTGGTACTTCATGGAACTGGCTGGCCACTAAACGAATCGAAAACCACCGGCGGTGCATTTCTATATCACCTGGAAGACAATCAAGTGGTTGTGGGACTGATCATTGATCTGAACTACAGCAATCCGCACTTGAGCACCTTTGATGAATTTCAGCGATTCAAGCATCATCCGCTTATCTCAAATCAGCTCGAAGGTGGCAAACGCGTAAGCTACGGTGCCCGGGCCATTATCAAAGGCGGATTAAACTCCCTGCCCCGCATGCACTTGCCGGGTGCACTGGTCATTGGATGCAATGCCGGCACATTGAATTATGCAAAAATAAAAGGCACTCACACTGCCATGAAGTCGGGCATGGTTGCAGCAGAAACGCTCGCTGCAGAACTTGCCAAAGGTGATGATCGTGCAATTGATGCATCAGCGTATGCTGATAACTTTAAAGCCAGCTGGGCTTATGAGGAACTAGAGTCATCCAAAAACTTTGGCCCGGCCATGCACAAATTTGGCATGTTCATTGGCAGTGCATACAACTTTATCGATCAGAATATTTTTCGTGGCAAATTCCCACTGAAATTGCGTGACGATATTCCTGATCACGCGACAATGAAACGCGCGGACAGCTGTCGACCTATTGAATACCCGCGACCCGACGGCAAGATCAGCTTTGACAAGCCTTCGTCAGTGTTTTTATCTAACACTAATCATGAGGAAAACCAGCCAGTACACCTGACCCTGGCCGATGCCACTGTACCAATCAAAGAGAACCTGCCAAAGTACGCAGAGCCAGCTCAGCGTTATTGCCCGGTTGGCGTGTACGAAGTGGTGACTGAAAACGACATTCCACAGTTCCAGATCAACTCGCAAAATTGCATCCATTGCAAAACCTGCGACATCAAAGACCCCAGCCAGAACATCACCTGGGTAACACCTGAGGGCGGTGGTGGTCCAAATTACCCCAATATGTAATACGTAAAGCTGATCAATGTTACTAGCGACGTTACTGGCGGCATTGATCAGCCGTTTTCTCACGGGATCTGCCGTACGCGTCTGAACGCCCGTCATGCGCCCACGACCGCCACAGATTCTCACTAAATGTTAACGCTAGTTTGCACACCTGTATACGAATAGCGGTTGCAAAACCCACCGATCCCCGTGTTAATCTATTGATTAATCTGCATTCATCCCCATTTTTTAAATGGGCAGTCGTATTCTCTGTCAGTCATCGGGCTTCATCCCGCCGCCGGGCAGTCAATTTAATTTCGTAAAAATTTGTGAGGTGCATAGCATGTTGTGGTCAATAATATTATTTGCTGCTGGTTGGTGGGTCGGTCGTAACTGGGATATGGTTAAACAGATGTATAACGATAAGGTTAAACCTAAACTTCAGGGCTCCAAGGGTAAAGCTACAAAAATCGATTAGTTTGATCTAGAACTTGAAACTTGAATAGATTGAGTCAGATTCTATTTTTATTAGTTTCTAAGTAGTCTAATTTCCAAGCCGTTTTATTTCTACGGTACTTTGTCTCTACAGAATTTATTTCTACAGAGTTCTAATTCCAAGAGGGCTGCAATCGCAGCCCTTTTTGTTTGCTACACTTGCCCAATGAAAACAATCGGTCTAATCGGGGGCATGAGCTGGGAGAGTACTGTAGTGTACTACCAGCTACTGAATCGACTCACACGAGAACAGCTTGGTGGTTTGCATTCAGCCCAACTATTACTCTGGTCGTTCAATTTCGCCACTATAGAAGCTTTGCAAGCTTCTAATGATTGGACTGCTGCAACCGAAGAAATGATTGGCGCTGCACGCCGGCTTGAACAAGGCGGTGCAGAATGTATTGTTATTTGCACCAACACAATGCATAAAATGGCCACGGCTGTATCCGACTCAGTTGCAATTCCGTTAATACATATTGCCGATGCCACAGCCACGGCCATTCATTCAGCCAAAGTTAAAAAACCACTGTTACTAGCCACCCGTTACACCATGGAGCAGGATTTTTATAAAGGACATCTTGAATCCAAGCATGGTATCCAGGTAAAGATTCCAAACGAATCTGAAAGAACCATTGTGCATGACATCATCTATGATGAACTTTGTCAGGGAGTTGTTAAAGATTCTTCGCGTGCGCAATACCAGACAATTGTACAGCGCGCGGTTGATTCGGGCGCTGATGGTGTGATTTTTGGTTGCACTGAGGTTGGGCTGTTGTTGTCGGCTGAGAATGTACCCGTGTTGTCATTCGACACCACAGCGCTGCATGTTGAGGCCGCCTTACAGTTTGCTTGGTAATTTCCATTTATTGCAGAGTCTAAATATTGCAGAGACCAAAGAATTATTTTCAAAACGACACTTCATTATATTTTCTAGACTTTTCTACAGCTGTTGTTACTGAGTTCTGTAATTCGATAATTTCTTCAGCACTTTCATCCCACAGCCTTGCTTCTGCTTGACTTTCTGCAATTGCCAGCACATCCCCCAGACTATGCTGTTGATAACAACTAGCATCAATAGTCGCCACTCTGATTTCTTCAGCTCTTAACTCTTCTACGCTTAACTCTCCATTATAATATCGCCCACTCAATACATCTGCAGCTTCACCAAAAAACTCATTAGGCAGATCATTTTCAGCCATGCAGTCTTTCCATTGGGAAAATACGCTCTGAAACTCAACGTTTTCATCAATGTAGTTAATCATTCTTTCCTGAAGCGAATGTGCAGCAACAGAATCTTCCATATGCTCAATATCACTATCGTATAACTCTCTTCGAGCATTTGTCAGGCAAGCATTAGAGTCCCAGTACATAGCACCACCAGATGGGTCCTCGATACCAACGACCGAATCTCCGACCGAAGGATTATTAACATCAATTTTTCCCATTAATGCTTCGTGCCATGTCTGCTGTTCTTCTTCACTCACACTGCTTAAGTACACGTCATTTGGGTTCACTATCCCAGCAGATAAATGACTAAAGTTGGAAGCACTATTAACACTCTCTAATGTATCGGAACCCACACCTTCCTCAAATTCTATGTCGTCCGAGATACCATAGCCCCTCAACTTAGCTATTTCGATATCGCCTCGTTCCACACGCTCTGGAGGCTCTAAATCATCGTCAGCGCTAATTGGTATATATGGTAAACCACGTTCATTCATGCATTGTTCAACAAGTCGTTCTTCAGCTATAAATAATTGTGCGGCTTGATCGCTCGTAGGCATTACCGTTTCTAATATACTTTCGTCACGGCCTTCATCAACAATTACTGTTTCTACTTCTGCATGATCCTCTTCCACTTCTAATTCATCGTCATCTTCATCCAAATTAGAATATTTTTTTTTGCTTTTAACATTTTCATCTACTTCTGTAGAGGAAGATACCGTCTCTACCACCGTTTTTTTATTTCCTGCAACCTGCTCATTACTATCGCCAAGCTTATATAACAGCGTCAGTGCCGCACACGTGACTATGAGAACACCAGTGACAAAAAGATAGAGAACTGCCTCCGATGAAACCGGGGCTATTCAGTTTGTTATTCGCGTGAAATCTGTCAAAAGTATTGTGAGCAGTTGACTAGCGCCAATCATTCTACGCAACATGTATAACCTAATGCAGTATTTGTGTATTGAGCATGAACGGCGACATATTTAAAGCTCGCAGAGTATTGCTAGCAGGTACATTGACTATCGAGTTGATCTCAACATGGTATCCAAACCATCGAGTATCAGATCTAGCCCAAACTCTACGTTGTTAACGCCGTTGTGATCACCACTGATAATCAACTGCATCAAAGCATGCACGTGTGGATACGTATCTTTTGGCACAGCTGGTAGGTACTGCTTTGCCGCTTGTGCAAAGTCAGCTGAATCAATCGGTGAATTGATCATCGTTAAGGTAAAGCCATAAATATGATTGCTAATGGCGTTCCATGCGTGATCGGTCATCTCATAACTGAACCCGGCATTGGCCAGACAACCGAAGCATGCGTCTGAGTAATTCATCATATGCTCACTGACCGACACTCTTGATATAAGCAGTTGCGCCGCCCATGGGTGTTTGAGCAGAGTTTCGTGGGTGGAAATCGCACAAGCTCGCATCGCTGATTTCCAATGTTTATTGGTATCGGGAAGCATAAACTGGGCGATGACCAGACTGACTATGCCATCGATTACATCGTCTTTGTTGCGTACATGATTGTATAAAGACATAGCTTCAACACCCAGCTTGTCAGCCAGCTTTCTCATCGACAATGCACCCAAACCGTTTGCATCCGCAATCTGTAAAGCCTGAAGCAACACTTTTTCGCGTGTTAATGATGGTTTTGATGTTCCTGAAGCGGCTTTTCTTGCTGCCATGGCCTTGATTCGGGTTTGTGTTGACTAAACTTACAGTGTAAGTATATACTATTCACTATTAACTTACGGCGTAAGTTTGTGAGGGTGAATGGCTAACAATAAAACCATGCGTGCGGCATGCTACGAAAAGTACGGCGCTCCAGAATTACTGAAAGTAAGGAGAATCCCAATCCCCGATTGCGCAGACGATCAGGTGCTAGTTAAAGTGCACTATTCAACGGTGAATAGAACCGATTGCGGTTTCTTGCGCGGCCAGCCTTTTATTGTTCGATTTTTCGCAGGCCTGACCAAACCACGTAGTACAACCCTGGGATGTGAATTTGCAGGCGAAGTTGTGGAGGTTGGACAAGCTGTTCAAGAATTTAAGTTAGGAGATCGGGTGTGCGGCTTTAAAGATGACGACTATGGATTTGGCGGACATGCAGAATACACTACCATGAACGTTAACGGCTTACTTGGAAAAGTACCTGGACACTTGTCATTTGCACAGGCTGCACCTGCTTTGGAAGGTGCCCACTATGCGCTGAGCGGCATTCGTTCAACCAACATTAAAGCTGGGCAAAAAGTATTGGTCAATGGCGGCACCGGCGGAATTGGTTCTGCAGCTATCCAGATCATTCACTCGTTAGGTGCTGATGTTACAGCGGTTTGTGGACCTACGCACATCGACACGGTGAAACAGCTTGGTGCCAGCAAAGTAGTAGACTACATGAGTGAGGACTTTACCAAACTTGATACTACATTCGATGTGGTTTTTGATGCTGTTGGCAAAAGCACGTTTGGACAGTGCAAAAAACTATTGAAGCCAAATGGTATTTATATGTCCACCGAACTTGGTCCTTTTGTACAAAACCCTTTTCTGGCCTTGTACACAGCAAAATTCAGTAAGAAAAAAGTGCATTTCCCTATACCAAAAAACCTAAAAACCGATGCTGATTTTTTATGCAATTTACTTGAAACCAAACAATATCTGCCGCTGACCGATCGCACATATACATTAGATGAAATTGTCGATGCGTTTCACTACGTTGAATCTGGTGAAAAGATAGGAAACGTACTGCTGAAAATTGGAAACTAACTTTAACTTCAGAGCATATACAAACCCTGATAAATAAAATAGCAACCACCCGCTAACATCAGAATCTCAACAATGATCGTGTGCACTTCAATTGGGGAACGCTTCATAATCCATTTTCCAAGTAAACCGCCAGGAATGGTACAAAGGCCCACAATAATACCCAGCGCCACCATTTCTGTATCCAGTAATTTACCCATTCCAAAAACGACTGTTTTTGTTATGTTCAGCGTTAGTCCCAGTGCGGCAACAATACCAACAATTCCCTGCCCTACAATGCCTGCACCTAGTAAAAATGGACCTAGAATCAAGCCGCCACCAAAAACGGTACCTGAGATGACGCCATAAACCACCCCTACCGCAGATAAGCCACCATAGCCAACGTTGTAGTTTCGCTTTTTAAAGACTCTTCGCAGCGGGATTGAAATGATCAGAAAGCAGCCCATGACAAAAGCGATGGCCCTTACCGATAGAAAAAGATACACAACGGCCCCAAACACAATACCAGGAAACCCTGTGATCATAATCGACCTGTAAGCTCGCCAGTTAATGTGTGAGCGGAATAGCCAGACACGATTTATATTGCTTATGATCATCGCCAGTGCCACCACCGGCACAACCGCTCGTACGCCGATCAACGGTGCAAGACAAACCGATAACAGCAAGGCACCTGCGAATCCAGCAACAGAGTGAAATAAGGCAGTCGTAAATGCAGCTATTGCAACAAGTACAAGTGTTAGTCCATCAAGTTGACCCAAAAGGCCCAATAGTGGCATACCAGAGTGCATTTCAAGGGGCATATCAAAGTGACAAGAACACGTCCAAGTACATGGTTTAACAGTGGGAAAATGCAGTCGCATAGTATCCCACTAATAATCATGTTGTAAGGTGAAAATTTTGACGCACTGAGATGAATACTATTTATCTAGGTTGAAAGTTCATAACCCGGCATCACTAGCACTGGCAAATTATCTCAGCTAATTTGTTATCAGCGGCTTTTCATAGCTCTTCTTAAAGGTGAATGCATCCGGTCCAGGGCCCTTGGATTTCAATAATTCCAGCTTTGTCTGAGCTTCAAGCTCTGTCGGCCTATTTCCCTCTCGCACCCACCATAGCACCATGTATGCATCAGTCATTCTATTAAACCACTCTTTCCGACGACTCATGATTTGTGCGTGTGCCGATTTGTAAACATAGTTATGCAGATCTTCCATCGATTTCCAGACCGACAAATTAACAATAAACTCAGACCCGAAACCGTGCTCCAATTCAGTTGCATTCCCATCTTCGTCCTGCAGTCTCCATACAAAGCCCGGGGATTGATCTGCTATGCCATTAATCCGATCAAGCTCAGCGACAAAGCCGGCAAGCTCAGGTGAGTCTATTGGTGCTAACAAGGAAGCGATATTCAATTGGGCTAATTCCCAAGACATAATTTCTCTCCAATTTTTATACCTTCAATCTAAGCCGGTACACTTTGCCAGCTCCACAACAACAGTCATCTTACCCAAGGCTCGGGGCCAATACTTACTACCAATTTCATCTCTATGTCCGGTTCGATTCAGATTTAAGCCAATGGTCTGTGAGATACTGTAACGGTCGTGTTGTTGTCAGAGGAGTTTGGAATATGTTCACTAGAAAAACCATAGCGTTTCTGAAAGAATTAAGCCAGAACAATAACAAAATTTGGTTCGATAAAAACAGACAACGTTACGAGGACGAGGTACGAACACCGGCATTGAACTACATCGAGTCAATGGATCAGCATATGGCTAAAATTTCGCCACATTTTGTTGTAAGTGCAAAAAAAGTCGGCGGCTCAATGATGCGTGTGCATAAAGACATCCGATTCTCGAAAGATAAAACCCCCTACAAGACCAATATAGGCATTCATTTCAAACATGCGCGCGGCAAGGATGTGCATGCACCTGGATTTTATTTTCATATTGAGCCCGGTGAGATTTTCCTGGGCGCTGGAATATGGCGGCCCGAGAGCAGTACGCTTAAAAACGTGCGTACCTTAATGGACGAATACCCTAAAGAATGGAAAAAACTGGCCAACAAGATAACAAGTAAAAACGACTTTAAATTCGGTGGAGATTCGCTAAAGCGACCACCAAAAGGGTTTAAGGCTGAGCACCCGTTAATACACGACCTAAAAAGAAAAGACTTTATTGCCGTTAGACAGTTGAAAATATCGACGGTTTACGCAAAAGACATCGACAAACAAACCGCGCGCATGTTCAAAGCTGCCTCGCCACTAGTGCAATTTATTTGCGATGCGGACGATCTGCCTTTTTA
This sequence comes from uncultured Granulosicoccaceae bacterium, assembly GCA_964437945.1. Lineage (GTDB taxonomy): Bacteria > Pseudomonadota > Gammaproteobacteria > Granulosicoccales > Granulosicoccaceae > Granulosicoccus. The sequence goes on from CAYTJF010000058.1 coordinate 8,556, forward strand.
ACGATAACGCGAGAACCGCAATTCCAATCACCCGATGAACAACAAACCAACCGCCGAACGTGCAAAACCGCTGTTAGATTTGATTAAGCATCATCAAAGTCAAAGCAATAAATCCTGCTTCAACCTGGTTTTGACCTAGGACACTGAGATTGATACATCAAAAAAAGTGCATATGCTTTTTCGTCGATCCGGGTTAGATTTCCTCAACCACTGCCGCTGTACTTACGTCACCGGTATTAGGTGTTCCTGCCGGTTCAATAAGCAGCATATGCACCTCATCTTTCGCAACAGTGCGGTGCTCTACCCCTTTGGGAATTACGTACATCTCCCCAGCTCCTAAGCTCATTTCACTATCTCGAAACTCAATAGTGAGTTCCCCTGATAGTATGAGAAAGAAATCATCTGTATCGTCATGTTTATGCCAGTTAAATTCCCCATGCACTTTAACAAGCATCACATCATGACCATTGAATGATGTTACCTTTTTAGGACTCCAATAATCGTTGAATAAACTCAACTTTTGATTCAGATTAATCGCTTCATTGTTCATGAGAAAATCCGTATTACTAATTAGTCGCATTAAAAACAGTGAGGTTTTTGTGCATTAACGTTGCATCACTCGGACACAAACCATTAAATTCAGCCGTATTTTTTATTGCTGATGGTGCGCTATTTCTGGGTATACTTGTGTAGTTCAGATGTGCAAAGAAGTCTTGCGCAGTTTCCGTTAATAAAAATATATCAATTATTCCGGCTTGACTGGCTTTGGATTCAAGCGCTGCAACCAACGCAGTGCCGTACCCCTGATGCTGGCCGTCGTGAGATACTACCAGTGAACGCAGCAAGCCCACCGAGCCAACAATTTGTAATCCAATTGCAGCGATAGGTTTCTCACGCTCTCCACAATATAAAAAATCACACGGTTGTAGGTCAGATAAATCGGTTATTGGTAGATCATTGGCACTCAGTAGCGCCTCTAACGCCGCCATCAACGGACCCTGCTCAATCTGCATAATTAATTCACCTCTTTAACAAGCAGATTCCTTGCTAGGGTTCTTATATATATGTTTTAACAAGCTCTGCGCTAAACGCAATTGTGTTCTTCACTAAAAACAGCTCGGGCAATACCAGAAAACTCATCTGTTATTTCTTTTTCCACACTGGGCGAAAAATACATGACAACTTGGTAGTCGGGCAAATCAGGCAACTCACCACCGTGTTGAATTTCTGATATACCGTTAAAGCAGCTGGAAGCCATTTCTGCACGCACACCCAGATCGGCACAGGAACGGACTAACGCTGATGTATCGTTCATAGATTGGGTTGTATCAATCCATGCCACACTCGCCTTATCCAGTGCCTCAAGCGCGGGTTTCCTGAACATGCAATTGTGCGACAAGGCAACCGGCAACGGGCGCTTTTTCCAACAAGTCCCCCCTGGCATCGTCATCCAGACCAGGCGTTGTTTCATCAACGCCTCACCGCCTTCAGCCGCTGCAAGCTCTGTGGTCAGGATAACGTCGTAAAGACCATTTTTTAAACCTCGGCGCAGAAAATAACTGAAGTCACATTTGACGTTGACACCCAATCGTGGATATGAGGTATGCAAGCCTTGCACTATTTGCGGTAGATAAGGATGCACAATATCGTCTGACACCCCACAAGTAATACTCAGATCGTATATAGGCTCACTCAAACTTCGAATTGCCTCACTGTTAATATCAAGTAAGCGACGCGCATAGCTGATCAATCGATCACCCTCTACTGTCGCTACTACTTTGCGCCCATCTCGTTGCAGCAATTGCACGGAAAGCTGCTCTTCCAGACGTTTCATTTGCATGGAAACAGCGGATTGCGTCATATGTAATTGGTTGGCAGCTCGGGTCATACCACCAGATTCAGCTACAGCAATAAGGGTTCGCAAAGACACCAGATCAAGATTTCTGTGCATGGTTTAACTCAACTATTCAACTCAGCTATTCAATTACTCACAGCTCAACTACTCACAGCTCAACTACTCACAGCTCAACTACTC